>JADJYF010000008.1 GCA_016719885.1 Pseudomonadota bacterium | reverse complement strand
CCTGCGTCATCCGGTCGCATTTGCCGCACTCCAGTATCTCCATAGCATGAGCGCGCGCGCCATGGCGCATGGATATCCCCGTCGCCAGGGAGCGGCACACCCTCATGCTTCGCCACTTGCTCGTATTTTTGCTATGCGCGCTGCTCGGCGCGTGCGCCGATGTGCAGCCCTGGGAGCGGGGCGCCTTGGCCAAACCGCACATGGCGGTGACGCCGCACCCCTTGCATACCGGTCTCATGCGCCACGTTCGCGACAGTCGCGAAGCGGCACCGGGCGGCAGCGCGGGGCAAGGGGGTGGTTGTGGCTGCAACTAAAGAGACGCGCTCGAACGCGCTCGCGGCCCTCACGATGTCGGCGCTCGCGCTGCCCGGGCTCACGCCGGCGGCGAGCAGCGCAGCCGCCGCCGACGGCGTCGACATCCAGTACAGTCATTACCGCGAAGGCCGGCGCGACATCTACAGCAACGACTTCGCCGGGGGCGTACAGAAGTTGCCGCAGAACCTGAGGCCCATCGAGGTCGACGGCTTCGATGTCGGCGTGCGCGCGACGCTCGCGCCGCGCGTCACGTTCAAGGCGCACTTCACCCAGGACACCTGGTCAGGCGCCACGCCCATCGGTGCTTCACCGCTCATGAGCCAGGCCGGCAATTCACCGCGCCGCGACGACCAGGGCATCATCACCGGGGCCTCGCCCCTGGCGGCCCTCGCCATGTACGGCGACGTACCGGTAGACCGCCACGGTAACTTCCTCGACGCCCAGGGCCGCATCGACAACCGCCACACCGACGTGTTGAGTTCCGCCTCACCCGAAACACGCCAACAGGGTGACCTGGAAATTGCCTACGCCTGGGACAATGCGTCGTTGTCCATCGGTGGCGGTGTGTCATCGGAGCGCGACTACGAGTCGCGCTTCATGAACGTCGGCGGCAGCTTCGATTTCAATGCGAAGCGCACCACGCTCAACTGGAGCCTCGGCTACACCAACAGCGAAACGCGCGCCAGGCTCGACCCTGACGCCCTGCCGTTCATCGCGAGCGATGCCTACGACGCCGGTCTGTGCCTGTTCGACGGCGGGGTGTTCGAGAAGCACCCGCTCACGCCGACCGGCTACGTGGTACCGAGCTGCGGCCCCGACGGTTTCGGCGGCTTCGCTCGCACCGGCGCCACCCTGCACGGCACGCGCCACGACAAGAGTGGCCAGCTGTCGTTGACCCAGGTGCTGTCCAGGCACGATCTCCTGACCGTCGGCCTCGGCTACACCCACAGCACCGGCTACATGGCCAATCCCTACAAGGTGGTGTTCGGTCACGAGGTGGTGTTCGGCAACGACGCCGCCGTTGGCCACACCAATCTGTACGGCGATACCGGCAGTAGTGCCCTGGTCGAGGTGCGCCCCAAGTTGCGCATGCTGTTCGACTGGCACGTGGGATTCATCCATTACCTCCAGCGCACGGATGCGGCGCTTCATCTCGACTATCGCTTTGCGCACGATGACTGGGGTATCCACGCCCACAGCCTCGAAGGCGCCTGGGTGCAGCCGCTGCCACGGGGTTGGACGGTGACACCGCGACTGCGCTACTACTCGCAATCGCGTGCCGACTTCTACACCCTCGCGGTGTTCGAGATGACGGAAACACGCTTCGATGCCAGCGGCAATTTCCTCAGTGGGCGCGTGTTCCAGAACTTCCCGCGCCATTACTCGAGCGATCATCGCCTGTCGGGCTTCGGTTCGCTGGGGCCGGGCATCACGGTCACCAAGGCGATCAGCAAAGGGCTCACTCTCGAGGCCGGCTTCGACTACACCCTGCACGAGGGCGCGCTCAAGCTCGGCGGCGGCGGTGAGGACAGCTTCGCCGATTACGACTACTGGGTGGCCAACGCCGCGCTCAGCATCGACTTCGATGCCTTGGCCGCGCCCGTCGCCAGCGCTGCACAGCATCACGCCGCCCACTCGGCGGCGCCGGCCGGGTGATGTTCGACCACGCGTTGCCGCGGGCCGGCGAATGGATGGTGGCCTATCGTTTCGCGCGTCGCTCCCAGGGCGGCGCCGTGCAGAACGGCGGACACGACGTCGACGTTGCCACGCTGCGCAGCGAAGGCTGCGAGGGCCGCGTGTGCGCCGTCACGCCGCGCTCGATGGGTATGAACATGCACATGCTGGACGTCATGTTCGCGCTCACCGAACGCCTGACGGTGATGCTGACACCGCAATGGATGGACATGGACATGACCATGACCGCCAATCCCGACATCACCCTGGTCGGCCCCCACGGCGCGCACAGCGGTGTCCATCGTCATGAGCCCGGCGGCGTGGGTGACACGGGCCTCTACGCACTCTACCGCGTGTTCCAGCGGGGCGAACATGTCGTCACCGCCGGCCTGGGCGTGAGCATGCCTACCGGTGACGTCGACCAGCGCGCGCGCAAGGACATGACCACGCCGGTCACCGATCAGCGTCTGCACTACGACATGCAACTCGGCAGTGGCACCTGGGATCTCGAACCGAGCGTGACCTATCGCGGCGCAGCTGCGCGCTGGCTGTGGGGTGCGCAGGCGACCGGCAAGCTGCGTCTCGAATCGCGCAATACCTCGAAATACGCGCTAGGTGATGAACTGCATGGCAGCCTGTGGGGCGGCTATCGCCTCGCGCCGTGGCTGACTGCCAGCCTGCGCGGCATCTACACCGCGCAGGGTCGCATCGAAGGACGCATGGCGCCGAGTACGCAGCAGGACATATTCACCGGGCATGTGTTCGTGCCCGAACACATCGGCCCTTTCGATTTCGCCGGCAACAGCGGCGGCGAATACTTCGATATAGGCCTTGGTCTCAACCTCGCCCTGCCGTGGGGCGCCTGGCGTGGCAGCGAACTCGCGCTCGAAGTCGTGCTGCCGGCATGGGAGGACGTGCTCGGTTACCAGCAGTCACGCAACCCGGCCGTCAACCTCCGCTTCGGCGTGCATTTCTGATGGGTTGACCATTGCGCCGACCAAGCCCGCCGGCCGCGTGACGGCGCAAGCGATGCGCGCCTCCGCGCGCCCGCTAGAAGTGAGTATTCCAGCCGGCGAACAAGGTACCCGCGCGCTCGCGCTGAAAGCCGTTGACGTCGTCACTGACGGGCGCCAGCCATTCCACCGACAGGGTGCCATGCATGACCTTGGCGGACAGCCCCGCGCCGAGGTCGAAATACCTTCCTCCGGTATTGTCCGGCAAGTCCATCGGGCCGCTGACCACGGCCAACACCGCGGGCTTGAACTGTCCGCGCACCGCGCCCTGCACGGTATGGGTCGCGCGTAGCGTCACGCCCAGCCAGTCGGTGAGGCCATAGCCACTCCACAGCGAGGTCTCCAGGCGGTCTCCGAGGCGATAACCAGCGCCGTTGGCGCCCGCCAGGCGCACCATGGCGGCACCCTGCGCGCCGAAAGACCATCGGCGCCATTGGCCGTGCCAGGTGAGGCTGGGCGCGAGATCCCAGGTGCCGCTGCCGGTCTGCATGTCGTAATGCATGAAATTGCCGATGCGTACGTTGCCGTGCTTGATGGCGTAGTCACCGCTCGGTGCGCGCAGCATGAGGCCGAGGTGCGCGGCGTGCGTGCCGGCGTCATGGAGTTTCACCAGGCCGCCAAACGTGGTGTCCCCGACGCTGCCGGTGGTATGGGTGTCGTCGCCCGCACCGCCATGGTGATGGCCGCCGCCGACAGGCGCGCCGGGAATGTTGGCCACCGCCATGCTCATGTTCACGAACTGCGGCATCAGCACCAGGGTCAGCCAGTCGCTGGGTGCGAACATGAGATCCAGCATGTGCATGTTCATGCTCATTTCGCGCGTGACCGTCGCGCACTGTGCCGGCGCGCAGGCTTGGTTGAGTATCGTCGCGTCATCGACCGCTTGCGTGCCGCGCAGGAAGTCGCCGCTCCACTGCGCATAGCCGTAGCGATAGCCGAACATGAATTCGCCGGCGCGCAGCGGGCCGTGCGCATGGTCGAGCCCGGCGGGCGCGAGGTGGCGCGTGCCACGGTGGGCGCCGTGCTCGCCATGCGTGCTCGCGCCATCGCCCTTGGGCGCGAATGCACGTTCCAGATCGAGACCGATGACACCATTGAGCACATAGCCATCGAAGTCGGCATAGGCGCCTTCACCGCCGCCGCCGAGCTTGAGATGGCCGGCGTGCAGGTAGTACTCGGCGCCGGCTTCCAGGCGCAGCGCACCGTCGGCGAACTCCCGTACCACGCTCACGCCACCGGACAAGGCGCCATAGCCCGAGAGGCGATGGTCGCTGGAAAAATACTCGTAGGGCAGCCACGCGTAATCCTCGCGAAAGCCGAGGTCGGGATTGTTGGCATCGATGTCGACGTAGCGGATGGCTTCGCCGACCACGATCCAGCGGTGATAGAAATCCGCCCGGCCCTGCGAGTAGTAGCGCACGCGCGGCGCCACCTGCCAGCCGCGCGGCAGACGCTGGATCCATTCGAGGTCGAAGGTGTGGGCGCTGATGTCCCAGTCGTCGTGAGAATAGCGGTAGCCGACATGCAACGCGGCGTCCCAGCGCTCGATGTCGTAGGCGAGTTCGCCGTGCAGGGTGAACTGGTTGCGGATGTCCGGCCGCTGCTCGAGCAGCCCGCGCACGAAGGCGTCGTACAGGACCGGCACGCCGGGTACGCCAAAGTCGGTGCCTGGGCCGCGCAGATCGGCGAACACGAACTCGGTGACCTTGTAGGGATTGCCCTGGTAACCGCTGCTGCGCGTGTATTCGAAGCCGCCGGCCAGCAGCAGGTGGCGGGTCAATACGCGGGCGAGGCTCGCGGACGCCGTCCAGTCGTCGCGATCGTCGCGCAAGGTGATGGTTCGGGAGTCGCGCGTGGTCTCGAAATCGAGATGGGCGCGGTAATGGGTGCTGTCGTAATAGGAATAGGCGTCGCGATCGAGCTTGGCGGCGACCTCGGCGTGCGCGCGCCGCACATTCACTTCCAGGGTCGTGCGCTTGCGATCGAAATCCACGCGCGCGCCGAGCGCCACGTAATTCGACACATAGTCCTCTTCGACCGACAGACCGCCGGCCGCCGACAGACCGATGTCACCGCCATCGTAGGCCAACGCGAAATCACCTGCGCGGCGGGTTTCCGGCGAGGCGTAGGACATGACATGGGCGGCGCGTTGATCGGGCACCTGGCTGAAGCCGCCGTCCGGCGTCACGGCGAAGCGATAGGGCTGCAGTTGCTGGTCGACGTAGAAGTTGCTCTCCAGGAAGGGCGAAGCGCCCGACAGCGGCATGCCCGGAAACGTGCCGCGGTTGGGCTCGCCGGCCTGCGGCGCCGTCGACATCGGCGTCGCGCCTGACCAGGTGTCCTCGGCGTAGCCGAAGCGCAGCGTCACACGGTCGTGCAGGCGAGTGTTTGCCCGCAGCGTCGAACTGTCGACGCTGATCGGCTGGTACCTGGCTTGCTGGCCGTAGTTCTCGCGTTCACTCTCCTCGTAGTGACTGTATCCGAACTCGACCCCGGCGCCCGCCGCATGACTGCTGAGCCCCGGCAGCGTGAGCGCGGCGGCGGTCAGCGCGTCGAGAGCGCGTCGTTTGGGCGCACGTTGCTCCATGGGCGCGCGCCATCAATAACAGCCGCAGCCACCACCGGCCGCGGTCGCGCCACCCAGCGCCGCTTCACGACTCATGTAAACGTGTTCGCGCAATGCGCGTTGCGCAGGGTAGGGGCGCAGCGCCATGTCCGGTCGCGCGAGGCGTCCGCGTTGCCAGACCTGCACCTCGGCGCAGCCGACAGACGCGGCGCTGGCGACGACCACCAGTACGGCGGCTGATACACGGAAGCTTGGCACCCACCTATCCTCGCGAAACATGAACCAGCGTGCCTCTCACGGTTCATGGGCGAGCCGTTCCGTGGCGACGATGAATGTCGCCGCGTGGCGGCGTGACATCAATGCGACGGATTGTCGCAGGGGCGAAGACGGCGGGCGGCGGCCCGCCGTCGTGCACGGCAGGGATCTATTGACGCAAGCCCAGCGCCTTGAGCCGCGGCAGCAATTGCTGTTGATACTGCGTGATGCCGTCCGCGTAGTTCACCCACGACAGCGTCATGCCATCGAGGCCGGCATCGGCGAGATAGCGCATGCGCTCGGCGATCTGATCGGCGGTGCCGACCATCGGTACCGCGCCATAGCCCGCCACCAAGGCTTCGAGAAACGCCGGATCGGTGGCATCGGCGCTCTTCATGTTGTTGTTCGCCGCGGCGGACAGGTTGCGCACCGCGCCCCAGTCGCCTTTCTCGTGCACGTAGTAGTTCACGTACTCGCGCGCTTCGGCCTCGGTGTCACGACACACAACGTAGGCGAGCGACATCACCTTGAGCCGGCGGCCATGTTCCTCGAGCGCGCGCGCCTTGAGCGTGGCGACGACCTCGCGGGTTTGCGTGATATCCGGCAGGAAGATGAACTGCAGATCGGCGTGGCGCGCAGCGAAGGCCGAGCCGGCCGGGCTCTGTCCGGCGCTCATGATGAGTGGCCCGGGGCTCTGCAGCGGCTTCGGCTCGCTGTGCACGCCCGGCAGTTTGAAATAACGCCCGTCGAAATCGAAGGTGTCTTCGGTCCACGCACGCTTGATGACGGTCGCCCATTCGTCCGACACCGCGTAGCGCTCGTCATGCGGCAGCTGCGGCAGGCCGAACATGCGCAGTTCCGATTCCACCCAGCCGGCCACCAGGTTGAGGCCGAAGCGGCCGCCGGAGATGTGGTCGATGGTGGCCGCTTCCTTGGCCGCGCGCACCGGGTGCACGGTCGGCACCTGCATGGTGGAGAACACCTGGATGCGCTCGGTGACGGCCGCGATGCCTGCCGCCCAGGTGAAGGTCTCGAAGCAGCGATCGTTGAAATTGGTCTCACCACCAAAGCCGCGCCAGCGCGCGACGGGGATCATGGCGTCGAGGCCGGCCTTGTCGGCAAGCTGCGCGATCTCGCGCGACTCCGGCCAGTTCACCGCGATGGTGCCCTCGGCCGACGTCACGCTGCAGCCGCAACTGACATTGGCGCCGAACACGGCGAGTTTGAAGCGGTTCTCGTCGTTCAGCAGCGCGGCGGCCTGGCGGCCGTCATTCGAGACGGATGCAGTCATGGTGTTCCCCTTGGACGATCAGCAGGCCGCCCAGCCGCCGTCGATGGGCAGCGCGGCGCCGGTGATGAAGCTGGCGTGGTCGGATAACAGGAAAGCGATGAGCTGGGCCACTTCGTCGGCGCGCCCCAGGCGCTTGACCAGCTGGCGGCCGACGAAATCGCCAATATTCGCGAAGAACGTCTGTTCCGGGATACCGAGCTGCGCGAGCAGTGAGCGCGGCATGTTGGTATCGATGCCGCCCGGGGTCAGCGCATTGACGCGCACCTCGTCAGCGGCAAAGTCGACCGCCAGGCTCTTGGTCAGCCCGACGATGGCGGCCTTGGTCATGCAGTAGGCCGGCATGTTGTGTCCGGCATGCACGCCGAGGATGGACGAAAGATTGACGACCGCGGCGCCGCCGGCCGCGCGCAGCTGCGGCGCCAGGGCGCGCGTGACGCGAAACTGGCTGGTGACATTGATATCGAACACCTGCTGCCAGCGCTCGTCGCTGAGGGCTTCGAGTGCGGTGCCGTCGATTACGCCCGCGCAATTGACGAGTCCGCGCAGCGGCACGCCGGCCGCGGCGCTGGCCGTGGCGAGACGCGCGGGCAAGCCCGGGTCTACCACGTCACCGGTCACGCATTGCACCGCGGGCGCACCGGCCGCCAACAAGTCGGGCGCCATCGCTTCGAGGGCTGCGGCCTCGAGATCCGTGATCACGAGATGCCATTGCGTCGCCGCGAGCGCCTGGGCGGTGGCGCGGCCGATACCGCCGCTGGCGCCGGTGATGAGCGCGCAGCGTGGTGAAGCTACGGCCGTGGGTTGTACTGCCATGGGATGAATCTCTGTGGGTGGTTGAATCGGAATTCAGAACTCGATCGGCCAGATCCACGGACGCCGGGCACGGTCTTCGGCCTGCCAGGCATCGATTGCGGCGCTGGCGCGCAGGGTCAGCGCGATGTCATCGCCGCCGGCGAGCAGGCGTTGGCGTTGCCAGGGACTGACGCTGAACGCGAAGCGGCGTCCGTCGCGGGTGGTGATGGTTTCGCGGTCGAGGTCGACGGTCAGCGCGCGTCGCTCATGGGCATCGAGCAGCAGGGCTTCGACTTCCTGCGCCGCCAGCGTCACCGGCAGCACGCCGTTCTGGTAGCAGTTGTTGACGAAGATGTCGCCGAAGCTCGCGGCGATCACCACGCGGATGCCGCGCACCTCGAGCGCCCACACCGCATGCTCGCGCGAAGAGCCGCAGCCGAAGTTGCGGCCGGCCACCAGGATCGGCGCGTCGGCGAGGTCGGCATGGTTGAGCGCGCACGCCGGGTCTTCGCTGCCGTCGGCGCGCAGGCGCAGCGCGGCGAAGCCATGTTCGCGCAAGGCCGCGCGGCCATTGTCGAGCAGGTGCTCGATGCGAATGATGGTGTCGGTGTCGACATTGGCGACCGGCAGCGGAATGGCGAGGCCTTCGACGGTGGTGAACGGCACGCTCACAGCGCTTGCCTCACGTCGACAATCGCGCCCGCGAGCGCCGCCGCCGCCGCCATCGCCGGGCTGGCGAGGTGGGTGCGGGCGCCGGGGCCCTGGCGACCGACGAAGTTGCGATTGGAGGTCGAGACCGCGCGCGCGCCGGGCGGCACGCGTTCGCCGTTGGCGGCCACGCACAGGCTGCAGCCCGGTTCGCGCCATTGAAAGCCGGCGGCGCCGAATACATGGTCCAGGCCTTCGGCTTCCGCCGCGCGCTTGACCTCGGCCGAGCCCGGCACCACCCAGGCTTGCACGCGCGCGGCGACCTTGCGGCCCCGGATCACGGCGGCCGCCGCGCGCAGGTCGTCCAGGCGCGAATTGGTGCACGAACCGATGAAGACGAAGTCGATGGGGGTGCCGGCGATGGGGCGCCCGGCTTCCAGCGCCATGTAGTCCAGCGCCTTGCGCCAGGTGGCGGCCAAGGCCGCATCGGCCTGCGCCGGATCGGGAATGAGTCCGTCGACGGGCATGGCCTGCTCGGGACTCGTGCCCCAGGTGATGGTCGGCGCGACCGCGCTCGCGTCGATGTGTTCCTCGCGGTCGAAGTGCGCGTCAGCGTCGCTGCGCAAGGTTCGCCACGCGGCGGCTGCGCGTTCGAAGGCCGCGCCCCGCGGCGCATGGGGCCGGCCCGCCAGCCACGCGAGGCAGGTGTCGTCCGGCGCGATGAAGCCGTACTTGGCGCCGAACTCGATCGAAAGGTTGCATAGCGTCAGACGCGCTTCCATCGCCATGCGCGTGATGGCGGTGCCGGCGTATTCCACCGCGTAATCGCTGCCGGCGTCGGCACCGAAACGCGCGATGGCATGGAGAATGAGATCTTTCGCGGTCACGCCCGCGCCGGTCACGCCATCGAAACGCAGGCGCATGTTGCGCGGCTTGCGCTGCGCGAGGGTCTGGGTGGCGAGCACGTGCAGGATCTCGGTGGAGCCGATGCCGAAAGCGAGCGCGCCCAGCGCGCCGTGCGTGCAGGTGTGGGAATCGCCGCACACCACGGTGGTGCCCGGCAGGGTCAGTGCCAGCGCCGGGCCGATGACATGCACGATGCCCTGCTGGCCGCTGTCGAGATCGAAATGGTGGATGCCCTGCGCCGCACAGTGCTCGCCGAGCGAGCGCCACAGCTTGGCGCCGGCAGCGTAGGTATCGCCGCGCCGTCCCGGCGCCGTCGACAGGATGTGATCGGTGGTGGCGAAAGTGAGTTCGGGATTGCGCAGTCGCAGGCCGCGCTGTGCGAGTTCGGTCAGCGCCGGTGCGCCGGACATCTCGTGCAGCAGGTGGCGGTCGATATGCAGCAGCGCCCAGCCATCGCCGAGCTCGCGCACCACGTGCGCGCGCCACAGCTTGTCGAACAGCGTTGCCGTGTTCACGCGGCGTCGCCGTCGTGCGCGGCGGCGCAGCGCTCGCGCACCGCGTCCCATTCGCGCGCACCGCAGCGTGCGAACAGACCGGCCACATCGAGCCCGGCGGGCGGCGGCGGCGCGACCTGGTGTCGCGCGAGATGATCGAGCGCCTGGTCGGCCGCCGCCACCACCGCGTACATGAGGATGGCGGGGTGGATGGCGAGGCGATAACCCATGGCAGCGGCGCTGGCCATGTCGAGCATGGGCGTGCGCCCGCCCGGCACCACGTTCAACAGGCATGGGCCCTGCACGCGTCGCGGGATCTCGGCCACTTCTTCCAGGGTCTGCGGCGCTTCCACGAAGGCCATGTCCGCACCCAGCGCCAGCGCCGCGTTGGCGCGCGCGATGGCTTCGTCGAGGCCCAGCACCGCGCGCGCATCGGTGCGCGCAATCAGCACGAAATCCGGATCGCGGCGCGCGGCGACCGCGGCGCGAACCTGATTCAAGTAGACCTCGCGCGGCACCACTTCCTTGCCGACGAGATGACCGCAGCGCTTGGGCGCGACCTGGTCTTCGAGGTGGATGCCGGCCACGCCGCGGCTCTCGTAGGCACGCACCGTGCGGGTGACATTCAGTTCGTTGCCGTAACCGGTGTCGGCGTCGGCGATCAGGGGTATGCCGATGCTGGCCGCCATGCGCGCCGCGTTGTCGACCATCTCGGTCATGGTCACGAGCCCGTAGTCCGGGTAACCGCAGGCGGCCGAGGTGCCGGCGCCGGTCATGTACACGAGCGGGAAGCCGCGCTGTTCGACCAGGCGCGCAGTGAGGCCGTCATAGGCGCCCGGCGCCACCAGGAAGTCATTACCGGCCAGCAGGCCGCGCAGCCGTTTTGCGTTGCTCATCTCTCGAGTCCCCCTGTGACTGGCCGCTCATGAATTCATGATGGCAAGATATCTTCAGAAGATATTATTTGACGAATGTGCGCAACCGCAAGTCCCCGGCGCATTCGGTACGGGCACGCATCTGCTATCTTGCGAGCCTTTCCCAAGCCCTGAGTGACGATGGCTTTTCGACGCACGAACGACACCGGCGAATCCGCAGTGGAGCGCGCCACCGCCGAGATCAGACAACGGATCCGCAACGGCGAGCTGGTGCCCGGCCAGCGGCTGGTGGCGGCCGAACTCAGCGCCGCGCTCGACGTGAGCCTGGGCCCGCTGCGTGAAGCGCTGACCCGCCTCGCCGGTGAAGGCCTGGTGGAAATGCAGCAGTACCGCGGCGCGGTGGTGCGCACCCAGACCGCCCAGGATCTCGAGGAGATCTACCAGGTGCGCGAAGTGATCGAAGGCCTGGCGGCACGACTCGCCGCCGCCGCCGTGCACAGCGGTGAGCGTTCCGCCAAGGGCCTGCAGAAGATCGCGGACCGCGGGCGCAAGATGGCGGCGGCCTTCGACCTGCACGCCTACCTCGCCGCCAACCAGGAATTGCACGAAGCGATCTACGCGCTGGCCGGCACGCCGCGCGTGACGACGCTGGCGCGCACCTTGAGTGACCAGGTCGACAGGCTCAACAACCGCCATCTCGCCAGCCCGGCGGTGCTGAAAGCCTCCGCCGAGGAACACCAGGCGATCGTCGATGCCATCACCCGCGGTGATGCCGCGCGCGCCGAGGCCTTGATGCGCGCGCACGTGGCGTCGATGGGCGGCAAGGTCACCGGCAAGGCCTGAGCGGCCGCTTCTTGCTCAACGCATGTCGAAGCCGTCGTAATCCCTGGCCGCGACGTCGGCGAAGATCCTGCGGTAGGCCGGCACGCCCTCGGTGAAGATCAGGAAGCGGCCGTGGTCGCTGCCGGGATTGTGATAGCCGAAGAACCACGAGTCGGTGATCTCGCCGAACAGGAGGCCTTTGACCGAGTCGTAGCAGCGCTGGGTCCACGCTTCCTCGGCGTCGCGGTTGGCCTCGACCGAGGTGTAGCCGTGGTCCCGCATGTAGCGTATGCAATCGAACACCCACTCAACGTTGTTCTCGGCGCAGCGCGTGATATTGCAGAAGGCCGCCGGGTTGTGCGGCCCGAGTATCGAAAAGAAATTCGGGAAACCATTGAACTGCACGCCGAGGTTGGACTTCGGCCCGTCCGCCCATTTTTCTTTGAGCGACAAGCCCTTCTCGCCGACGATGTCGATGCGCATGAGTTCGCCGGTGACGGCACGGAAGCCGGTCGCGTAGATGATCACATCGAGTTCGTGCAGGCGCGCATCGGCGCCGCTGCCGGTGACCACGCCTTGCGCCTCGATGCGTGCTATCGGCGTCTCACGCAGGTCGACCAGTTCCACATGGGGATGGTTGTAGGCTTCGAAGTAATTGGTCTCGCCCGGCGGGCGCTTGGTGCCGAACAGGTGGTCCTTGGGAATGAGCTTGTCGGCGATGGCCTGATCCTTCACCCGTTCGCGCACTTTCTGCGCCAGGAACTCGCTGACGTCCTGGGCGATTTCGCGGTTGGTGAACACGTCGTGGTAATTCGCCAGCCACAGCGCGAAGCCGCCGCGCGCATGGAGTTCTTCGTAGAGGCGCCAGCGCTCGGCCTTGTCGACGTCGACGCCGTTGCGCATGTCGAGCTGGTGGATGAAGCCGGCGAAGGTTTCGTTGCAACTGTCGAAGATCTCCTGCGCGCGGGCTTTCAGATCCTTCTGCGTGGCGTCGTCGATGGGACGGTTGCGCAGCGCCGTGCACCAGTTGGGCGAGCGCTGGAAAACCGTCAGCTGACCCACTTCCGGGGCAATGGTCTGGATGACCTGCACGGCGGTGGCGCCGCTGCCGACGACGCCCACCCGTTTGCCCTTGAGGTCTATGCCCTGCTTGGGCCAGCGCGCGGTATGGGTGGAAATGCCGGCAAAGCTTTCCATGCCTTCGATGTCGGGCATCTGGTGGGCGGACAGGAAACCGGTGGCCGCGATCACGTAACGCGCGCGGGCCTTGAGGCCGCTTTCGGTGGTGAGTTCCCAGCTCTGTTGAACATCGTCGTACACCACCGACTTCACGCGCGCGTTGAATTCGATGTCGCGCTTCAGATCGAACTTGGCCGCCATGAACTGCAGGTAGCGTTCGATCTCCGGCTGGCCGGCGAAATGCTCACTCCAGTTCCAGTCATTGATGAGTTCGCGCGAGAACGAGTACTGGTAGGTGTAGCTCTCCGAGTCGAAGCGCGCGCCGGGGTAACGGTTCCAGTACCAGGTGCCGCCGACATCGCTCGCCGCATCGAACACCCGCGCGCTGAGTCCCGCCTCGCGCGCCTTGAGCAGCGAGTAGAGGCCGGAGATGCCGGCGCCGATGATGACCATATCGAATTGCATTGCCATGGATGGCTTCCTCCCTCAGGCAGACGAGATGTGCGCTCCGGCCTGCGCTGGGCAGGTGACGACGCATGACAGGCCCGCTGGATGCTAGAAGAGGAAAACGCGGGGCCAGTTGTCGGGGATCAAGTGTCGGCGGCGCAAATTCAGGGTGCCGGGCGGCGCAACGCGATTGAACCGCATGCCGCCGCGCGGCGTACTCTCTCTCCATCCACCGGCAGGTAAGCCTTCGATACGCCATGGCCCAGGTCCGCAATCTCATCCTCGTGCTCGGCGACCAGTTGACGCCGACCGTGAGCAGCCTGGCCAGCGGCGATCCCGCGCAGGACCGCGTGCTGATGGCCGAACTCGACGACGAGGCGTGCTATGTGCGCCATCACAAGAAAAAGCTCGCCTTCCTGTTTGCCGCCATGCGCCATTTCGCCGAGGAATTGCGTGGCCGCGGCTGGACGGTCGATTACGTGAAGCTCGACGCGCCACACCCGCACGCCAGTTTCACCGCCGCGCTGTGCGACGCCGTCGCGCGCCATCGTCCACAACGCGTGCGCGTCACCGCGGCCGGCGAGTGGCGCGTGGCGCACATGATGGCGGACTGGTCGGCGCAGTTGCGGCTGCCGGTCGACATCCTTGCGGACCATCGTTTCCTGTGTTCGCCGGCCGAGTTCCAGGCCTGGGCGCACGGTCGCAAGCAGCTGCGCATGGAGTATTTCTACCGCGACATGCGCCGTCGCACCGGCCTGCTCATGGACGGCGAGCAACCGGCGGGCGGGCAGTGGAATTTCGATGCGGACAATCGCAAGCCGGCGAACGCCGACCTGTTCATGCCGCGGCCCAGGACCCACCCGCCGGATGCGATCACCGAAGAGGTGCTGGCGCTGGTGGCGGCGCGCTACGGCGAACACTTCGGCGCACTCACGCCGTTCTGGTTCGCCGTCACCCGCGTCGACGCCGAGGCGGCGTTTGCCGCGTTTGTCGAAAGCGCGTTGCCGCGCTTCGGCGATTACCAGGACGCCATGCTGGACGGCCAGCCCTTCCTCTACCACGCGGTCATTGCCCAGTACCTCAACTGCGGCTTGCTCGACCCCTTGCAGGTCTGCCGCGCGGCGGAGGCCGCCTGGCGTGCCGGCCGCGTGCCGCTCAACGCCGCCGAGGGCTTCATCCGCCAGATCATCGGCTGGCGCGAATACGTGCGTGGCATCTACTGGCTGAAAATGCCGGGCTACGAGCGCAGCAATCACTTCGAGCACCACCGTCCCCTGCCGGATTTCTACTGGACCGCCGACACCGCCATGCACTGCGTGAAGACGGTCGTCACGCAAACCCGTGACGAGGCCTATGCCCACCACATCCAGCGCCTGATGGTGACCGGCAATTTCGCGCTGCTGGCGGGTATCGATCCGCATGCCCTGCACGAGTGGTACTTGAGCGTCTATGCCGATGCCTACGAATGGGTGGAATTGCCGAACACGGTCGGCATGAGCCAGTTCGCCGACGGCGGCCTCCTGGCATCCAAGCCCTATGCCGCGAGCGGCGCCTACATCAAGCGCATGTCGAACTACTGCGCGTCCTGCACCTACGACGTCAAGCAGCGCTGCGGACCGCGCGCCTGTCCGTTCAATGCGCTGTACTGGGATTTCATCGCGCGCCATCGCGACAGCCTGGCGCGCAATCCACGCATGGCGCAGATGGTGCGCACCTACGACAGGTTCGCGCCCGACGAGCGGCAGCGCATTGCCGATTCTGCACAGGCCGTCCTGGCAAACCTGTAGGTGCGAATTCATTCGCACACCAACGGCGTGTGTGCGCGCCTGATTTCGGCAGGAATGTGCGAATGAATTCGCACCTACAGGTGACGCACAGCGCTGTTATCATCCAGCCATGGCCTCATCCACCCCCGCCACGCATCACTTGCGCAAGCTCGCGATCGACTTCGAATTGCTGAGCTACGACTACGACCCCAACGCCGACAGCGTCGGGCTGCAGGCCGCCGAGGCCATCGGCGAATCGCCGTCGCGGGTGTTGAAGACCTTGATCGTGAAGGTCGATGGCAAGCCGGCCTGCATCGTGCTGCCCTCGGACCGCGAAGCGAGCATGAAGAAGGTCGCGGCGGCCTTTGGCGGCAAGAGCGCGGCGATGATGCCGGTGGCCGATGCCGAGCGCGTGACGGGCTACAAGGTCGGCGGCGTGAGCCCCTTCGGCCAGAAGAAAAAGCTGCCGACCGTGGTCGAGGCCGCGGCGCTCGCGGAACAGCGGGTGTGTGTCAACGGCGGTCAGCGCGGTCTGCAGGTGCGCCTGGCGCCGGCCGACCTGCTGGCGGCGGCGGACGCCACGGCGGCGCCGATCACGGCCTGACCTGTCGCGCGCCCGGCGCGGCTACAATGCGGGCCTTGTTTCCAAGCCGAGTCCGCCACCATGAAAGTCGCCTACGTCAAGAATCCCGCATCGCTGGCCAACCTCGGCATAGGCGAGCGCCCCGATCCCCAGCCCGCCGCCGGCGAGATCTGCGTGCGGGTGCGCGCCAGCTCGCTCAACTACCACGACTACGCGGTGGTGAGCGGCATGTTGCCGGTCAGCGACGGGCGCATTCCGATGTCCGATGGCGCCGGCGAAGTGGTGGCGGTCGGCGCCGGCGTCAGCCGTTTCGCGGTCGGCGACAAGGTCATGTCGACGTTCTTCCCGAATTGGGCGGGCGGCCCGGTGTCCGGCGAGCGCACGCGCGGCGTGCCGGGCGACCACGTCGACGGTTTCGCCGCCGAATACGTGGTGATGCCGGCCGGCGCCTTCACGCGCATGCCGCGCGGCTACACCTACGAAGAGGCCGCGACCCTGCCCTGCGCGGCGCTGACCGCGTGGCGTGCGCTGTTCGTGGAAAACGCCGTCAAGCCCGGCGACGTGGTGCTGACCCAGGGCTCGGGCGGCGTGTCGGTGTTCGCCCTGCAACTGGCCAAGGCGGCCGGTGCGCGCGTGATTGCAACCTCGTCCTCGACCGCCAAGCTCGAGCGCCTCGCGGCGCTCGGCGCCGACCATCTCATCGACTATCGACAGACGCCGGAGTGGGGCGTGAAGGCGCGCGAACTGACGGGCGGCAAGGGCGTCGACGTGGTGGTGGAAATCGGCGGCGCCGGCACCCTCGCGCAATCGATCGAAGCGACGCGCATCGGCGGCCACATCTCGCTGATCGGTGTGCTGGCCGGTTGGAGCGGTGAGGTGCCGACCGCCGCCGTGATGTGGAAGAACATCGCGGTCAAGGGCATCACGGTCGGCTCCATCGAAGACCAGGAAGCGATGGTCGACGCGCTGGAAGCGGCCGCCATCAAGCCGGTGATCGATCGCAGCTTCGCGCTGGACGACATCGCCGCCGCTTTCGAGCACCAGGCCGCGCAGAAGCATTTCGGCAAGATCTGCCTGTCGTTCTGAGCCATGTACGAGATCAACTGCCCCCACTGCGGCAAAGCGTTCAAGATTGATGAAGCCGGCTACGCGGACATCTTGAAGCAGGTCCGCGACAGTGACTTCGAAAGGCAGTTGCACGAGCGGCTCGAGCTTGCCGCCCAGGAACGGCGCAACGCGGTCGAGATCGCCGAAACCCGGGTAAGAAGCGAGCTGCAGGAAGCGGCGGTGGCCAAGGACGCCCAGATCCTGTCTTTGAAAGCCAGGATCGAAGCCGATGCGATGGCGCAGAAGCTGGCGCTGGCCGAGGCGCTCAGCGCGGCGGAAAACGAACGCAATACGCTCGCCAACCAGCTCGAGCAGGCCCGGTACGAGCAGCACGCGGCGACCAGGCTTGCGCAGGCGAAGCTCGAGAATGAACTGCAGAAGGCCGCCGCCGACAAGGATGCCGAGATCCTCAGGCTCAAGGCCGAACTCGATGCGGGCGAAACCGCGCGCAGGCTGGCGGTGGCCGAGGCGCTCAACGCGGTCGAGAAAGAGCGTGACGAATTCAAGAGTGGTCTCGAGCACGCGCGGCTCGAGAAGCAGCTGGCGGAGAAGTCGCTCAAGGACATCTACGAGACGCAGATCAAGGACCGCGATGAGCAAATCGAGCGTCTACGCGAAATGAAGGCGCGGCTGTCGACCAAGATGGTGGGTGAAACCCTCGAGCAGCACTGCGAGACCGAGTTCAACCGCATCCGCGCGACGGCCTTTCCGCGCGCCTATTTCGAGAAGGACAACGACGCGCGCAGCGGCAGCAAGGGCGATTTCATCTTTCGTGACACGGACGAGGCGGGCACCGAGATCGTTTCCATCATGTTCGAGATGAAAAACGAGAGCGACCGCACCGCGACCAAGAACAGGAACGAGGATTTTCTCAAGGAGCTCGACAAGGATCGCAACGAGAAAGGCTGTGAATACGCGGTGCTGGTGTCGCTGCTCGAAGCCGACAGCGATCTTTATAACAGCGGTATCGTCGACGTCTTCCACCGCTATCCGAAGATGTACGTGGTGCGCCCGCAGTTCTTCATTCCCATCATCACGCTGCTGCGTAACGCAGCCTTGAATTCGCTGAAGTACAAGACCGAGCTGGCGCTGGTCAAGGCGCAGAACATCGACATCACGAATTTCGAGAGCGAACTCGAGACGTTCAAGAGCGCGTTCGCCAAGAACTACGATCTGGCGTCGCGGCGCTTCCAGACCGCGATAGACGAGATAGACAAGTCCATCGACCACCTGCAGAAGACCAAGGACGCCTTGCTCGGCACCGACAGGAACCTGCGTCTCGCCAATGACAAGGCGCAGGACGTGACGATCAAGAAGCTGACGCGCGGCAATCCGACCATGGCGGCCAAGTTCGCCGAGCTTAAGGATCAGGAGCCGACCGACGGCGAATGATCTCCTGTAGGTGCGAATTCATTCGCACATTCAGAGCGGTCCTTGCTGTCAGATCAAAGGCACACAGTCGCTGCCGCACGTACTGCCCGTCGCCTGGCGCGGCGCGCCGGGCCGGTGCAGCACCGCGCGGGTGATGGTGATGCGCAGCTCGGCGTCATTACCACTGACGCGCGCCTCGCCATCGACGATGAGGCTGTAGTCATCGGCGCTGGGCGCGCCCCACAACACACTCACGAGCTTGCGCGCCGACACGTTCGCGAGGCTGCGCTTGCCGGCGCGGAGTACGAGCTCATTGCCGTCGACACGCACCGTGACGGCCACCGCGTGCGGCCGGCCGTCGTCGCCGCTGCTCAGCAGATGGGGCGGGCTTGGGTAACGCGGCAATTGCTCCAGCAGTTTGGCATTCATGGCGAGTTCTCTCTTGCAGGGCGGCACTACCACAGCCCGGCGCCGCGGCCGAGCAAGGCCAGCGAGCCGGTGATGATTACCAGTGCCGTGAGGTTGGTGCCGACGAAGCGCCCGAAAGTCGCGCCGGGACTGGCGACGAGTCCCTGCGCGTGCAGCACGCGGCCCACCACCAGGGCGCCGCCCATGCCCATCGTCATCCAGCGAGGGCCGATGCTCGCGTACTCCACCAACATCAGCAGCACCAGCGCGAGTGGCACGTACTCGACGAAGTTGGCCTGTGCGCGTATGCGTTGCACCATGGCCGGATTGCCTCCGTCGCCCAAGTCAATTTTGAATTTCACGCGGCCGGCGATCACGTAGGCGCTGAGCGCGATGAGCAACAGGCCGAGCAGACCGGCGGTGATCATCGAGATTTGCATGGTTCCTCCCGGCACGCGTGGTTTGCCGTGCGCGATGCGGGCGCACGGCGGTCGTGACGGAGTCTGACCCGGCCGCGCGCAGGCGGCAAGGCTCGGCGAACGTGCGTCGCGTCCTAGCCGGACGCGCGGGTGAGTTCGTCGAGTATGGCGGCGGCCAGGCTGGCCGGCGGGGTGGGCGCGTTCAATGGCGCCGTGGCGCTTTGGTTCCGTGCCCGGTGTTGCTCGCCGAGGCGCAGACCCATGCTCCATTGGCCAAAGCTGCGCTCGTCGATGACTTTGCGCTCGGTGACGATGAGGTCGGTGTGGCGAGTGTCCAGGCGCACCCGCGCGAGGGTGGCATCGACCTGGTGTTCTTCGCCTTCCAGCACCTGCATGAAGTGTCCGTCGGCGAAGAACAACATGCCGGTGATGCCGTTGTCGGGGTTCCGGTGGCGCGCCGAGGCGATGATCTGCTCGAGGTCCTCGCTGCTCATGGGACGCGTGGCGACACTTTTGTAGACGAGTTGGATGAGGGGCATGCTGTCCTCGAATGGGGGTCGACGCGACAGGGGCGCCCGCACGGGGGCCGGCGGCGCGGTCGATCTTTGACGGCTGCAGCGGTTGGCGGCAGCAGCGCGCCGGTCTTGAGCGCCCCGCTTCAGGGGTCCTGCTCGTAACGCGCTGCGTAGCAGGGCGGCGACGCACACGCTTGCGCCGCGTCGTCGTCAACGGCCCGACGCAGGCGATGGGCCGCCACCGCGCGACCGATGTCGGCCGCGCCGAGCAGGGCATGCAGGCATCCGGCGCGACGTTCGTACACCGCGCGCTCGGTGACGATGAAGTCCATGGGGATGTCGTAGTCCTGTGGCGCGATGCTTGGCATGCGCGACAGCTCGAAGGCCACGCCGAGCTTGAGCGGCGCCGGCTCGAGACCGGCCAGGGTGCGGTCGAAATAGCCGCCGCCATAGCCGAGGCGATAGCCCTGCTCGTCAAAACCCACCGGCGGCATCAGCACCACCTGCGGCGTGACGAGCGGCGTGCCGTCCGGCGTGGGCAGCGAAAAAGCGCCCTTGACGACCGGGCAGCCGGGCCACCAGGAGCGGAATTCCATGGCGGCGCCGCGGCCTTTCACCACCGGCAGCGCGGTGTCGGCGCCGGCCGCGCGCCATTCATCGAACAGCGGGCGCAGGTCCGGCTCGGCGCGAAACGGCACGTAGCAGCCGATCACCATGCCGCGTACCGCCGGCAGCGCGGCGCGCAGGTGTCGTGTGATGGCGGCGGTCCACTGCGCACGCTCGGCGGCGCCGCGGGCCTGGCGTGCGGCGATCAGTTCGGCGCGGCGCTCGGCTCGCCAGGCGGGCAGGTCTTCCATCGCGGCAGCACTCTCGAAAAAACGAACGAGGAATTTATATCACGGCATGATATATATCAGCCATGCGCAAATCCCCCGCGAAGACATCGATGGCCAAGGCCGACTTCGAGCGGCTGGCACAATTCCGCTACCAGCTGCGGCGCTTCCTGCGTTTCAGCGAGGAGCTGACGCGCCGTCATGGCATCACCAACCTGCAATACCAGTTGCTGTTGCAGTTGCAGGGCTTCCCCGGGCGCGCCTGGGCCAGCGTCGGCGAACTCGCGGAGCGCTTGCAGGCCCATCATCACGGCACCGTGGCGCTCATTTCGCGCTGCGAGGCGATGGGATTGGTGCGGCGTCGCGCGCATGCCGACGATCGCCGGCGGGTCGAGATCCATCTCACCGCCAAGGGCACGCGCTGTGTCAGCGCGCTCGCCGCGCGGCATCGCGAAGAATTGCGTTCATTGCAGACGGCGCTCGGCATTCAGGATCTGCGGGCCGGCGGCGACGAGGACTAGACCATGCACGAACCGACGCCCGACCCCAACCACCCATCCGTGCACGCGGCGCTGCTGGCCCAGGCGCCGGATGCCATGATCTACTGCGACCTGGCCGGCAACATCCTGCTGTGGAACGAAGCGGCCACGCGCATGTTCGGCCACGATGCCGCCCATGCGCTCGGCGCCAGTCTCGACATCATCATCCCGGAACGTTTTCGCGCCGCGCATTGGGCGGGATTCGAGCGCGCGGTGACGAGCGGCGTGGCCAAGTATCACGGCCAGGTGCTCACCACCCGCGCCGAACACGCCGAGGGCGGCAAGCTCTATGTCGACCTTGCCTTCAGCATGATTCGCGACGCGGCCGGCGAAGTCTTGGGCGTGCTGGCGACGGCGCGATTGAATGCCGCGCGCAATGCCGCCGCCGATGCCGCCCCGGGCAAGACGTGAACGCAAGACCTGTGCTATCACTGGCGACCCGATGGCGGCGATGCCCTGATGGCCGAAACATTCGAAAGCTCGGACGAAGTCCAACATGCCCGCGATCTCCGCTTCATGCAGGTCGCGCTGGCGCTGGCGCGGCGTGCCCAGTGTGAAGGCGAGGTGCCGGTAGGGGCCTTGGTGACCCTCGACGACGAGGTGCTGGGCGAAGGTTGGAATCGACCGGTCAGCAGCGACGATCCGACCGCCCACGCCGAAATCGTGGCGATACGCGCGGCGGCCACGCGTCTGCGCAATTACCGCATGCCCGGCACCACGCTGTACGTGACGCTGGAACCCTGCGCCATGTGCGCCGGCGCCATCGTGCAGGCGCGCATCGCGCGCGTGGTGTTCGGCGCGCGCGATCCGCGTACCGGCGCCGCCGGCAGCGTGCTGAACGTGCTCGAACATCCTATTCTCAATCATCGCGCCGTCGTCACCGCCGGCGTGGAAGCGGAGGCTTGTGGCATGTTGCTGGTGGATTTCTTCAGGGCGCGGCGTGGCGCGGCGCGTTCGTCATGAGCGGCGTGCCGAGCCAGGATGGCCTCGAAGCGCTGGGCCGCGAGCTCGGCGCCGCGCTGCTTGAACGCGGCTGGCGCATGGCCACCGCCGAGTCCTGCACCGGCGGCTGGATAGCCCAGGCCATGACCGCGACCGCCGGCAGTTCGGACTGGTTCGAGTGCGGACTGGTGACCTATTCCAATGCCGCCAAGGTGGCCTTGTTGGGAGTCGACGCCATGACCATCGAGCGCTGCGGCGCGGTCAGCCTGGAGACCGCCGGCGAAATGGCGGCCGGCGCGCTGCGCGTCGGCGGCGTGGACGTCGCGGTGTCGGTGACCGGCGTGGCCGGCCCGGGCGGTGGCTCCGCGCACAAGCCGGTCGGCACGGTGTGTTTCGGCTTCGCGATCGAGGGCCGCGCCGTCGTCACCGAGCGCCTGGTCTTCGATGGCGACCGTCGCGCGGTGCGCGCCCACACCGTGGCCCATGCCTTGCGGCGTCTCGGCGCAATGCTGGACTGAGCGATGCGCCTGTTCTTCGCGCTGTGGCCGGACGACGCGACGCGCGCCGCCGTGGCGAGCGCGGCGAGCCTGCTCAACCTGCGCGACGGGCGACCGCTGGCGCGCGCCGACCTGCACCTGACCCTGGCCTTTGTCGGCGAAGTGCCCGAGGAGCGCGTCGGCGAACTCGGCGCGATGGCCGCCGCGCTCGACATGCCGGGCTTCGACCTCATGCTGGTCGCGGCGGGCTGGTGGCGACGCAGCCGCGTCGCGTGGCTGGCGCCCGACGTGGTGCCGATACCACTCCAGCGCCTCGCGGCGGCACTGCGGCGCGGCGCCGAGCTGCCCGTGGTCGATGCCGGCAGCTTCCGTCCCCATGTCACCGTCGCGCGCGGCGTGAGACGTCCGCCAGGTCTGCTTGCAAGCTTTTCCGTGCCCTGGCAGGTAAGGGATTTCGCACTGGTTTCATCGAATTCCCAAGGGCCCGGGCCGCACTATCGCTGCCTCGCGCAATGGCCGCTGAGGGACGCCGTTTTCGACTAAAAGGGGCCGCTCTTCTGTGCAATAATCCGGGCCGCTGAATCACATACGGGTCATTTCATGAAGAGGACAAACAATATGGACGACAACAAGCAAAAAGCGCTAGGAGCGGCGCTGTCCCAAATCGAAAAACAATTCGGCACAGGGTCGATCATGCGCATGGGCGATGGCGGCACCGTGCCTGACATCGAGGTCGTATCGACGGGTTCCCTGAGTCTCGACATCGCGCTCGGCGTCGGCGGTTTGCCGCGCGGCCGCGTGGTCGAAATCTTCGGGCCTGAATCTTCCGGCAAGACCACGCTGGCCCTGCACGTGGTGGCGGAAGTACAGAAGAAAGGCGGCACCGCCGCGTTCATCGACGCCGAGCACGCCCTCGACCCGCAGTACGCCGAGCGACTCGGCGTGAACGTCAAGGAACTGTTGGTCTCGCAGCCCGACACCGGCGAGCAGGCACTGGAAATCACCGACATGCTGGTGCGCTCCGGCGCCATCGACTGCATCATCGTCGACTCCGTCGCGGCGCTGGTGCCGAAGGCCGAAATCGAAGGTGAAATGGGTGACAGCCATGTCGGCCTGCAGGCGCGCCTCATGTCCCAGGCGCTGCGCAAGCTGACCGGCAACGTCAAACGCTCCAATACGCTGATCATCTTCATCAACCAGATCCGTATGAAGATTGGTGTGATGTTCGGCAACCCGGAGACCACCACCGGCGGCAACGCGCTCAAGTTCTATGCCTCGGTGCGCCTCGACATCCGCCGTATCGGCTCGCTCAAGCGCGGCGAGGAAATCATCGGCAACGAGACCCGCGTCAAGGTCGTCAAGAACAAGGTCGCGCCGCCCTTCCGGCAGGCGACCTTCGACATTCTCTACAACGAGGGCGTATCGCTGGAGAGCGAACTGATCGAACTCGGCGTGGAGAACAACTTCATCGACAAGACCGGCGCCTGGTACAGCTACAAGGGCGAGCGCATGGGGCAGGGCAAGGACAATGTCCGCCAGTACCTGAAGGACAACCCCAAGATCGCCAATGAAATCGAGGCCAGCATCCGTGCGGTCGCGATTACCTCCAACGCGGCGGCCGCCGGCAGCGTCGAGGATGACCTCGACGAGTTGGAGGAAGCCTGAGCGACGACCCGCGACGGACGGCGCGCGACCTGGCGGTCAGCGCGCTGGCCCGCCGCGAGCACAGTCGCCGCGAGCTCGAGACCAAGCTCGCGCACAAGGGCATCGAGCACGACGACCTGGTCGCCGTGCTCGATGATCTGGCCGAAGAAGGCCTGCAGAAGGACGGTCGCTATGCCGACATCTTCATCCGCAGTCGAGCCGCACGCGGCTACGGTCCGCGCCGGATAGAGCAGGAACTCAAACAGCGCGGCGTAGCCCCATCCCTGGTACGCAGCGCACTCGAATCGGCCGAGGTCGATTGGGATGAGCTTGCGTGCGACACCCGGCGCAAGAAATTTCGAGGCGGGCCACGCGACGCGCAGGCGCGCGCCAGGCAGACGCGCTTCCTAGAATATCGCGGCTTCGATGCCGCACAGATTCGACAGGCATTGAGACAAGCAGCGACCGATGAAGACCTCTGACATCCGCAGTGCGTTCCTCGAGTACTTCAAGGAACACGGCCACACCGGCGTCGATTCCAGCCCGCTGGTGCCGGGCAACGATCCATCGTTGCTGTTCACCAATGCCGGCATGGTGCAGTTCAAGGACGTGTTCCTCGGTCTCGAAGAGCGCGACTACAAGCGCGCCGCGTCGAGCCAGCGCTGCGTGCGCGCCGGCGGCAAGCACAACGATCTTGACAACGTCGGCTACACCGCGCGCCATCACACTTTTTTCGAGATGCTGGGCAATTTCAGCTTCGGCGAGTACTTCAAGAAGGAAGCCATCGAGTTTGCCTGGAAACTCCTGACCGAGCGCTTCGGCATTCCGGCCGAGAAGCTGTGGGTGACCGTATTCGAGAGTGACGACGAGGCGGCCAGCATCTGGCTGGACCACATCGGCGTGCCCGCCGATCGCCTGTCGCGCTGCGGCGAGAAAGACAATTTCTGGATGATGGGCGACACCGGCCCGTGCGGGCCGTGTTCGGAAATCTTCTACGACCACGGTCCGTCCATTGCCGGCGGCCCGCCCGGCAGCCCCGATGCCGACGGCGATCGCTACATCGAGATCTGGAACCTGGTCTTCATGCAGTACGAGCGCACCGCCGGCGGTGAGCAGAAGCGCATTCCGCGTCCGTCGGTCGATACCGGCATGGGCCTCGAGCGCATCGCCGCCGTGCTGCAGGGCGTGCACGACAATTACGACATCGATCTGTTCAAGGCCTTGATCAAGGCGGTGCGTGCCCAGGTGCCGGGCGCGGTCAAGGAAGAGGCCTCACTGCGCGTGATAGCCGACCACATCCGCGCCGCGTCTTTCCTGGTGATGGACGGTGTGCTGCCGTCCAACGAGGGGCGCGGCTACGTGCTGCGCCGGATCATTCGCCGCGCGCTGCGCCACGGCCACAAGCTCGGCATCACGGAGCTGTTCTTCCACAAGCTGGTGCCGGCGCTCGGCGAGCAGATGGGCGATGCCTACCCGCCGCTGCGCGAGCGCGAGTCGGCCATCATGGCGGCCCTCAAGCTCGAAGAAGAACGCTTCGCCGAGACGCTCGACCATGGCATGCGCATCCTCGATGCCAGCATCGCCGAGATGAGCGGCGACACCATCGCCGGCCCGGTGGTGTTCCAGCTCTACGATACTTTCGGTTTCCCGGTCGACCTGACCGCCGACATCGCGCGCGAGCGCGGGCTCAAGCTCGACCAGGCGGGCTTCGAGGCCGCCATGCAGGCGCAGCGCGAACGCGCGCGCGCCGCGAGCCACTTCACCAACGTCGATACCTCCCACGCCATCGACGCCGAGGACCTGTCGCGCATCGGTCGCGAACAGGTCTTCACCGGTTACGCCACCACCCATGACGACGCGCGCGTGGTCGGCCTGTTCGTCGAGGGCCGACCGGTGCCGGCCCTGAACGCCGGCAGTGCCGGTGTCGTCATCCTCGATCGCACGCCGTTCTATGCCGAGTCCGGTGGCCAGGTCGGTGACCGCGGGCGTTTGCTGAATGGCAACGGCGTGTTCGAGGTCGCCGATACGCGCAAGCAGGGCGGCCTGTTTTTGCACATGGGCCGCATGCAGATGGGTACCCTGGCGATGGGTGACAAGCTCAGCGCCGAAGTCGAGGATCCGCGTCGCCAGGCCACGCGCCTCAACCATTCAGCCACCCATCTCATGCACGCCGCGTTGCGCGCGGTGCTCGGCCGCCATGTCGAGCAGAAGGGCTCGCTGGTCGACGCCGAACGTCTGCGTTTCGATTTCTCCCACCCGCAGGCCCTGACGCGCGAGGAACTGACCGCGGTCGAACGCATGGTCAATGCCGAAGTGCGGCGCAACGTCGAGGTGCGGGCCGACGTGATGCCCTACAAGGCCGCCATCGAAAGCGGCGCCATGGCCCTGTTCGGCGAGAAATACGGCGACGAAGTGCGGGTGCTGCGCATGGGCGAATTCTCGGTCGAGTTGTGCGGCGGCACCCACGTCAGCCGCACCGGCGACATCGGCGCCTTCAAGATAGTCAGCGAATCGGGCGTGGCCTCGGGCGTGCGCCGTATCGAGGCCGTGACCGGCGACAACGCCGTCAGCTACAGCCTGGAAGCGGAAGCGCGCCTCGAGCGGATTGCCGGCCTGGTGCGGGCCAACGCCGGCGAAATCGAGCCCAAGCTCAAGCAGGTGGTGGAGCGTGGCCGCGCGCTGGAAAAGGAAATCCAGGATCTGAAGGCCAAGCTGGCCGGCGCCTCGGGCCGTGACATCGCGGCTGGCGCGCAGGACATCGGTGGCGCGAAACTCATCGTCGAAATCATCGACGGGGCCGACATGAACGCCCTGCGCGCGACCTGCGACAGTTTGAAAGATCGTTTTGAACGTGCGGTGGTCGTGCTCGCCACGGTCGAGGATGATAAAGTACGACTGATCGCGGGCGTCACCAAAACCATGACCGCGACGGTACACGCGGGCGACCTCATCAATCACGTCGCCCGCCAGGTCGGCGGTAAAGGTGGCGGTCGCCCCGACATGGCGCAGGCCGGCGGCACCGACGCCAGCCGGCTCGAAGAAGCGATGCGGTCCGTGACCCCGTGGGTCGCCGAGCGCGCGGCAAAGAATCCTTGATGCGATGCGCGTGGCGCGAGCTCCCCCGGAGCTCGGCGCCCGGCGTTCGCCATTGGTGCAAATCAAGCATGGAAACAGCATGAGCACGATTGTTCAGAAATTCGGTGGTACTTCGGTCGGCGACACCAAGCGCATCGAAGCGGTGGCCGAGCGGGTGGCGCGCACCCAGCGCGCCGGTAACAAGGTTGTGGTGGTGGTGTCGGCGATGTCGGGCGAGACCGATCGCCTGCTCGGCCTCGCCAAGGCCATCGAGCCGCGCGCGGGCGGGCGCGAGCTCGACGTGCTGCTCTCGACCGGCGAGCAGGTCACCATTGCGCTGTTGTGCATGGCGCTCGCCAAGCACGGCGTACCGGCGGTGTCCTACACCGGCAGCCAGGTGCGCATCCTCACCGACAGCGCCTTCAACAAGGCGCGCATCGAAGCCATCGACGAACACCGCGTGCGTGCCGATCTCGATGCCGGGCGGGTGACGGTGGTGGCGGGTTTCCAGGGTGTGGACGAGAACGGCAACATCACCACCCTGGGGCGCGGCGGCTCCGATACCACGGCGGTGGCGCTGGCGGCCGCGCTCAAGGCCGACGAGTGCCAGATTTACACGGACGTCGATGGCGTCTATACGACCGACCCGCGCATCGTGCCCGAGGCGCGGCGCCTGGATCGCATCACCTACGAAGAGATGCTGGAAATGGCCAGCCTCGGCGCCAAGGTGCTGCAGATCCGTTCGGTTGAATTCGCGAGCAAGTATCAGGTCAATCTGCGCGTTCTGTCGTCCTTCGAGGAAGGCACGGGCACGCTGATCACCACCGAGGAAAACATCATGGAGCAAGCACTCATTTCCGGCGTCACGCTGAACCGCGACGAAGCACAGATCACCGTGGCCGGCGTGCCGGATCGTCCGGGCATCGCGAGCGGCATCCTGGGCCCGGTGGCCGCCGCCAACGTCGAAGTCGACATGATCGTGCAGAACACCGGCGCCGATGGCACCACTGACTTCACTTTCACCGTGCACCGCAACGATTACGACCGCACGGTCGAGATCCTGGAGAAGGTTGCCCCCGAGATGGGGGCCAAGGGTGTGCGTGGCGATCGCAAGATCGTGAAGATATCCATCGTCGGTGTAGGCATGCGCTCACACGCGGGCATCGCCAGCCGCATGTTCAAGGCACTGGCCGATGACGGTATCAACATTCGCATGATTTCGACCTCGGAGATCAAGATCTCGGTGGTGGTCGATGAAAAGTACTCTGAACTCGGCGTGCGCATTCTGCATTCCGAATTCGGCCTGGAGAACGCCAACAAGCTTCACAATGCCTGACAAACAGGCAGACATTTGTGACGCGTGGTCCAGGATTTTTTCCTTGCCAGTCGATAGAATTGAATTGTCAGGGAAAGATAGTTGTCGAATTCGGGAGCGTCCGAACGAGGCAGTTATTGTTTATCAACCGCTAGCGTCGCAGGAGCGCCGTTAAGTCATATGGAGAAACGGTATGCTGATATTAACCAGACGGGTTGGAGAGTCATTGATGATCGGTGACAACGTGAATGTCACCGTGTTGGGAATAAAGGGTAACCAGGTTCGTATCGGTGTGAATGCACCGAAAGAAGTCTCGGTGCACCGCGAAGAAATCTACCAGCGCATCCAACAGGAAGGTGGCGAGGACGTCGCCAACCAGGCGAAATAACTCGCGGAGCGGATCAAGCGATACCAGGAAACGTATCGACGCTTTGATCGGAAAGGTCCCAAGCCCGACCTGACCGTCTCTCCTCACCAGTTCCAGCGCCACCTCCGGCGCCGACCGACCCAAGACTTTTTGACCTCGCCGGCTCCCTGGCGCCCGATGCATGGCCCACGTCCGAGTCCAACGACCGACGAATTCCCCGAGCCCCGATTTCACCTTTACCCTGCCGCGTTGCGCGGTTATTCTGTGCGCCTCCGGAGAGATGGCCGAGCGGCTGAAGGCACTCCCCTGCTAAGGGAGTATGGGTCAAAAGCCCATCGAGGGTTCGAATCCCTCTCTCTCCGCCATATATGCAAAAGGCCCCAACAGGGGCCTTTTGCATATATGGCGGAGAGAGATTGAGAGCCGAACCCTACGTTCGACAATCGTCCAAAGGACGATTGGCCGCCGCAGCGAAGCAGCGGCGCCCCGCAGGGGCGAGCAAACGCAACAAGCGTTTGCGAGGCAATCCCACCGGCCCCAACAGGCCTTTCCTGGGAGTTAAAAACCCTTCTGTTTCGCTTTCTCTCCAAGGAGCCGCCCCCAACGCCCCAAACCCAACAAGCTTTGCGGCATCCACATCGAGGCCCCAATAGGGGCCTTTTGCATATGTGGCGGAGAGAGAGTGAGAAGCGAACCCATCGCTCCGCGCCTCACGTTACAATCCCCCACCGTCGCAGCGGTTAAGCCAAGATTGGGTTCCTGCCCAGCACAGTCCGCCGGTGCAAGCCCCAATCAAGCCTGATGTTCTACCCTGTCGCGCAGGCCCAGTGGTCACTATTGCAGCGCTCGCGCGTCAGGGGATGGGGTTTCTCGGGGCATGAGTGCCATCGCCATTTCGTTTTTACCCGCCGTCAGCGGCCGCCTGCGTTTCATCGACGGACTGCGCGCCGTCGCCGCGCAACTCATCGTCTGGCACCATCTCGCGTTCTACGGTCCCCTGTCCGACGTTGCCCGGCCCCTCACTCCGTTTGTCATCGACATCCTCCATCACCATGGGCGCATGGCGGTTCAGGTCTTCCTGGTTATCGGCGGCTTTGTCACGGCGCAACATATAGAGCGTTTGCCGGCGCTCGATCTGCGCGGCTTCCTGCGCGAAGTCGGGCGACGTTATCTGCGTACCGGCGGCCCCTATCTCGTCACGTTGGGGTTGGCCGTCGTCGCCAACGCGGTGGCCGACACGTGGATGGATCACCGATCCATATCGGCGGCACCCAGCGTGCTGCAACTGCTGGCCCACGCTTTCTACCTGCAGGATCTGCTCGGATTTGAAGCCCTGAGCGCCGGCATCTGGTACCTGGCGGTGGACTTCCAACTGTTCATACTGGTGCTGACGGTGAGCGCGGTGCTGCGCTGTTGGTTGCCACGATTGTCGCTGCACGACCATGCCATTGTCGTTGCCAGCCGCGGCGTGTTCGGTGTGCTGGCCGCCGCTTCCCTGTTCTGGTTCAACCGCGATGCGGCCTTCGATCATTGGGCGGTGTATTTCTTCGGCAGCTATTTTCTCGGCATGTTGTTGCGCTGGACGCTGGAGGGCAGCAGCCCGCCGTGGTTGCTGGGCAGTTACCTGGCCCTGGTGGTCACGGCGTTAATCGTCGACTGGCGGCCGCGCCTGCTGGTTGCGGCGTTGACGGCCGTGCTCATCGTGCTCGCAGCACACCGGCGTTTCCTGCAACACTGGCCAGCCAATGCCGCGGTTGCGTGGCTAGGCCGCATCTCGTTCAGCCTGTTCCTGGTGCACTTTCCGATCTGCCTGGTCGTCAACGCGTGGTTCTCGCGCCTGCCGCTGTCGCCGCTTCAAGCCTGGTCGGCGATGGTCGGGAGCCTATGCCGCGAGCCTTGCCGTGGCGGTGGTCTTTCATCATTACGTGGAGGCGCCTTTCCAGCGCATGGGGGCAACGCGCAGCGCGTGAGCCGACGTGTGGGCGCGCACCGCTGTGGCGATATACTGCGGTGAACCTTGATGGGAGGGGGCCCCGTGCAAAAGATCAAACGCCGCAAAGTCCAGAAATACGCCTTCGACAACCGCGACAAGCCGTGCATGCGGGTCAAGCCCGGCGAAGTCTTCCAGATTGAAACCGATGATGCGCTGTCGGGCATGATCTCCGACGACAGCGACAAGCCCACCGTGCAGGGATTCGCCGGCGCGCACTTTGCGCGGCTCGCCAAGCGCACCCCCGGCCTGTTCAACCCGGTGGTCGGGCCGATCTTCGTCGAGGGCTGCAAGGCCGGTGACGTGCTGGCGGTCAAGATCGACTGGATCGATCCCTGGCGCTACGGTTTTTCCGGGGCGCTGCCGGGCATGGGGCCGTTGGGAGATTCCCTGCGTTACAAGGACTGCGCCGAAGGCTACGTTCACGTCATCGAGCACCTGCCGGGGCCGAGCGGTCACACCCGCGATGGCACGGCGAAATACTCGGACACCCTGAGTTGGCCGCTCGAGCCTTTCATCGGCACGCTCGCCACCGCGCCCGAGCGTGAAGTGGTGACCTCGGTGCTCGGCCAGGGGCCGTTCGGCGGCAACATCGACTGCCGTGACATCTGCCCCGGCCACACCATCTATCTCAATTCCTACAACGACGGCGGACTCTTGTACGTCGGCGACGTGCACGGCGGGCAAGGGGATACCGAGTTCACCGGCATCGCCGACGAGACCCGCGCCACGGTGCAGATGTCGGTGTCCGTCATCAAGAACAAGCGCCTGCCCTGCGTGCGCATCGACAAGGGTGACAGCATCGTCGCGGTCGGTATCAACCTGCCGATGGAACAGGCGGTATACGACGCCACGCGCAATCTCATGGAGTGGCTGGAAGAGGACTACGGTGTCACGCCGCGCGATCTCTACGTGCGCATGTCCTGCGACCCGGCGTTTCGCATCCGCACTTACCAGATGGTGAGGCTCGGCACCCTGCAGCACGTGGTCGGCGCGGAATACCCGAAGTCGCGCTTGTTCGATGCGCTGGCGCCGGCCAAGAAGAGCGTTGCCAAGAAGTCGACGAGCAAGCGCAAGCCGGCAACAGCACGCAAGCGCTGAGCCGCTGCACGGGCCTGTGGGCCGACATCCTCGCGGTGTCGGCCAGCGTCGTCAGCGTGGCTTGTGCCTGGCGATGAACTCGGTGGCGAGATGGTCGGACCACGCCGCGATGGTCATGGACGGCGGTCCGCCCGGCGCGCGCGGCAGCGCCGCCGCATCGGCCACGTAGAGCCCGGGATTGTCGAACACCTGGCCGTCGGCGCCGACCACGCCATTGTCGATGCTGGTGCCGAGGCAGGCGCCGCCGGTCGGGTGCACGGTGATGGGTGTCTTGGGCGCGTAGATTTTCTTGCCGGTCGCCGCCGCCATCTTCTCGAAGGTGTCCTTGATGCGCTTGAAGATCGGGCTGCGGCTGGTGTCGTACTCGATATGCAGCTTGCCGCCACGCAAGCTGACCGTGCCGCACATGTCGTCCTCACCCAGGCCCGCAATCATGGTGCCGCGCTTCAAGCGTTCGCGCACCGCCTTGGGCAAGGGATAGCTGTCGACCGACGGCAGGCCGCCGCCGCCTATCATCGGCGCGTCGTTGTCACCGCGCGGCCGCACGCCGCCGGTGGTGGGCAGGCCCAGGGTTTGATCGAGGCCCGGCTGGTTGTAATCCCAGAAGCCGAAATAATCGCCATTGCTGCCAAAGTGTTTGCCGAGCCGCGGCATGCCACTCAGGCCGCCGATCACGTCGCGGCTGTGCAAGAGAATGCGCAGGGTGTTGAGCGTTCCGGCCGCCAGGATCACGTGGCTGGCGGTGATCGCTTCACGCTCGCCGCTGTGATGGTCGATGTACTCGATGCGATAGCGCGCGTCGGGCTCATTGCCGAGGCGCACGATGGCGGTGACTTCGGCCATGTCGCGCACCTTCAAGCCCTGCTTGAGCGCGGGCGCGAGATACACCGTGTCGAGCGTGGTCTTGCCGCCCTTGGGTGAGCCCAGGAAGCCGTCGTCGTTGCCCTTGTAGTCGACCTCGTAACGCTCGACGCCGTGGTCGTCGGTGATCTTGACCGGGTTGTCCGGATCTTCGGGCAAGAGATAGCCCAGGCGCGGATCGGGCGGCGGCGCCGCCGGCTCCAGCACCGGGTTGTCCTTGAAGCGCGCGGCCGAGGTGTTGGGAATACGGTGATCGGCCATCGGCGTGGTCGAGCCCATGCGTTCCAGCACCGCGTCGTAATGCGGCGACATCACCGCGTCGGAGATCGCCTCGTGATGGCCTTCCCAGTATTTTTCCGCGAGCGGCCGCACGTTGACCGCGGAATACACGTGGCTGCCGCCGCCGACGTTGGACGAGCAGGCGATGGTCAGGCCCTTGGCGAAGAACAATTCGAACAGGCCGTGCTTGCTGAGCTTGACGCGGCTGCCGGGCATCCAGTTGCCGCCGACCGCGCGCAACAGGCGCGTCGGCAACTGCCAGCCGCGCGGCAGGGCCGAGCGTTTGGCGATGCCCATCGAGCGCACCGGCACGGTGTCGCGCCATGGACCGCGCTCGAGCAGGGTCACCGGAAAACCTGCCTCGGCGAGGCGCGCGGCGCTGACCGAGCCGCCGAAGCCGCTGCCGATCACTACGATGTCTATGCCCTTGCTCATGACTTCACTCCGCCTCGAATCGAATCGGCGCGATGCCGCGCCAAGCGTCGATGGTAGCCAAAGACGATCGTCCGCCGCCACTGCCCGCGCGTCTTGATCGCGGTCAACGCCGCGCCAGCGCGGCACCGTGCAAAGCCCGGCGCGGAAAGCGACAATGCCGCGCAACAGGTAATCACGAGACAGAAGGAGCGATATTCGACATGGGGATCTTGAGCAAACGGGTGGCACTGGTCACGGGCGGCGGACGCGGCATCGGCCGCTCCATCGCATTGGCATACGCACGGGCCGGCGCCGACGTCGCCATCACTTCGCGCACGGCGGGCGAACTCGACAAGGTGGTCAAGGAAATCGAGGCCCACGGCGTGCGCGGCCTGGCGGTGGTGGCCGATGCCATGAGCTACGAGGACAGCCAGCGCGCGGTGGCGACGGTGGTCGAGAAACTCGGCGCCATCCACATCCTGTTCAACAACGCCGGCGGCGTGGCGATGCCCAAGACCGCCACCGGGCTTGCCGCCGCCAGCCACGAAGACGAAGCCTTCGTCGCCAACATCATGTTGAACCTGGTGTCGGCGCAGCGCATGTCGCGCGAAGCGCTGCCGCACATGATCAAGCAGGGCTGGGGCCGCATCATCCACATCGGCTCGGGCTATGCGAAACGCGGTGGCGGGCTGTTGGCCTATACCGCCGCCAAGCACGGCATCGTCGGCCTGACGCGCGGCATGGCGACCGAAGTCGCGGCCCATGGCGTGACGGTCAACTGCCTGTGTCCGGGCTGGACCAATACCTCGCTGCTCGATTGGGACATGCTCGGCGCGGCGTGGGGCATCGATGCCGCCACCGCCAAGGCCAAGGCCTCGGCCGAGTGCCTGCAGAACCGCATCGTCGAGCCCGACGAACTCGGGCCGATGGCGGTGCTGCTGGCATCCGACGATGGCCACGGCATCACCGGCCAGGTGCTGTCGGTGGATGGCGGCTACAAGGTGTGAGGATTTCCCGCGCTTGAAGCGCCGCGGGCCGCGCGAGGGGGCTTACCTGGCGCGGCACACGCACTGATCGAGCGTTCCGCACACTGACTGCCCGCTCGCGTCCCGCATGTCGATGCGGACCCGCGTGCCGAAGCGCAGCCACGGCGTACGCGGCTCGCCATGTTCGGCCTGTTCGTCGACGCGCACCTCGGCGATACAGCCGTGGCCGGTGGCGGGGTCGCGGTTCGACACCGCGCCGGCGCCGATGATGGTGCCGGCCGCCAGGCGCCGGGTGCGTGCGGCGTGGGCGATGAGATCGGCGTAGCTGAAAAACATGTCGTCACCGGCATTCGGGCAGCCGATACGCTCGCCATCGACGAAGGACAGCAGCGGCAGGTGCACGCGCGCGTCCCGCCAGGCAGCGCCGAGTTCGTCCGGCGTCACCGCCACCGGCGAGAAGGACGAGGCCGGCTTCGATTGCACGAAACCGAAGCCCTTGGGCAATTCACTGCGCGTCAGCGCGCGCGCCGTCCAGTCGTTCATGAGCATGATGAGCTTGATGTGGTGCGCCGCCTCGGCGGCGCCGACGCCCATCGGTACATCGTCGGTGATGATGGCGATCTCGGCTTCGTAATCGATTTCCAGCGCTTCGCTGGCGAACGGCACATCGTCACACGGCCCGTGAAAGCTGTCCGACAGGCCCTGGTACATGAGCGGCTCGGTCTCGTGATTGGGCGGCATGGCGACACCGCGGGCGCGGCGCGCCTTTTCCATGTGGTGCAGGTACACCGAGCCGTCGAGGAACTGGTAGGCGCGCGGCAGCGGGCTGGCGCAATGCCGCGCGTCGAAGTCAAACGCATCGCTGCACCCACCATCATTCAAGCGGGCACTGACCTCGGCCAGGCGCGGCGCGCAATCCGCCCACCCATCGAGCGCCTGTTGCAAGGTGACGGCGATGTTCGGCACCGCCACCGCTTGCGTGAGCTGGCGGTTGACCACCACCAGCGTGCCGTCACGGCCACCCTGTACCAGGCTCGCGAGTTTCATCTGTGTTTTCCTGTTTGCGCGCGCTGATTGTAGGAGTGACGTCCGCCACCGTCACCCGTGCTATGGTCGGCGCGCCTGGCTGATGCACGAGGACGTGATATGCAACCCGACGAGCGCTTTGCCACCACGGTGGTCGGCAGCTATCCGCAACCGGCATGGCTGGTCGACCACGACAAGCTGCGCGCCAAGGTCGTGCCGCGGGTGCGCGCGCCGGACATCTGGCGGGTGCCCGCGCCGTGGCTCGCGGAAGCGCAAAACGACGCCACCTTGTTGGCCATTCGTGACCAGGAGCGTGCCGGTATCGACGTCATCAGCGACGGCGAAATTCGCCGCGAGAGTTATTCGAACCGCTTTGCCACCAGCCTCGGTGGCCTGGATCTCGCGGAGCCCTTCATTCGGCACGTGCAGGGCTTCGAGATCCCGCTGCCGCGCATCGTCGCGCCGCTGGTGCGGCCGGCGGCGGTGGAAGTCGAGGACCTGTGTTTTCTGAAAGCCAATACCGGGCGGCGAGTGAAGATTACCTTGCCCGGGCCCTTCACGCTCAGCAAGCAAGCCTACGACTGCCATTACGGTGACGCCGAGGAAGTGGCGATGGCCTACGCCGCCGTGGTCAACGAAGAATTGCGCGACCTGGCCGCCGCCGGCGCCGACGTCATCCAACTCGACGAGCCATGGCTGCGCGAAGATCCCGATGGCGCCAACCGCTACGGCGTGAAAGCCATCAACCGCGCCTTGCAGGGCGTGAACGTCACCACCTGCATTCACCTGTGCTTCGGCTACGGCTTCGTGGTGTCGCCGAACAAGCCCAAGGCCTACGCGTTTCTCGCGCAACTCGCCGACTGCGTGGTGGACCAGGTCTCCATCGAAGCGGCGCAGCCGCATCTCGATCTCGGCGTGCTGAGGGAGTTGTCCAACAAGACCATCGTGCTGGGCGTGGTCGACCTGTCCAACAACGAAGTGGAAAGCGTGGAGACTTTGACCGCGCGAAGTCGGCGCGCGCTGCCCTTCGTTGCGCCAGAGCGGTTGATCCTCGCGCCCGACTGCGGCATGAAGTACCTGAGCCGCGCGGCGGCGTTCGGTAAGTTACAGGCGCTGGCCGAGGCGGCGCCAACTGCGCGCCTTGTAGGTGCGAATTTATTCGCACATTGCCAGGCGTTATGGTCCGCGATTTCGTTTCAATGTGCGATTGAAATCGCACCTACAGGTCGGCTCAGGCGATGGCAAACCGCGCCACCGTGCATCCCACCGCGAACAGCGGCAGCTCGGCGGTGTAGTACTGCAGTTCACCTGGGCCGCGCGCCGCGGCAGCCGTGGCGATATAGGTGCGGATCTCGAAACCGCCCTGGCCGCCGTCGCGGTAAGTTTCTTCATCGCTGTAGGACGTCAGCGCCGCGCGATCCTGGCTGAGCAGGCGGCGCAGGAACTCGCGGTCCCAGGCTTCGTTGATCTTTCCCGAGTCCGGCGTCGCCGGCCAATGGGAAATGCCGCCGGTGCCGACCAGCGCGATCTTCTCCGGTACTGCATCGCAGGCGCGGCGCAGCGCTTCGCCAAAGGCCCAGGCGCGGCGGAGCGGCGTCAGGGGCGGACCCTGGCAATTGATGTTGGCGGGGATCACCGGCATGCGGTAATCGGGGGTGAGGAAATGCAGCGGCACCATGATGCCGTGATCGAATTTCCATTCCTCGGCGTAGGCCGTATCGACGGTCTGCATCACTTCGCGCACCAGGCGCCGGCTGAGATCGGCATTGCCCGGCACGCGCGTGCGCGCGATGCGCAGCCAGTTCGGATCCTCTATGGGCCCTTCGTAGCTGTCGGCCATGCCGATGCAGAAGGCCGGCATGTTGTTCATGAAGAAATTCGCGAAGTGTTCGGCGGCGACCACCAGCAGGGCCTCGGCGCCGCTCGCTTCGATGTCGCGACGCATGGTGTCCATGTGCGCGAACAGTTCATCACGTCGCGCGGTGTTTTCCACCAGGTGCGCACGCCCGGTCATGCCCGGACCGTGACTGCACACCCCTGCATAGACGAGGCTCATGGCTTGGCACCTTCGGCGGTGAAACTCGCGCCGCCACCGGTCATGGCATAGACGCCGGCGCGCACCGGGCCGTATTTCTTGATGCCTTCGCGCATGAGGTCTAGGTAGTCGAACCACGCGATGCCGAGAAACGCGGCGTAATGCATGAGAATCTGGCCGTTGACGCCGAGCACGTACAGCAGGCCGATGTCGCCCTCGCGCAGCGCCTGCCGTTCTTCTTCGCTGAGATCGTAACGGCCCAGCAGGCCTTCGAGCGCTTGCTTGTATTCACGCTGCGCATCCGGCTCACGGTTCAACACGTAGAGAAATTTCTGCAGCTGGTAGAGACTCATCACGCCCCCAGTTTCGGTATCGCGTGGCCGCCGAGCGCCACGCACACGTTCTTGGTTTCCATGTAGAACTCGAAGCTGTAGTCGCCGCCGTCGCGACCGATGCCGCTGGCCTTCATGCCGCCGAACGGCGTCGGCAGGTGGCGGTTGTTCTCGGAATTCACCCAGATCATGCCGGCGTCGAGATTCCGCGCGAGACGATGGCTGCGCCCGACGTCGCCGGTCCATACGTAGGCGGTCAAGCCGTAGGGAATGTCGTTCGCAAGCGCCAGCGCGTCGGCTTCGTCCTTGAAGGTGATCGCGGTCAGCACCGGCCCGAAGATCTCTTCCTGGGCGATGCGCATGCCGTTGTGCGCGCCGATGAACAGCGTCGGCTCTACATAGTTGCCGCTATCGTTCACCGCCGCGCGCCGGCCGCCGGCGGCGATGGTCGCGCCATCCTGGCGCGCGATGTCGAAGTAGCTGCATACCTTGTCGTAATGACGGCGGTGCACGAGCGGCCCGATCTCGGTGGCCGGGTCGAGCGGATGACCGACCTTGAGGCGCGCGATGCGTGTCTTCAGTTTGTCGATGAAGGCCGCTGCAGTCGATTCCTGGATCAACAGGCGGCTCGACGAGGTGCAGCGCTCGCCGTTCAAGCTGTAGATCATGAACACCACGGCGTCGAGCGCACGCTCGAGGTCGGCATCATCGAACACTATCACCGGGTTCTTGCCGCCGAGTTCGAAATGCACGCGTTTCAAGCTCGCCGCGCCCTGGCGCATGATGTGGCTGCCGGTGATCGATTCACCGACGAAGGCCACGGCCTTGATGGCGGGGTGTTCGGTGAGTGGTTTGCCGGCGTCCTCGCCGAGGCCCTGCACCACGTTCCACACGCCCGCCGGCAGACCGGCCTCGTGGGCGATTTCCGCCAGCAGCATGGCCGACAAGGGCGACCACTCGGCGGGCTTGTGCACCACCGTGCAACCCGCCGCGAGTGCCGGCGCAATCTTCCAGGTGGACAGCATGAAGGGCGTATTCCACGGCGTGATCACGCCGACCGGGCCGATGGGCTGGCGCAGCGAGTAATTGAGATGCTCGTCGGCCGGCATCGATTGCCCGTCGCGCGCACCCGGCGCGCGGTCGGCGAAGAAGCGGAAGTTCTCCGCGCCGCGTACCGCCGCCTTGCTCATGAAGCGCAGCGCCTGGCCACAGTCGTAGCTTTCGACCAGGGCGATATCGCGGGCACGCGCCTCGATGGCATCCGCGACCTTGTGCAGCAGCGCCTTGCGCGCCTCGCCCGGCAGGTCGCGCCAGGCCGGGAACGCCGTCTGCGCGGCGCGGCAGGCGCTATCGACGTCCGCGGCGTTGCCGGCCGCGACCTTGCCGATGAGGCTGTTATCGATCGGCGTCAGGTTGTCAAAGCTCGTGCCGCTGACGCCGGCGTGGGGCGCGCCATTGATCCAATGGGGCAGGGTGGAAGCGCGAAAGCGTGCCAGCAGCGCGTGCGCGGCCTGCAGGTTGTCGTCGAGTGGCGTTGCCATGGGTCTTCCTCAAGCGGTGCCGCGTTGGGCCATGTAATCGCGGATGTTGCCGGCCTTGTAATTGAGCACCGGGTCGATCTCGCTGATTTCAAACGACAGCGCCAGCGGCCGTTTGTCCAGCAGCGGTTGCAGTTCACGGCACAACACCTCGAACAATTGGTCGCCGGCCGCCTTGCGCACGTCCAGCGAACGGCCATGGGCGATGCGCAGCGTGAGATGGATGAAGGCGTTGTCCGGGTGGCCATCGGCGACCAGGTAATGGTCGCGGCGCTCGGCACGGGTGCGCAGGCCTGCGCGCGGGAAGGCCTCGATGCCTGCGGCGACCCCGTGCAGGGCGGCGATGAGCGTGTTCAGCTGCAACTCCGGCTCGAGATTGGCGGTGTATTCGATGGTGATGTGAGGCATGGGCGAACGGCTCCCGCGTTGCAAGCGATTAACATGTTAACTATACTCGCGGCGCCGCCGAGATCAAGCCGCGCGCGGCCACGCATTCATCGCACGAGGAACATGTCATGTCGAAGTTGCAAGCACTGAAGGGTTCGATTCCGCCGGTGGTGACGCCTTTCAGGAACGGCGCGGTGGATTACGAGACCTATGCGCGGCTGGTGGAATTCCAGGTTGCCGAAGGGTCCCATGGCGTGCTGGTCAACGGCACCACCAGCGAACCCTCGACCCTCACCACCGCCGAGCGCAACCGCCTGGTCGACGTGGCGATGGAGACCGTCCACGGCCGCGTGCCGGTGGTGGCCGCCACCGGCTCGCAGTCATTCGCCGAAACCGAGGAACTGACCCGCCACGCGGTGCAAGCGGGCGTCGACGCCTTGCTGGTGGTCACGCCCTATTACATCCGCCCGCCGCAGCGCGGCCTGGTGGCCTATTACCTGGCGCTCGCCGCGCAGCACGAAGTGCCGTGGATGATCTATCACATCCCCGGTCGCGCGGCGGTCAATGTCACGCTCGAATCCATGAAGCAGATCCGTGAGCAGTCGCCGCACTTCGTCGGCATGAAGCACGCGGTCAACGATCTCGGCCTCGTCACCGAATGTCTCGCCGCCTTCGGTGACGACTTCAAGATCTTCGTCGGCCTCGAAGAACTGTCCTTCCCGATGATGGCGATTGGCGCCTGCGGTCTCATGAACGCGGTCGGCAACCTGCGGCCGGGTGTGCTTGCGCGGATGTGTGAGGCGGTGTGGAAGGGCGACCTGGCCGCGGGCCGTGATCTCCACCAGCGCTTGCTCGAGATCAACCAGGCGGTGTTCTACGACACCAATCCCATTCCCATGAAGTACATGATGAGGAAGCTCGGTCTGCTCACCACCAATGAGCATCGGCTGCCGATGGTGCCGGCCAGCGCGGAGCTCGAAAGGCGGCTCGACGGCGTGCTCGAACGCGCCGGCCTGCTGGGCGCGGCAAGTCACGGGTGAGCAGTGCGCCGGCCCGTGGTCGTCGGCGCGCCAGCGCCGCCGGCTATCTCAAAGACATCGAGCTGTCGCTGCCTCTGCAGTTGCTGAAGGCCCGCGAAGCGGCAATGGCGCGTTTTCGCCCCATGCTGCGCGGCCATGGCCTGACCGAGCAGCAGTGGCGCGTGATCCGCGTGTTGGCCGCGACACCGGATATCGACGGCCGCGAACTGGCCAAGCGCAGTTTCCTGCTGGCGCCGAGCCTGACGCGCATCCTGCAGAATTTCGAAGCGCAGGGCCTGGTGCGCCGCGGCGCCCATGCCAGTGATCAACGCCGCGCCCTGTTCGAACTGACGGTGCGCGGTCGTAAACTGTTCGACGAAGTCGCGCCTGACTCCGAGCGCCTGTATGCCGGGATCGCCGATGAATTCGGTGTGGAGAAGCTCGAGACGCTGTATGCCTTGCTTGCCGAGTTTTCGGCGGCCTTGGGCGTGGGCGAAGGCGAGGGTTGAATTCCTAGATGCGAACTCATTCGCCCAGTCGAATGCCAGGCTGAAGCCTGACCCACAATACCTCTGCGGCGCCCCCTTTGTGGGTCAGGCTTCAGCGTGACAGTCATGGTCACGCCCTTGTCCGACCGTGCTTCGACGGCTGCCAACGCCGTTCAAGCCTGCTTCAACAACTCCTCCACTCGCGCGATCATGTCGTCCTTGTCGTAGAGGTCGTAATAGATCGAGGCCATGATGGTCTGCGGTCCGAAGAAGAACCGCTCGTACAAGGTCTGACGGCTGCCGAAGGCGGAAATGGCGACGTCGTGAGCGAGGCGGAACAGCGCGACACGGTCGCGGCTGTCGAGATTGATGGTCTGGAAATAGCGGGCGACGTCGCCGCTGATGCCGTTGCCGAAGTCCGCTTCGCAGGGAATGGCCATCAGCGAACTCGAGCCGAGCAGCTGCACCAGTTCGACGAGGCGCGGATACATTTTCGGGAACAGGTTGCGCGACGTATCGAGCGGCCGCCGCAAAGGCATGAACACGCCGCGTTGATCGGCATGGGCCTGGCCTTCGCCGGCGTAGCGGAAGGCGCGCACGCTCTCCGCTATCCACATCGCTTCGGCGATCTGCGCCTTGACCTCCATGTCCTTGTCCTTGCCGGTGGCGCGCGCCATCGCGCACAGCAGGCCGACGATGAATTCGGCCTTGGCGAGCTTGCCGCATACCACCTGGTGCATCATGTGGATGACGGCGTTGGTCTCGGCGAAGGCGCGGTTGCACAGCAAGGGTTCGCGATACATGAAGACGCGTTCCCACGGCACCAGCACGTTGTCGAAAACCACCACCGCGTCCATCTCCTCGAAACGCGAGGCGAGCGGCGCGTCGTAATGGCTCTGGTTCAGATCGTAGGTATCGCGGCAGATGAGCCGTATGCCGGGCGTACCGACCGGCAGCGCAAACGCGAACGCGAAGGGCAGATTGTCGGGCGAGGCGGTCAGCAGCGTGGAGGGGAACACTTCGATTTCATCGGCGTGGGGCCCCAGCGTCGCCAACAGGCGCGCGCCGTTGACGACGATGCCGGCGTCGGTTTCTTTCACGATCTGCAGCGCGACCTTGTCGCTGTACTTGCCTTCCTTGGCCTGCGCGTGGTTGAAGGTCGGGTTGACCAGCGTGTGGGTCAGTACCTTGTCGTTGTCGCGCACGTAGGCGTAGTAGTTGCGCATGTTGTCGGCGAATTCAGGCCGGCCCTGGGCAAGAAAGTCGGCGCCGGCGGCGAAGGCCATCACCGACGCGTTCTTGTAGTCTGGCGTGCGACCGAACATGCCATGGGACCAGCGCGCCCATGCGTAGAACGCCGCGCCGCGTCGCGCCACGTCGTGGGCCGAGCGCGGCGTCAGGAACGACATGCCGTAGCGGCGGCCGTTTTCCTCATAGGTCAAGGTGTCGGCGAGGGCCGGATCGAATTGCCGGTCCATGAAGGCCGCGAGCGTGTGGGCGCCGCGACACAGGCCGGCTTCGGTGGTGACGTCCGCCACCCGTTTGCCGCCCAGCCACACTTCACGGCCGTCATCGAGACCGGCCAGGTATTGGCGGCCGTTACGTATACCGGTGCCGGTGTTCGATGCCTTCATGGTTTTTTCCTGCTGCGGGTTGAAGAGGCGCGGGTGGTGGTCGCCGTGGCGGCGGGCGGTTCCCCCGCCAGCGCGCGCAGACCGGATTCGAGTTGCGTCCAGGTGTCGCGATCGAGCGATGCCTTGAGCTCGGCATAGACCTTGGCGACTTCGGGCATGAGCTTCTCTTCCAGGTCGCGACCGGCGGCGGTGGCCGAAACGTACATCACGCGGCGGTCGCTTTCGGAGCGGCGTCGCACGACGAGGCCGTTGCCCGCCAGGCGATCGAGCACGCCGATGAGGCTGGGCTGGGGAATGAGGGTGAGCGCGGCGAGCGCGTTGTGGGCTACCTCGTCGCGCTCCCACAGCACGCGCAGCACGCGCCATTGCTGCTCGGTGAGTCCGGCGGCGGTGAAGACGCGGCGAAAGCGCGGCATCACCGCGTCGAGCGCGCGATACAGCAGCATGGGCAGCGAATGGCTGAAGTCCTGCATCGCCACGATGCGGGGGCCCTGTTCAGAAATTAATAATTAATATATTAATTATCGCGCCGGGCTGGCAAGCGTCGTGAAAGGCGCTATGGCGAGGCGATGGCACGGTGCCGGCGGTGGGCGGCCCGCGCCTGGCGCCGGTCGCGGGATCGGCGCCGAACGCGCCGTTCAGGCGGCGCGGTCTGGGCTTCGAGCTTGTCGATCAACTCACCGAGCACGCGGTCGAACAGCGGGTCGGCCTCGGCGCGGATGATCACGGCACGCTGCTCCTTCAACTGCTGGGCCAGGTCGATGAGCGTCGCGTCCCGCATCATGTCGCCCTGCCGGTTGGTGAACAGGTAGCGGCCGGTGGTGGGGCTGATCCAGGTGAAGCGGCCGCGCTCCACGCTGCCGGCGGCGTCGGTGAATTCCATCCAGTCGCCGAGATCGAGCGTGGTGACCTCTTCGATATGACGTTCGAGATCGGCATCGTTCGCCACTTCGTCCGTGAAGTGTCCGACGGTCCCCGCCCCTGCTCGGGCTCGAAGGCCGTGAAGTCGATGTCGAGCGCGATGGGTTCTCCGACCTTGCGCTCGAACAGGCGCGCCAGTCCGCGCTTGATGAACTCTTCGCTGTTCGGGTCGTTGACATCGGCGACGCGCGCGGGCGTCGGCGCCGTGGCTTCAGTGCCGCCGCCGAGTTTGCGCGCGGCGATGCTCGACTCCTCGATATTCTTGATTGCCACCACGTGCAGGCTGGCGAGCATGCTCAGGAACTTGCTGCACTCCGGCGGCGACATCTCCAGCGCCAGCATGCCGCGCTTGATGCTCTTCAGCATGTTAGGCAGGCGCGCGGACAGTTCCTTGCGGTCCTCCGCGGTCAGCTTGGGCTGCACCGACCACACCAGCTCATCGACGGTGTGCAGCTGCTGTTGCCATATATCGCTGTCGACGCCGTGTTCGACATGGGAAATGATCAACAGCTGTCGCCAGTAGTCGAGCAGGAAGTCCTGCACGAACTCGCGCACGTCGAAGCCCTTGAGGCGCGCGCGCAGTTCGTCGTCGACCGCCATCTTGGCCAGCACGATCTGCTCGCGGGTGCGCAGCGAGCGTGACGATTTTTCCGCGCGTTCGTCGGCGCGTTCGGTTTCGTGGTCGATGAAGGCAGTGAAATCGTCGAGCACCTCCTGGAACAGCGCGACATCGTTTTCGAATTCGTCGACGACGCGATTGACCGCCTGTTCCATCTTGTCGTACAGCGCGTCCGACTGCGGCAGTCCTTCGTACCAGCCGACCGCCGCGCGCGCCAGCGTATCGATCAGGCGCCGCGCCGGATGGGTCTTGTGCGAGAACACCTCGCGCTCGAGGATGGCGACCTTCAGGACCGGGATCTGCAGGCGGCCGAGCAGCGCTTTCAATGCATCGGGGATCGATTTGTCCTGCAGGATGTAATCGAAGATCAGCGACACGATTTCGAGCGTCATGTCCTGGGTGGGCGCCATCTGCCCGATGGCGCCAGTGCTGCGCAGGCCGCGCAGGACATTGACCGGGCCGAGGGCCATACCGACGGCTTCGCCCTGTGCCTGGCCCGCGCCGGCCAACTGGTCGCCGCGCTGCAGCTGGGTCAAGGTGTCGACCAGCGCCGGCACGCTCAGGAATTCGGCGGGCTCGTCCATGCCCAGGACCGGAAAGCCGCCGACACCGCCGACACCGCCGACACCGCCGACACACCGACACCACCGACACCACCGACACCACCGACACCACCGACACCACCGACACCACCGACACCACCGACACCACCGACACCACCGACACCACCGCCGAGGTTGATCATGCTCGGCGCCGGACCACCGCCCACGCCGCCCGCGCCACCTGCGCCACGTGAGCCCTGGCCTTGCATGAGATTGGTGAGCGTCGAGAACACGTCGTCGCCGACGCCTTCCACCCGGCCCTCATCGCTTTCGATGATGACGCGCGTGCGGCGCGGCGCGGCGTGTGCCGGCGCCGCGGCGCCGAGCTGCGGCAGTACGCCGCCATTGATCAATACCTGGTTCACCTCGCCGTAAAACTGCAGGATGGCGCCGAGGCCGTGCTTGTCGAACAGCTTGTACAGCGTGATGCGCGCTTCGATGTCGGCATCCAGCACTTCACAGGCGTCGCGCAGCGCGCGGCCGATGGCAAGCGGGCTCAAGGGGTTGTTCTCATTGTTGAGCTTGGGCTGCTTGAGCAGCACCGCCAGGCGTTGTTCGAGGCCGAACAATTCGCGCGCGCAACGGTTATGGGCATTGGCGACGAAAGTGTTGATGGCGAGGTCTTCCTCCACCTCGTCCATGCCGATCAGCGACAGCTCGCCGTCGAACGCGCCGGCCAGGCTGCGCACGCCGGGCCGCGGTGGTTCCATGGCCTCGCGCAGGCCGGCGCGCAGATTCTTGACGAACGCCGCTTCGACCTGGCCACGCTTGATGCGCAGTTCACGCATGGCGTCGAAGAACAGGTTCTGGCGCCGCGAGTTGTCCGCGCCGTTGGCGAATTTGAACAGGACATCGTCGGCCTGGGTCAGGACATCCTTCAGGATCTCCTCCAGCCGTGAGCACGCAAGGCGCTGGCACTCGTCCATGAGCAGCTTCGATTTGGTCGGGACGATGGGTGTGACAGTGGCCGTTGCCATGGCGGACTCCCGCTTTCTTCAGGTTCTTGCGCCCTAAAGCGACCCCCCGGCGGGATACCTGAGGTCTGGAGACGTCCACATTGGCGTGCTTGTGACGCCGGTCACTCGGCGCTGTAACAGTTTGTGACGAAGTCTGCAGGACGGGCGCGGGCGCGCCTCACACCGTCCCTGGGGGTATGCCGCACTCGTCCTTGCCGCGAGATGGGCCTGACGCCCAGCCCCCACGCTAGCGGCCCGCGGCGAAGCGACTTGAGGGGCCGCCGGCGCGAACGGCTGGGCGAGGCGGCCCGGCCTTGGCCATAATGCCGCGCTGACCGTATCAATGAGCACGCGCGACGATGGAAAGAGACTACGTACAGTATCCCGACGACGACAACGGCAACGTGCTGTGGAAGATGAAGCAGGGCGGGGACAATCTCGACATTCCGCGCGAGGTCGATTTCGCGGTGATCTTCGCCGACGAGCCGTCCGCGCTGGAATTCGCCATGCGCCTGTTGCGCTACGGCCAGAAAGTCTCTTTCGGCCGCTACGAAGGCGAACAGGGCTACGCCTTTCAGGTGCAGGCGCATCCCATCATGGTGGCGAGCTACGAGCACATCAATGGCTATGAGCGCCAGCTCGGCAAGGACGCCGCCGCGCTCGGTGGGCGCAACGACGGCTGGGGCTGTTACGGGCGCGAATGATGCCCCGTGCCCGCGAATGAACTCGCTCCCCCCAGTAGGTGCGAATTCATTCGCACATTGAAATGTCAGGCCGCCGCTGCCACCGGCCCTTCCAGCGCCAAGGCCAGCGCCTCGTCGACGCGCTCGATGAACACGAAGCGCAGCTTGTCGCGCACTTCCGCCGGCACATCTTCCAGGTCCTTCTGATTGCGCTTGGGCAGCATCACGGTGGTGATGCCGGCGCGCAGCGCTGCCAGTACCTTCTCCTTGACGCCGCCGATGGGCAGCACCAGGCCGCGCAGCGAGATCTCGCCGGTCATGGCCACGTCCGCGCGTATCGGTCTGTCGGTCAGCAGCGAGTTGAGGGCCAGCACCATGGCGACGCCGGCGCTCGGTCCATCCTTGGGTGTGGCGCCCGCCGGCACGTGCACGTGGATGTCGACGTCGTCGAGTTTGCGCCCGAGTCGGGCCTTGGCCAGCGTCAAGGCCGCCTGCGCCGATTCCTTCATGACATCGCCGAGTTGCCCGGTCAGGATGAGCTTGCCGTTGCCCGGCACCTGGCTGGCCTCGATGAACAGGATGTCGCCGCCGACCGGCGTCCACGCCAGCCCGGTCGCCACGCCCGGCAGGCCGGCGCGCAGCGCAATCTCGCTCTCGAAGCGCGGCGCGCCGAGGTAGGTGGCAATGTCGGCGCTGTCCACCTCGATGCGCTGCTCGTGACCTTCGGCAATGCGCATCGCGCATCCGCGCAGCACGCTGCCGATCTCGCGCTCGAGATTGCGCACGCCGGCTTCGCGCGTGTAATCGCCGATCACGAGGTTCAACGCGGCGTCGCTGATGCTCACCTGCGCGGAATCAATACCGTTGGCTTCGCGCTGACGTTCGACGAGGTAGCGCCGCGCGATCTCGAGCTTCTCCTGGCTCGTGTACCCCGGCAGCTGAATGATCTCGAGACGATCGCGCAGCGGCCCGGGAATGCTGTCCAGCTGGTTGGCAGTGGCGATGAACAGCACCTGCGACAGGTCGAAATCGACGCCCAGGTAGTTGTCGCGGAACTTGTCGTTTTGCGCCGGATCGAGCACCTCCAGCAGTGCCGCCGCCGGATCGCCGTGCATGCCGCCGACGCCGAGCTTGTCGACTTCGTCGAGCAGCACCACCGCGCCGCGCGACGCCGCGCGTTTCAGCGCCTGCACGATGTTGCCCGGCATCGCACCGATGTAGGTGCGGCGATGGCCGCGGATCTCGGCTTCGTCGTGCACGCCGCCCAGCGGCACACGCTGAAAGGGCCGCCCGGTGGCGCGCGCAATCGACTGTCCGAGCGAGGTCTTGCCGACGCCGGGCGGACCGACGAAGCACAGGATCGGGCTCTTGCCCTCGGGCTTGAGCTTGCGCACCGCGAGGAACTCGAGAATGCGGCGCTTGATCTTGTCGAGGCCGAAATGATCGGCGTCGAGCACCGCGCGCGCCGCCGCCAGATCGATGCCGGCCGGCGCTGCCGCGCGCCACGGCAGCTCGGCCAGCAGTTCGAGATAGGTGCGCAGCATCGACGCTTCGGCGGCGTTGTCGCCCATGCGTTCCAGGCGTTTGAATTCCTTGCGCGCGTGCTTGAGCGTGTCGTCCGGCATGCCGGCCTCGTCCAAGGCCTTGGACAAGGCCGCGAGCTCCTCGCCCGCATCCTCGTCCTGGCCGAGTTCCTTCTGGATTTGGCGCAGCTGTTCGCGCAGCACGTGCTCGCGCTGACGTTCGTCGAACTGCTTGCGCGTCTTGTCACCGATCTCCTTGGACAGGCGCAACACCGCGAGACGCGCGTTGAGCGCCGCCAGCACGCGGTCGAGTCGCGTCGCGAGATCGAAGCTTTCGAGGATGGCCTGCTTTTCCTCGTTCTGGATCTCGAGGAAGCTCGCGATCATGTCGGCCAGCGCGCCGGCCGAAGTCATGCCCTGCACCACGCCCAGCAATTCATCAGGCGTGTTGGGCAACAGCGCGATCGCTTCGCCCGCCGCCTGTTTGAGCTGCATGAGGCGCGCTTCGATCTCGGCGCCGCCGTCCTCGGCATCATCGATATAGCTGACGCGCGCCACCATGAACGGCCAACCTTCCAGGAATTCCAGTACGCGGAAGCGCCGCTCACCCTGTACCACCAGGTGATGGGCGCCGCCGGGCGAGGCGACATAGCGCAGGATGCGGCCGTGGGTGCCCACCCAGTGCAGATCGTCGGCCCGCACTTCGCTCATGTGCGCGTCGCGTTGGAGCAGCAGGCCAACCTGTTGCGCGTTGTGTACCGCCGCCTGGGCGGCCGCCACCGACTGCGCGCGGCCGATGGTGACGGGCGAGGCCATGCCGGGAAACAGCACCAGGTTGCGCATTGGCAACAGGATCAAGGCGTCGTCCGGCAAAGGCTTGATCGGCGTGTCGTCGGCAACGGCAGCGCGGTCCGCAATGAAAGTCGTGGCTTCGTCCTCGGTCAGGGCGTGCTGCGGAATCGGCCAGTATTGAGTCATGGTGATCTTCCTGTAGGGGCATGCGGTGACGCGGCCGCGCCATGCCTGGCGCGCCGCGCTCGTTCACCGTCCGGGGAAGATTGAGGCGGGATCGCGCCGCTTCAAGGCGCGCGCACTTCCGGCACGCGCGCCAGGGCCAGGCGCCGCGCGCGCCGCCGGGACGTGACCGCCAGCCAGTAACCGACGGTGCCGAGCAGGGCGCCGGCGAACACCATCCACAGCATGGCGCGACTGCTGCCGCTGGCCGACCACACCTGCGCGGTCAGCGACGGCGCGGTGGCCATCGCCACCGACATCGGCAGGGCGATGGCGCCCATGGTGCGCGCGAAGTGCTCGCGTCCCAGCCACTCGACCGGTGCAATACCACGCAGGATGGTGGTGATGCCGTGCCCGGTGGCGAAGCAGGCGGCGAACAGGTATAGCCACCAGCGCTCGTGGGGTGCGTAGATCAGAATGAGTACCGCCAGCGGCGACAGCGCTGAAGTGAATGCGCCAAGCCGTGCAATCGAAGCGTGCCGGGCAACGGTGACGATGAACATGCGCGCCGCCACCTGCATGGGGCCGATGAGCGCGAAGGCGGAGAAGATCACGCTGTCGGCAACCTGCTCGGCGCGCAGCAGCGGCACGAACTGGAAGATGAGACTCGACGCCGTCAGGCTGTAGGACGTGTACCACAGCGCCAACCCCCAGAACACCGGGTTGCGCAGCCGGCGGCGCATGTGCACGCGGCCGCGCAGCTTGAACAGTGGATGCTGGGTGCGCGTGCCGCCGTCGTGCGGCGGCACGAACCACCAGTGCACGGGCGCGCAATAAAGCAGGTTGAGCGCCCCCAGCAGGGCCATGCTCGGCCGCCAGTCGAGCACGTTGATGAGATGACCGCTCAAGGGCACGAACACCGTGCCCGACAGGCCCGTGACCATGGTCACGGCGATCATGCCGCGGCGCGCGTCCTTGCCGAACACGCGGTTGATGACCGCCATCAGCGGTTCCATCAGGCAGCAGGCCATGCACACGCCGAGCGTCAACCACATCACGTAGAACTGCGGCAGGGTCTTGATATCCGACCACACCAGCAGCAACAGGCCACCGCCCAGCGAACCCAAGGTCATCAGCCAGCGCCCGCCGGTGCGGTCGAACAGCGTGCCTACCGGGTAGGCCATCACGGCGGTCATCAACAGGCCCAGGGTCAGGGCGGTGTTCATGGCCGGCTGTGACCAACCCAGTTCGCGCTGCATGGGGCCGGCAAACAGCGAGAAGCTGTAGTACATGGTGCCCCACGACGTCATCTGCGCGAGCGCCAGCGGCCACAGCATCACCCACGGCTGGTGGCGGCGATTCCAGAGTCGTGTCAGCAAGCGCGTGTCCGGCGGCGTAAGGGCGTGATCATCGGCACGGCATTATGGGCGATGGCGCAGGCGGCCGGAATCGCGCGAACGGCGGGTGCGGCTGACACACCATCGCGTCGAGGCGTTACCATCGCGCTGGCGAGCCGCGCATGAATTCAACCCATACCCGACCCATTGCACTCGTGACCGGCGCCTCGGCGGGCATCGGCCAGGCCTTCTGTCGCCTGCTCGCGGCCCGCGGTCACGACATCGTCGCCGTGGCCCGACGCGCTGACCGCCTCGCGACCCTGGCGCGCGAACTGGAGCGCGCGCATGGTATCGAGGTGCGGCCGCTCGTGATCGATCTCGGCGCGCCCGGCGCGGTGGCGGGCCTGCTCGAAGCGCTGCCGACGCGCGACATCGCGGTGCTGATCAACAACGCCGGTTACGGTGTGCCGGGTCGTTACGTCACGCACGAGTGGCAGGTGCACGAACGCTTTCAACGCGTGATGGTTGAGGCGGTCGCCGAGTTGAGTCACGGCGTGGTGACGACGATGTGCGCGCGCCGCCGTGGCACCATCATCAATGTCGCGTCGCTGGCCGGCTACCTGCCGGGCAGCGCGGGCCATACGCTGTACGCGGCCAGCAAGGCCTGGATGATCCGTTTCTCCGAATCACTGGCGCTGGAATGCGAGAGCGCCGGCGTGCGCGTGTGCGCGTTGTGCCCGGGTTTCACCTATTCCGAATTCCACGACGTGACCGGTACCCGCGCGCAGCTCGCGAGTCTGCCGAGGTGGCTGTGGATGAGCGCCGAGCGCGTTGCCGAGGAAGGGCTGACGGCGGCCGCGGCCGGACGCCTGGTGCATATCCCTGGGCGTATCAATCGATTCATCGCGTCGCTCGCCGGCGTGTTGCCGCGCGGCCTCGCGCACGCGGTTTCACGGCGCGAATCGCGGCGTTTTCGCGATCTGAGTTAAGGAGTGCATGAGCATGAACGGACGGGCGCGGGAGCCATGGCAGGAGACGCTGACGCCGGTGGTCGAGGCTTTGCGCCGCGCGCGGCGCGTGGCGGTGTTGAGCGGCGCCGGCATGTCGGCCGATTCCGGCCTGCCGACCTATCGCGGAATCAACGGGCTGTACAACGACATAGAAATCGAACAGAACATGCCGATCGAGGACATCCTGCATGCCTACACACTGGCACGTAATCCGGCGCTGACCTGGAAGTACATCGCGCAGATCGACAACGCCTGTCGCGCCGCCGGTCCCAATGATGGTCATCGTGTGCTGGCGACCTGGGATGCGCGCTTCGAACTTTGGGTCGTGACGCAGAACGTCGATGGCTTTCATCGCGCCGCCGGCAGTCGCAACGTGATCGAACTGCACGGCAACCTGTCGCGCCTGTATTGCTGTGCCTGTCGCGCTGCTTTCGACAACATCGATTTCGATCTCACCGTGCTGCCGCCTCGGTGCATGCATTGCGACGGCCTGGTGCGGCCCGACGTGGTGTTGTTCGGCGAGATGTTGCCGGGCAGCGCGGTGCACCAGTATGAACATCAACTGGCGCGCGGCTTCGACGTCATGATTGCCATCGGTACCACCGCCGCGTTTCCCTACATCGCCGAGCCGATGTTGGAGGCAAGTGCGCGTGGCTGCGTGACGGTCGAGATCAATCCCGACAGCACCGCCCTTTCCAACGACGTCAGGCATCACATCAAGGGCCCGGCGCGCGAGGTGTTGCAGGCGCTGGAAGCACGACTTTGCGCGGCATGAACGCACCGTGCCGGCGCGACGCATGCGTATTATTCGGCCGCGACAGTGATCCCGCGCATGCGAATCGCGATTTTCTCGGAAAAATCGGCCAAAAACCCCGGGCGAGGGCTTCCCTTTTCAGCGCCGGTGATTATAGTAGCGCGGTCGATTTCGACCTGTTGCACGAAAGCGTCCCCATCCTGACGAAGACGTGCGGTCGAGCTCGTGCCCGGCGCCACGTCAAGGTCAGCGTCGTCGCACCAGTCTTCGCCCACGGACAGGACCGATAGACCAGTTACGAATAGTGCGACGATTAATCCAAAAAACTGGCAAGAATCCAGCCACCCCAATACGCTGCCACCTATAAGGGAGACATCATGAGCAAAGCCAAGACCAGTGCGATCAAGGAAAAGCAGACCAAGTCGCAGATCATCGCTGCGTTGGCCGACGATACCGGCCTGACCAAGAAGCAAGTCCAGTCCGTGCTCAGCGCAACCAAGGCGCTGGCTGCACGTCACCTGATCAAGAACGGTTCCGGTGAATTCGCGGTGCCGGAAATCGGCGTCAAGCTGCGTCGCGTGCAGAAGGCCGCGCGCAAGGCCGGCATGGCTCGCAACCCCTTCACCGGCGAGATGGTGAAGGTCGAAGCGCGTCCGGCCAGCCTGTCGGTTCGCGCCGCGGCGATGAAGGCCATCAAGGACGTCGTCGCTTAAAGCGACGCGCGGCGCGAGCCGCGCTAGAGTTGCACAATTGAAACGCGGCCGATCAGTCTGCCGCGTTTTTTTATTCGCATCGCGCAAGTGATGCGCGGCCCGCCCCGGCGGCGCCGAGATACCACGGCAAAGGGTGCCTCGAAGCCAATCGGCCGACAGGTGAAACGGGAAATCGGTGCGCACGGCTCGCAAGGCCGCGCAATGCCGATACTGCCCCCGCAACGGTAGACGAGTTGCATCGCTCCACCCAGTCACTGTGTTTCGACACGGGAAGACGGAGCGACTGGCGACGCGACATGATCGCGTGACTCGTGAGTCCGGAGACCGGCCCTGTGCTGTTCCAGGCGATAGCCATTGGCCATCGCCATTACCGAATCGCGGTGGGGCGGTCGGGACGCGGGCCGCAAGGCCCCGCTCGTGATCCTCCCAACGTGCTTCACAGCACCGATCGAGCCCGGGGATGGGCCGGTCAGGGAGACGATGATGAAACGCATGTTCCTGTGCGCCGTGCTGGCGCTGCCCCTTGCCGCTCACGCGGCAACCACCGATTACCCCGACACCGTGGTGGTGTCAGGCTCGCGAACCCCGAGCACGCTCGGCAAGGTCGGTTCCTCGGTCACGGTCATCGATCGTTCGACTCTCGATTTCCGCCAGGCGAACTTCGCCGTCGACCTGCTGCGCTACGTGCCCGGCATCACGGTCAGCAATGCCGGCGGCGTCGGCAAGCAAACCCAGTTACGCATGCGCGGCGCCGAAGGCAACCACGTGATGGTGATGATCGATGGCGTCGAGGCCAACGATCTCGCCGGCAATGACGAGTTCGAATTCGCCAATCTCTCCAGCGCCGACATCGAGCGCATCGAAGTGGTGCGTGGCCCGCAGAGTTCGCTGTGGGGATCCGATGCGCTGGCCGGCGTGATCAACATCATCACGCGCAAGGACGACGGGCCATTCCACGCCGAAGCCGCGCTCGATGGCGGGTCTTTCGGCACCAACCAGCAGCGCGCGAGCGTCGGCATGCGTAACGGTCGTGGCCGCGTGCGGGTCGGCGTCAATCGCATCAGCACCGCCGGCGCCAACATCGCGCGGCAAGGCCACGAGGACGACGGCTACCATGCGGTAACCTCCGATCTCAGCGGCGCGCTCAAGGTCAATGAAGCACTTGAGTTGTCGCTGACCGCGCGTAACGTCGATACCCATAACCAGGTCGACAGCGACTTCATCACCGGTCTACCCGTCGATACCCCCGGGCGCGCCAACACCGAGCAGCGCTACGTGGGCAGTCATGCCAAGCTTGCGCTGCTGGGCGGCCACTGGCTGCAGCAGCTCGACGGCAACTGGACTTCTACCAGCAGCGACAACGAAGACCCCGCCGTCGGTCAGGACAGCTCCAACGATACCGATCGCTACGAGTTCACCTACCAGAGCACGGCCTTGTTCGCGCTCGAGCAGGTCGTGCCCTCGCAGCACAGCATGACGGTGGCGGTCGACCATGAGCGCGACGAGTTCGTGCAGCGCGGTCCGGTCTCGCCGTTTGGCGATCCGAATCAGCGCCGGCACATGGATACCACCGGCCTGGTCGGTGAATACCGCATCGACCTGCCGCTGGATATCGGCCTGTCGGGCAGCGTCCGCCACGACTTCAACAGCGATTTTCGCGACATCACCACTTATCGCGCGGCGGCCGCGTGGCGTTATGCGCCCACCGGCACGGCCTTCAATCTCGCCTATGGCACCGGGCAGAAGGCGCCGACCTTCATCGAACGTTTCGGCTTCTCGTCGGGCGGACAATTCGGGCCGAGCTTCATCGGCAACAGCAGCTTGAAGCCCGAACATTCGCGGGGCTGGGAAGTGGGTGTGTCGCAGGCGCTGTGGGAAGAGCGTGTGCGTGTCAACGTCACGTATTTCAACGAGCGCCTCAAGGACGAGATCTTCGGCTTCCTGGTGGACGCGAGCGGCACCACCGCGACCGCCGTCAACCAGGATGGCACCAGCCGCCGTGATGGCGTGGAGCTGTCGTTCAGCGCGCGCCTCGGACTTGGCTTGCGCCTGACCGGCGGTTACACCTACCTCGATGCCACCGAAATCGATCGCGTGACAGGCATGCGCAAGGATGAAGTGCGGCGCCCCCATCACCAGGTCAACGGCAGCCTGGATTGGAGCGGCATCAACGATCGTCTGCGCGCGAGTGCCTATTTCACCCACAGTGGCCGCCAGGACGATCTCGGCTTTTTTGCCCCGACCTTTCAGCAAAGGCGTGTCGGCATGGACAGCTTCACGACGCTCGGTACCACCGTCAGCTACGACTTGAGCCGCGCTCTGCAAGTACATGCGCGGGTCGAGAACATGCTCGACGATCGCCATGAGGAAGTGCTGGGCTACCGCGTGCCGGGCATCGGCGTGTATGCCGGATTGAAGTTCGCCTTCGACGTGCCTTGAGTGCCGGTGCGATTCCCGGCGGTCGAGCCCTGACCGCCCGCTTTCTGTGGGTCAGGCTTCACCGTAATCATCGTCGGGAAGCGGGCTGCTGGGGGAATGAAATCGCACTTGCCATCGCTCTCCACGTCCCTCGTTTTCCGACCTCGATGCGGGAGGGGTCCCCTTCACATTTCGAGGTTGGCATGCAATGCGCATCATCGTCGTCGGCGCGGGACTGCTCGGTCTGACGACCGCCTACTTTCTGCGCCTGCACGGCGCCGACGTGGAAGTCATCGAGCGCCAGTCCGGTCCGGCTCTCGAAACCAGCTTCGCCAACGGCGGCATGCTGCACGCGAGCCAGGCCAATCCCTGGAACGAACCCGGCGTGTTCTGGCAGGCACTACGCATGTTGGGACGCGAGGACGCCGCGCTGCTCATCCGTCCGCGCGCGCTGCCGCGCATGCTGGGCTGGTCGTTGAACTTCCTGCGCAACTCGTCGCTGCCGTGCTATCTCGTCAACGTCGAGAAGAACGCGCGTCTCGCCGACTATTCGTTGACGGTGCTGGCCGAGCATCTCGCGCCGCTGGCCCTGCCATTCGAGCGCGCCGACCACGGCACCTTGAAGATCTACCGCACCGCCGCCGAACTCGACACCGCGACGCGCTTCGCCGAACGCTGTCGCGCCTTCGATGTGCGCTACGAAGTGCTGAACGCGCAGGCGGTGGCGCGGCTCGAGCCCGCGCTCGCGCCGGTCGCCCACGAGCTGTCGGGCGGCATCCATTTTCCCGACGACGTGTCGGGCGACGCGCAGCGTTTCTGTCGCGCGCTGGCCGAACACTGTGCCGGCATCGGCGTCACTTTCGATTACGAGCGTCAGGCCAGCCAGGTGGTGGTGAACGGCGGCGCGGTCGGCGGTGTGATGGTCGATGGCGAAATGCGACGTGCCGACGGCGTGGTGCTCGCCGCCGCCAGCTACACGCCGGCGCTGGCCGCGAGCGCGGGCCTTAAAGTCCCGGTGCAACCGGTGAAGGGCTATTCCCTGACCCTGCCCATGGCCGATTGGCAATGCAAACCCCACGTGCCGGTGATCGACGAGCACTACCACGCGGCGGTGTGTCCGCTCGGCCAGCAGCTGCGCGTGGCGGGCACCGCCGAATTCGCCGGCTTCGATACCCGCCTCACCCCGAGCCGCATCCGCAATCTCTACGATTTGCTGGCCCGCATCTATCCCGATGAGAGCCGCCGCGTCGAGCGGCGCAACTGCGTGGAATGGACGGGCCTGCGGCCCATGAGCCCCGACGGCGTCGGCATCATGGGCCGCACCGCGGTGCGCGGCCTGTATCTCAACACCGGTCACGGTCATCTCGGTTGGACCATGGCGCCCGGCGCCGGTAAATTGGTGGCCGACCACATCATGCGCGAGCGCACCGAATTGCCCAGCGCCGATTACGCGCTGGCGCGTTTCGATGCCTGAGCCTCAATCCAAGCGCGGAGAAAAACTACCTTGGAATTTTCACAACTCGTTCAAGCGCGGCGCAGCGTTCGGCAATACCGGAGCGGCATCGAGATCGACGACGCCGAACTCGCGGCGATTTTTTCGGAAGTGGTGCTGAGCCCGAGCTCGTTCAACATGCAGCATTGGCAGTTCGTGGTGGTGCGCGAGGAGGCGCGCAAGCAGGCGCTGCGCAAACTGTCCTATGGCCAGGCGCAGGTCGAGCAGTGCGCGGCGGCTGTGCTGGTATGCGGACGCCTGGACGCACATCTCGATGCCGAGCGCATCTACGCCGATGGCGGCGCGGCGGCGCGCGACAAGTACGTGCCGATGATCAAGGGCGTGTACCAGGACCAGCCGACGCTGCAGCGCGAGGAAGCGATACGCAGCGGTGCGCTGGCGGCCATGAGTCTCATGTACGCCGCGCGCAATCGCGGCTGGGACAGCGGTCCCATGATCGGCTTCGACGCGGCCAAGGTCGCGACGCTGCTCGAGCTGCCGGCCAATGTCACGCCGGTGATGATGGTGGTGGTGGGCAAGGCGCTTGCCGACAGCCTGCCGCCGCGTGCCTACCGGCGACCGCTGGCGGAGGTCGTGCATCTCGAGACCATGACCGGCGCGAGCCTGGCGGGCTGAGCGGCGATGAGCCGCCCGTCCGCCTATTGCTGCTGGCGCTGCGGCGCAGCCCTGCCGGAAGACAGCCTGCCGCTGCGTCGCGCCGAGCTGTGCCCGGCCTGCAACGCCGACCTGCACGTGTGCAGGATGTGCGGCTTCTACAACCCGTCGGTGGCCGACGCTTGCGAGGAAACCGTCGCCACCGCGGTCGGCAACAAGGAACGCGCCAACTACTGCGATTACTTCAAACCCTCGACGCGCGCCTTCAAGGGCGCGGCCGATGACGCCGCGGCGCGCGCCCGCGCCGAACTCGACGCCCTGTTCGGCGGCGCGCCGAGCTCCGCGCCGAGCACCGACACCGCGCGCAATCAAAGCGAACTCGAACGCCTGTTCGGTCTCGACAAGGACTGACAGCCGCCACGGTGGCGCGCCCGGCGCGGACTTGCTAGCTTTCGTCTTCCACAGCGCGCGCAATCAATGGCAATCACAGACGGGGGAGTCATGGCGAAATACAAACTTGAAATGCTGGCCGACGGGTTCATTTTCCTGGAAGGGCCGCGCTGGCACGGCGGCCAGCTGTGGATGTCGGACATGCGCGGCGAAACCGTCTACACCCTGAGCGAGGCGGGCCGCCGCGCCAAGGTCGCGTCCTTCCCCAAGCACCCCTCGGGTATCAATTTCCTGCCCGACGGTCGCGTGGTGATCGTTTCCATGCAGGACAGGAAGCTCATGCAGGTGGCCAAGGACGGTACGCTGAGCCTGTACTGCGACCTGTCGGACATGGTGTCCCATGACATCAATGACTGCGTGTGCGATGCGAGCGGCAACATCTACGTCGGCAATTTCGGTTATGACCTGTTGGCCGGCGAAGCACCCAAGACCGCGGATCTCATCATGGTCTCGATGGCGGGGCAGCGCACGGTGGTGGCGAGCGGCCTGGAATTTCCCAACGGCGCGGTCATCACGCCCGACGGCGGCACGCTGATCATCGCCGAGACTTTCGGCCACAAGCTGACCGCGTTCGATCGCGCGGCCGACGGTCGCCTGTCCAACCGACGCGTGTGGGCAAGCCTCGGCGAACGCACGCCGGACGGCATCTGCCTCGACGCCGACGGCGCGGTGTGGGTGGCGTCGTTCATGACCGGCGAATTCGTGCGGGTGTGCGCCGATGGCAGCATCGGCGACGTCATCGCCACGCCCGGCAAGCGCGCGGTGGCCTGCAACCTTGGCGGCGCGGATGGTCGCACCTTGTTCGGTCTGACGTTCGCCGGCGAGCTGGCCGATCTCGGTTCAGGCAAGGCGCTGGCGGCGGTGGAAGTGTGCCGCGTGGACGTGGCGGCGGCAGGCTCGCCGTAAGCGCCGACGGGCGTTGAAATGGCGCCTAGGCCGCCTTGTACCAACGATAGCGCGCCACGGCGCGCCGGCCATCGGCGTCGAACTCCAGCGATTCGCACAGCTCGGCCACGGCGTCGAGGTCCGGATGCTTGTCACCGGGCGTCGGCGCCAAGGCGGGTGACTGGCCGCCGCTCATGCTGACCGTGATCTCCAGCACGCCGCCCGCGCTGTCGGGCGTGTGCGCGAAGCCGATTTCAATGCCGCCGCCGCTGAGTCGCGCGAGTTCTTCCTCGAGCTGGTGATAGTAGTTGGCGAAGCCGCTCTGATCGCATTTCAGATTGGCATCGAGACCCAGCAGGCCCTGTTCCAAGGCGCGCGCGAACAGGGTCGAGACCACCATGTGGATCTCGTCATTGCGCGGTCCGAAGCCTTGAATGGCGTCCATCAGCGCGCCCACCACCGGGATGGGGTCGGTGCCGCGCAAGGCGTCATGACCGAGCGCGACGCTGCATTGCCAGTGGGTGGCGGCACGCGACATGTCGAGCGGCGCGTGACTGTCGAGGCGGGCGCGCATCGCGTCCGGATCGAAGCGAACCTGCAGCATCGAGATATCGTCCTGTTGCGGGGTGTCGCCGGTATGCTGCCGCAAGGCCGTGCACAGCGTTTCGACCGCGCGCGGGCCGGCGGCGGTCAGGGCGAGCTTCACGCGCTCGATGCCGAACATCTGGCCGGCGCTATCCAGCGCTTCGATCACGCCATCGGAATAGCACAGCAGCGAGTCGCCTTGGCGCAGCTGGCGACGCGTGGCGGTGGCGTCGAATTCGTCGTTGGGCAGCACACCGAGAGGCAGCTTGGTGGAGCGGAAGCCTTTCTCGAGGCGCCCGTCCTTGTTGCACACCAACAGTTCCGGCATGCCACCATTCCACACCGAGATGGTGCCGCTGTCGGCGTAGATTTCGATCAGGGCGGCGGACAGGAAGCGATCGCGCGGCAGCAGTTGACGCACCTTGCGGTTGAGTTCGGCCGCGATGCGCTCGATGGCGTGGCCGCGCGCGACCATCGCGCAGAACACGCCGTGCACGACCTGCACGCCAATCGCCGCCGGCAGACCGTGGCCGGTGAAATCGCCGAACAGGAAGCACTGCGCGCCGCCCGGGCTGCGACCGCCGATGATGAGATCGCCATTGAGCGTGTCCATCGGCTGCAGGTGGTAGGACACGTTGGGCAGGGCCAAGGTCTTCTCGCTGCCGAGATTGTCGATGATGGTCTTGGCGATCTCCATGTCGCGCTGCATGTTGGTGCGGAAATCGGCGAGCTGATCGCGCTGGCGTTCCAGCTCCCGGTGCAGGTCGCCGGTGCGCAGCGCCGCCGCCACCTTGGCACGCAGTCGCGCCGGCATCACCGGCTTGATCACGACGTCGTCCGCGCCGACCTCGAAGCACTTCAAGACGTGCTGTTCGTCGCTGAGCGCGGTGATGAATATGAAAGGGATGTAGGCCTGCGGATAGCGCCCGCGGATGGCCGAACACAGCACATAGCCGTCGGCGCCCGGCAGGCGCACGTCGCAGCACACGAGGTCAGGTCTGGAACTGGCGGCGAGCTCCAGCGCGTCCTCCGTCGATGATGCCAACTCCACGGTGAAGCCGGCGTCGAGCAGCATGCGCTGCAGGAGGTATTGATCTATCTCGTTGTCTTCGACCACCAGCGCACGCAGCCCGTCCCCAAAGCGGCGCGCGGCGGGCAGTCGTGAATAGGCGGAATTGGCTGCCAGCGTGTTCGTGGGCATGGACTCATCGCGGCGCGAGACGCGCCGACGGCACTCAGTCGATGGTGAACAGCTGGTCGAAATTGGCCACCGCCAGGATGTCGCGAATCACCGGCTGGGCGTTGGTCAGGCGCACCGCCTGGCGCTTGCCACCGGCGTGCTCGCGCAGCTGCAGCAGCATGCCGAGCGCCGCGCTGTCCATGTAGGTGGTGCCACGCAGGTCGAGCACGTAATTGCCGTAGCGCTTGCCGGCCGCTTCATAGGCCTGGCGCAGGTCACGGTGCACGTTGAAATCGAAACGGTCCTGGACGCGGATGGTCAGGGTCTGGCCGTCGCCAGAGGTCTGGGTGCTGATGCTCATTTCATAACTCCAATCTGGGATTGCTTCCTGCATCGCGACGCGAGCCGCGCTCGGCGCCGACGCTCAGAACAATTCGATGTCGCCTTCACTCATGGTGGCCTGGTGGGCCGGCTTGCGCGGCTGCATCTCGCGCAGCGCGGCGGCGGCCAGGCGCAATTGCTCGACGCTCTCTTCGAGGGCGTGGCCGGACCAGTGCACGACGCCGGTCTCCAGCAACGCCTCCAGGCGGCCCAGCTCCTTCTCGCCGTGTTCGGCCACCTGGCGCACGATGTCTTCGAACTGCAGGGCGCGCACCGCGTTGCTCGAGCGCTCGGCGATCTGCGCGGTGAGGCCCGAGGTCTCGCCGATCAAATCGTTGAGCGACGACTCCAGGGACGACAGGTGTTTCATCATGCCGTCGATGCTGGATTTGTGGGTGAGCAGCATGCTCATGTCCATCGAGGCCGAATCGCCCACCAGCTTGCGGGTCGATTGCATGGTGGCCTGCGCGTTCTCGACCTGGGTGCGGATCTGTTCGTTGAAGTGCGCGGAGTTGAGCGACAGTTTGCGCACTTCGTCGGCCACCACCGCGAAGCCACGTCCGGCTTCGCCGGCGCGCGCCGCTTCGATGGCGGCATTCAAGGCCAGCAGGTTGGTCTGGTCGGCGATGCCCTTGACGTCGCCCAGCAGGTCGAAGATCTGGGTCATCTGGGTGTTCATGGTGTCGATCATGTTGACGATGTCCATGCCGCGCTTGCTGGCGGTGATGGCATTGTCGACGAAGCCCTGCAACACGCTGGAGGTGTCGCGCACGAATTTGCCGATGGTGACGCTGTCGTTGGGATCCTTGCCCGGCGCGGCGTCGCCGGAGCCGTTGGCGAGGGTGCGTACCGCCTCGTCCATCAAGGCCTTCTGCACCTGTGCGTCGGCGTGAAAGCCATCGAAGGACTGACCCAGTTCAGCGACGGCGCTGCGGATCAGTTCGCGAATCTGCACCATGTCGCCCTGCAGCTGGCGTATGGTCTGGGTCGAGGCGCCGTGCAGCAGCTCGACGCGCTCGGCATCGTAGGGCGTGACGCCGTTGTCCGCAGGTTCGGCGACCGCGTCGGTCGCGGCTTTCCTGGCGCGCATGCCGTCCCATTTCCATACCGCGGCCACCACCAGCAGGCACACCACGGCAACCGCTGGCTGCGCAATCAATAGCGTGACCAGCGCTGCCGCCAAGGTCACGATTCCTGGAATCACGGAGTAAGTGTCGTTCATGCGTCAAGCTCTCGCGGGCCGTAAACATCCATCGCGGAATACATCGGAATCAGCGACTTTTTTCTTTAGCGTTTCGCGCGCATTTCGCGCGAAATCGTCAATTGCGAATCAATCTCGAAGCGAGTTCGGCGACCTTTTCCAGCGGCACCACGTGGTCCGCGGCGCCCAGCTTGACCGCCTCGCCGGGCATGCCCCACACCACGCTGGTGGCTTCGTCCTGGCAGATGGTCTTGGCGCCGGCGTTCTTCATGTTCAGCATGCCCTTGGCGCCGTCCGCGCCCATGCCGGTCAGCAGCACGCCGAGCGCATTGGCGCCGAGGTTGGTGGCCACCGAGTCGAACAACACGTCGACCGAGGGACGGTGACGGTTGACCGGCGCGGTGTCATGCAAACGGCAGCGATAACGCGCGCCGCTGCGTTCCACGGTCAGGTGCCGGTGACCGGGCGCGATGTAGGCATGGCCTTGCACGATGGGTTGGCCGTCCTCGGCCTGGCACACGCGCATCGGGCTCGACTTGTCCATGCGCGCGGCGAAGGGTGCGCTGAACGCTTCGGGGATGTGCTGGGTGATGACGATGGCCGGGCTGTCGTGGGCCATGTTCTCGAGCACCACGCGTATCGCCTCGGTGCCGCCGGTCGATGCGCCGATGGCAATCAATTTGTGCGTGAGATCCAGGCGCGGCGCGCTGGCATTGACCGTGGTGTTCTTGGCGCCGCCGGCCGGCGGCGTGTAGGGCCGCACGCGGGCACGCGAGGCGGCTTTGACCTTGGCCACGATCTCGCTGGCGTAATCCTCGAGATGATGGGACAGGTCAATCTTGGGCTTGGTGACGAAGTCCACCGCACCTATCTCCAGCGCCTGCAGGGTGATGTCGGCGCCTTTCTCGGTCAGTGACGAGACCATCACCACCGGCATCGGCCGCAGGCGCATGAGATTGGTCAGGAAAGTCACGCCGTCCATGCGCGGCATCTCGACGTCCAGGGTCAGCACGTCGGGGTTGAGCTGCTTGATCATGTCACGCGCCATGAGCGGATCATTGGCGGTGCCGACCACCTCGATGCCCGGGTCGGAGCTCAGCATCTGGGTCATGACCTTGCGCACCAGCGCCGAGTCATCCACCACCAGAACGCGTATCGGTGTAGCACGCATATCCAAGATTCGAATCTCCTAGAACAATTCGACGTCGCCGCTGGCGGGCTTGCGTTCGATGTTGGTGCGGTAGTTGCCTTCCTCGGCGAGCACACCGCGGCTCTCGGTCGAAGCCAGCGGCCGGACCTGGGCGGCGCCGGTCAGGGGATGGAAGCGCACCTGGCGGCCAGAGCGCCCGCCGACGTCCTCGCCGATGATCTGGATCCCTTCGTTGGTCAGATACTCGCGCACGAATTGAATGTTGCGGTCGCCGATGTTGGTGGCGATCTGCAGCACGTGGCCGCCGCCCACGATCTTGGCCCTGAGCCGTTCGCGCCGGCCGCCGGCCTTGAGAATGGCGTTGATCAGGTGCTCCATGGCGAACGAGCCGTAACGCGCCGCGTCGCTGCCGCCGCCAGCCAGGTTGTTGGCCGCCACGCGACCGTCGCCGGCATCGGGCAGCATGAAGTGATTCATGCCACCGAACTTGATCAGCGGGTCCCACAGGCAGGCGGACACGCAGGAGCCGAGCGTGGTGGCGACGTACTCGTTGGCGCCGGTGGCGTAGTACTCGCCGGGCAGGATCTTGGCGACCACCGCGCCGAGCTTGGCGTCGTGCGCCTTGCGGATGTGCGCGAACTCGGCGTCGAGTTGCGCCTGTATGCGCCGCTGGATGGCTTGCGGACTGCTGCTCATGCCATGCCCGCCAGGCGGTAGGTGGTGCGGCCGATGAGATCGAAGCGCGTGCAGGTGCCGAACATGGTCTCGGAATGACCGATGAACAGGTAACCGTGGCGCGCCAGCACGTCGGCATAGCGACCGAACAAACGCCCCTGGGTGTCCTTGTCGAAATAGATGACGACGTTGCGGCAGAAGATCACGTCGAACGGCCCCTTGAACGGCCATTGCTCCATGAGATTGAGCGGCGCGAAACGGATCAGGCTGCGCACTTCATCTTTCAGCCGCAAATTGCCCGGTGCACCGCCGGCCGGCGTGAAAAAGCGCTTGAGACGCGCTTCGCTGAGGCCCTGCTGACGGTTGGCCGGGTAGACGCCGGCGGCGGCGGTCGCGACCACGTTGGAATCGATGTCGGTGGCCAGGATTTTCACATCCCAACCTTGCGCGCCGCCGAGCGCTTCCATGAGTGTCATGGCGATGCTGTAGGGTTCTTCGCCGGTCGAGCACCCGGCCGACCACACGCGGATGCGGCGGCTGGCGGCGTTGTTCTTCAGCAGCATCGGCACCACCTGCTGGGCGAGACATTCGAAATGATGGTTCTCGCGGAAGAACGACGTCAGGTTGGTGGTGATGGCGTTGATGAAATTTTCAATCTCATCGCTGTTCTCGTCGCGCACCAGCTCGCAGTACTCGTCGAAGCCCGACAGGTTCATGGCGCGGATGCGGCGCGCCAGGCGGCCGTAGACCAGCTGGCGCTTGGTGTCGTTGAGGCTGATGCCGGCATACTTGCCGACCAGCTTGCGCAGCAGTTCGAAATGGCCGTCGTTGAACGCGTATTCCTGGGGAGATTCCTGTGCGTGAGCGGTGGCGGGGGAGTTCATGCTGTACATCCTGATCTACGTTTGTTTCGCTTGCGGCAGCGACGGTGCGTCGTGGGCGGCGCGCTCGTGGCGAGACGACTTGCAAGCGTCTGTCCTGGTCTGCGACTGCACGGTCCCACCTGTGATCAATAGCGACCCGGACCGTGCAATCCGGAGCCCCACCGTGTCTTGCTTCACACCCCGGCGGGCAGGCGTGACGATGCGTCATCACACGGCGCCAGGGCCGTGCCTGGCACCGCGGCGACGGGACCACGGCTCAGCGCCGCGAGGCGGCACTGAGCTCGGATCTTCAGGCGGCCTCGAGGCCCAGCGGCCGGGCGTAGCCCGACACCTGCGCCGCGCTGATGAAAGCAGCGGAAGGCGTACCGATCTCGAAAGCGCGTTGGGCATCGGCGCAGTTTCGCGACAAGGCCACCAGGTACTGGAGCGCGGCGGCGTCGATGAACTCGACGGCGCTCGCGTCGCACACCAGTGACGACGGTGCGGACCCGGCGAACAGCGCATCGCACTCATTCTTGAAGTCGCCGACATCTCCGATGCGGAGCGTCGAACGCAGCGTTACGCGCTGCGCGTCGTCGGAAGTCGTTGGCATGTGCTCGGTGGTCATGGGCGTATCCCTGGGTTGCTGCGGCGAAGGATCGGGGCGCCGTGCCATGCGGCGGGCGCCCCGAGGGCGTGACGTCTAGAATTCCTCCCAGACGTTGTCGTCCCGCGAGCCGCCGCTGGCGACACGCGCGGCCGGCGCCGGTGCGGCCGACTTGACGGTCGGCTTGGCGCTGGCGTTGCCGGACCACGGCCGCTCCGCGCCGCGCCTTTCGGTGCGCGGTGCCGCGCCACTCATGACACTGCCGTCGCCGATGTTGAAGAACTGCATCAGTTCGATCAGGGCACGCGATTCCTCGTCCATCGATTCGCTGGCGGCCGCCGCTTCCTCGACCAGCGCCGCGTTCTGCTGCGTCATCTGGTCCATCTGCGTGACGGCGGTATTGACCTGCGAGATGCCGGACGACTGCTCTTCCGAGGCCACCGCGATTTCGGCGATGATGTCGCTGACCTTCTTGACCGAGGTGACGATTTCGCTCAGCGTCGAGCCGGATTCGTCCACCAGCTTCGAGCCTTCCGAGACCTTCTGCACCGAGTCACTGATCAGCGCCTTGATCTCCTTGGCGGCGGTGGCGCTGCGCTGTGCGAGGTTGCGCACTTCCGAGGCCACGACCGCGAAGCCGCGACCCTGTTCGCCGGCACGCGCCGCTTCGACGGCGGCGTTCAAGGCCAACAGGTTGGTCTGGAACGCGATTTCGTCGATCACGCCGATGATGTCGGCGATCTGACGGCTGGACTGGTTGATGGCGGACATCGCATCGACCGCGCGGCTCACCACCTGGCCACCCTGCATCGCCTGGTCGCGCGCGGACGCGGCGAGCTGGTTGGCCTGGCGGGAGTTGTCGGCGTTCTGCTGCACGGTCGAGGTCATCTCTTCCATGCTGGCGGCGGTTTCTTCCAGCGAGGACGCTTGTTCCTCGGTGCGGGCGCTCAGTTCGGTATTGCCCTTGGACACTTCGCTGGCCGCGGTATTGATGCTCAGCGCACCGCCGCGAATCTTGCTGACGATGTCGCGCAATTGCCCGATCGAACCGTTGACGGCGTCCTGCAGCACGGCGAATTCGCCGGTGTAGCTGCCGTCGAGGGTACGGGTCAGGTTGCCGTTCTGCACTTCACCCATCACTTCGGAGGTCTTGCGCAGCACCTCGGCCACTTCGAGCTCGTAGAGCTTCTGCGCGGTCACGTCGGTGGCGACCTTGACGATTTTGAACACGCGGCCCATCTCGTCCTTGACCGGCGCATAGGTGGCCTGGATGAAGATTTCCTTGCCGCTCTTGGCAATGCGCTTGAACAGGTCGGTCTGCGCCTTGCCGTCGTTGAGATCGGCCCAGAACTGGCGGTACTCGTCGGAGCGCGCAAGCTCCGGCTCGACGAACATGCGATGGTGCCGGCCGACGATGTCCTCGGAGCGGTAGCCCATCAAGTCGCAGAAATTGGCGTTCGCCAAGGTGACATTGCCACCGAGGTCGAACTCGATGTAACCGAAGGAGGCGTCGATGGCGCCGAGCACGCCGCGCGCATTCTGGCGTTCGATTTCCGCCTCGGTGATGTCGTAGCGCACGCCGAGATAGCCCTTCGGCTTGCCGTTGTCGCCGAGCAGCGGCGCGATCACCGCGTCGACGTAGTAGGGCGTGCCGTCCTTGGCGCGGTTCTTGACCACGCCGCGGAAGATATTGCCGTGACCGATGGTGTTCCACATCTCCTTGAACACCGCTTTCGGCATGTCCGGATGACGCGTGGTGTTGTGGCCATGGCCGATCAGTTCTTCACGCGGATACTTGGATATCTCGAGGAACTTTTCGTTGACGGAAAGAATGTCGCCCTTCTTGTCGGCGGTCGACACGATGCTGGTGACATTCATGATGTCGGAACGCACCTTGAGCTCGGCCGCGGTTTCCTTCAGCTCGTTGCGCAGCGCCGTCACGTCGGTCGCGATGGCGATGACATGCGGCGACGTGCCGCTGGCGCCGGAAACAACCGTGCTGTTGACCTGCAGCCAGCGCACGCTACCGTCCTTGGCGCGGAACTGGTACTCGCCGCTGCTGTCCTCGCCGCGGCGCAGGGCCGCCTGGTCGTCGGCGAAGGCGCTGCTGGCGGCGCTCGCGCTGTCCAGCAGCGAGACATAGGACTTGCCGTCGAGGTCGCCGGGCGCGTAGCCGAGCACGGTGACGAACTTCGTGCTTGCAGACAGGATCACCCCGTCCGCGCCGCATTCGACCATGGCTTGCGAGCGCTGGATGGCGCTGCGTTCATCCTTGAGCGCCTGCAATTCCTGTTGGGTCTGGGCGGCAAGCGTCGGCTGCGAATTGTCGTTGGACTTCTTTCTGCTAAACATGTGTTTTCTCCGCCTCGTGTTTGCGTTGACGAAAGAGGACTTCTTCGCCAGGTATTAAATAGCGTTCGGTTCTTGCGTTGGTTGGATTTGCCAGTGCCTTAGTGCACGGTTGCGGCGGCGTCCAGTTGCTCGGCGCTGACCAGGCGGTCGATGTCGAGCAGGATCACCATCTTCTCTTCGACCGTGGCCAGGGCACGGATGAAATCGGTGTGCACGTGGGCGCCGAAGTCGGGCGCGGCGCGGAACTGGTCGGCGGAGACGTTGTAGACGTCCGACACCGCGTCGACCACGAAACCGATGGTGCGCTCGACGCCATCGCTGTGTACTTTCAACACGATCACCACGGTGGTGGCGGTGTACTCGATGGCTGGCATGGCGAAACGCAGACGCATGTCGATGATGGGCACGATGGCGCCACGCAGGTTCATCACGCCGCGGATGTAGTCGGGCGTGTTCGGTATGCGCGTGGTCGGAATCCAACCCTTGATTTCCTGCACGCGCAGGATATCGACGCCGTATTCTTCGCCGTTCAACATGAAAGTCAGGTACTGATCGGCATCGGCGCCGGCGCTGCCCAGTCCCATTTCAGTGGTCTGTTTACTGGTGTTGGTTTCCATCCGGGTCTCCTAAGCGGCCTTGGATTGATCGATGTTGTGAGGGCCGGCCGGCTCTTTGCGGGCCAGGCCGATGACGCCGCCGGCGTCGATGATCATGGCGACCGTACCGTCGCCGAGTATGGTGGCGCCGGAAATGCCGTCGACCTTGCGGTAGTTGGTTTCCAGGCTCTTGATCACCACCTGCTGCTGGCCGAGCAGTTCGTCGACGAAGATGCTCGCGCGCCGACCTTCGCCTTCCACCACCACCAGCAGGCCTTGTTCGAGCACCGTCGACTGCGGTTCGACGCCGAACAGCTCGTAAAGACGGATGATGGGGATGTATTCACCGCGCAGGCGGTACAGCTCGGCGCTGCCGGCCACCGATTTCACGCGGTCGGGCGTGGCCTGCAGCGATTCGATGATCGAGACCAGCGGCACGATGTAGGTCTGGTTGCCGACCCGCACCAGCTGGCCATCGAGAATGGCGAGCGTCAGCGGCAGGCGGATACGGATGGTGGTGCCGACGCCGACCGCCGACTCCAGTTCGATGACGCCGCCGAGCTCCTTGATGTTGCGGCGGACCACGTCCATGCCGACACCGCGGCCGGACACGTCGCTCACTTCCTTGGCGGTCGAAAAACCAGGGTGGAAGATGAGGTCGCGAATCGCGTCCTCGGACAGCATCTCCTCGGCGCCGACGATGCCGCGCTCGCGCGCCTTGGCGAGCAGGAACTCGGTGTTGATGCCGGCGCCGTCGTCGACGATTTCAATGACGATGTTGCCGCCTTCATGACGCGCGGCAAGCGTCAGCGTGCCATGGGCCGGTTTGCCCATCGCGGTGCGGCGGTCCGGCGTTTCGATGCCATGGTCCAGCGAATTGCGCACCAGGTGCACCAGCGGGTCGCCGATCTTTTCCAGCACCGTCTTGTCGAGCTCGGTCTGCTCGCCGATGATCTTCAGCTCCACTTCCTTGCCGAGCTTGGACGACAAGTCACGCACCAGGCGCGGAAAGCGGTTGAAGGAAAAGCTGATGGGCAGCATGCGGATGCGCATCACGCTTTCCTGCAGCTCGCGCGTGTTGCGCTCCAGCTGGGCAAGGCCTTCGCGCAGCTTGGCGAAATTGGTCGGCGTCGAATCGTCGTCGAACTGGCCCAGCATGGACTGGGTGATGACCAGCTCACCGACCAGGTTGATCAGCGAATCGACCTTGGCGATATCGACGCGGATCGATGACGCGGGCGGCGCACTTGCCGCTTCGCCCTCGCGCCGATCGCCTTGACGGCGGTCGCCCTGGCGACGGTCGCTCTGACGGCGGTCCTGGGCTTCGGGCACCACCGCGAGTTCGGGCGCGGCGCTGCTGGCGTCGGCCGCGGCCGGTTCCGGCTGTTCGCGGGTCAGGGTGATCTTGGCGTCGTCCTCGACCCATTCGAACACTTCACGGATGGCCGCTTCCTCGACGCCGCCGTCGAGCGTGATGCGCCAGGTCGAATAGCAGGTTTCAGGATCGTAGATGCCGTACTCGGGCATGCGCGACAGGTCGACTTCGGCGCTGAAGGCGCCGAGCCGTTCGAGTTCGCGCAGGATGCGTACCGGGTCGTTGCCGGTCGCGAACAGGTGCAGTTCGGGCACGAACTCGATGCGCCACAGCCCCTGCGCGGCGCCGACGGCCTCGTCTTGTGCTGCTGTCGCGCTGGCGCTTGTCACTATCGGCGCGGCGCCGTGGTGCAACTGCTCTTCGAGCTTGTGGTGCACGTCGGCCACGGCCTGGGCGTCGAAATCGGTGCCGCTGCGCGCCGCGTCGAGCATCGAGCGCAGGCTGTCGACCGCCAGCAGCAGCACGTCGACCGCGTCGCGCGTCACTTCACGCTTGCCGGCGCGCATCTCGTCGAGCAGCGTTTCGAGCACATGGGTGAAATCGCTGATGGCGCTGAAGCCGAAGGTACCGCTGCCGCCCTTGATCGAATGCGCGGCGCGGAAAATGGCGTTGATGGCTTCGATGTCCGGGCTGCCGACTTCGAGGTCGACCAGACCCGACTCCATGACTTCGAGGCCCTCGAAGGATTCCTCGAAAAATACCTGGTGAAATTGTGCGACGTCGATGGCCATGCTGCCTCCCGCTAGGTGCCGTTACGCGAAACGCCCGGTGCCGGCCTCAGCCGAGCACCTTGGCGATGGTGGCCAGGAGCTGTTCGGGGTTGAAGGGCTTGACCAGCCAGCCGGTGGCGCCGGCGGCCTTGCCCTGCGCCTTCTTGTCGGCGCCGGACTCGGTGGTCAGCAGCAGCATCGGGGTGAACTTGTACTTGGGCAGCTGGCGCAATTGGCGCACCAGTTCGATGCCGTCCATGTTGGGCATGTTGACGTCGGTCAGCACCACGTCGGCGCCGCCCGATTTGGCTTTTTCGAGGGCGTCTTTGCCATCGACAGCCTCGATGACGTTATAGCCGGCGCCTTTGAGGGTGAACGCCACCATCTGGCGCATGGAAGCCGAATCGTCGACCGCAAGAATGCTTGCCATTCCGAAATCTCCTGAACTTGAGTCTGCAGCGGTTGCAGCGGTATTGAGTCTGCTGATTTAGCGGCACCGCGTTTGGGGATCTTTAAGCGTTCAGCGCTATTTTTTGGTGTCGCGCGGCGTATGCGAATCGCTCTCAGCGCGAACTCTCACGCGGCCCTGCGTGACAGCTCCAGCGCCAGCGCGTTGCATACCGCCTCGAACTCGAATTCGACGATGCCGAGAGGCGCCAGCGCGCGTGCCACGCCACCGTCGCGGCCGAGATTCTCGAGTTCATCGCACAGCGCGGCGAGGCGCGTCGCGCCGAGGTTGGCGCTGGCCGATTTGAGGCTGTGGGCGGCGTTGCGCAACAGGTCGTTGTTGCCGGTGCTGGCCGCTTCCTGGAGTTTCTCCAGCAGCTTGGGACAATTCTTGAGATACATGCCGACCACGCGCGCCAGCACGTCTTCCTGGCCGTCGCGATGGAGGCCGCGAATGACGCCCAGTACTTTCTGATCGAGCGCCGCGACGTGCAGCTCCGCGCCGTCGGCCGGCTGGCCGTCGCGCGCGGCATTGGCGGCTTCACGCTTGACCGCCTGTTTGACCGCCACATCGAGCGTCATCCAGCGTTTGACGAGTGCGGCGAGCTGTTCCTGGCTGAAGGGCTTGGCGAGGTAGTCGTCCATGCCGGACTTGAGACAGCGCTCGCGATCGCCGGACAGGGCGTTGGCGGTCAAGGCCACGATGGGCAGCGGCTGTTTGCGATTGTTATGCGCTTCCCAGCGACGGATCTGGCGGGTCGCTTCGAAGCCGTCCAGCACCGGCATCTGGCAATCCATGAGCACCAGGTCGTAGGGCCGTTGCATGCGGTCGAGCGGCGCGTCACCGATGGCGTCCAGCGCTTCCTGGCCGTTTTCCACCACCACCACCGTGCAGCCCAATTCTTCGAGCATGCTGCGCGCGAGTTCCTGGTTGACCGGGTTGTCCTCGGCCAGCAACACGTGGGCGCCGAGCTGGCTTGCGGCGACGCTGGCGATGCGCGCGCGGGCCGCGAGCAGATCTTCGCTGTCGCCGCCGACGGCCAGCGCGGTGCCGAGGGCATCGTGCAGTTCCGCCTGGCGCACCGGCTTGTTGATGTAGACCTCGATGCCGGCCTGCAGCCATTGGCCGGTCTGTTCGATCTGGTCGATGGAGCTCAGCATGATGAGACGCGTGGCCGCGATCGCCGGCTCGCTCTTGATGCGCTTGGCCAGTTCGATGCCCTCGATGTCGGGCAGGTGCCGGTCGAGGATCGCGGCGTCGAAGGCCTGGCCGTGGCTGGCAGCCTGGCGCAGAAGCTTCAAGCCCTGGCCGCCGTTCGGAGCGCCGTGGTAGCGCATGCCCCAGCTGGTGAGCTGGTGCTGCAAAATCTCGCGGTTGGTGGCGTGATCGTCCACCACCAGCACGCGGCGGCCGGCGAATTCGACGTTGGGCTTGATCTGCGCGGCGATGCTCGAGGCCGGCATGCGCGTCAGCTCGACGCTGAACCAGAAGGTGGAGCCACGTCCCGGCGCGCTGTCCAGCCCGATGCGGCCCTGCATGAGTTCGACCAGGCGCGCACAGATGGCAAGTCCGAGGCCGGTGCCGCCGAACTTGCGCGTGGTCGAGCCATCGGCCTGCTGAAAGGATTCGAAGATGTGCGCCTGGTGTTCGGGCTTGATGCCGATGCCGCTGTCCCTGACTTCGAAGCGCAGCGTGTCGCGCGCGCTGCCGCTGGCCTCGGTTTCGACCTTGAGCAGCACTTCACCGGCCTCGGTGAACTTGATGGCATTGCCCATGAGGTTCGTGAGGATCTGGCGCAGGCGATCCGGGTCGCCGCGATAGGCGGCATGACCCTGGGGCGGATAGACGGCCAGCAAGGACAGCCGCTTGCGCTGCGCCTGTTCGGCGAAGAACGCCACGGTGTCTTCGACCAGCTGGCGCAAATCGAACACCGTGTGCTGAATCTCGAGTTTGCCCGCTTCGATTTTCGAGAAGTCGAGAATGTCGTTGATGATGGCGAGCAGGGCCTCGCCGGAGCGCCGTATGGTCGACGCGAAACGATGTTGCTTGCTGCTCAACTCGGTGTTGAGGATGAGCTCGGTCATGCCCAGCACGCCGTTCATGGGCGTGCGGATCTCATGGCTCATGGTGGCGAGGAACTCGCTCTTGGCGCGTGCCGCCTGTTCGGCGCGGTCGCGCGCTTCGATGAGCTTGCTCTCGGTGTCGCGGCGTTGCTCGATCTCGTCTTTCAGCTTGCGATTCGCCTCCTCGCTGCGCTGCTTGGCGCTGGTCAAGGCGCTGATCAACTCGTCGTTCTCGAAGCGTAGCGACAGCGATGCCAGCACCGAGGCATTGACCACGCTGCTGACGCGCGTCATGGCGGCCGTGAAGGCCAGCAGCAGCGCGCCCATGGCGACGTGCGTGGTGTCCTGCGACAAGAGATACACCACTGCCAGCGGTACGACGGCGAAATACAGGAATGCGCGCGCCACGTGCTTGTCGGCCGCGTAGATGTTGACCGCCGCCGCGGTCAGGCCGGCGAGCACGAAGGACAGAAAGCTCTGCTGGAACGGTTCCACGCTGTGCAACAGCACCATGCCGGCAAAAGCGAAGCCGATGCCCAGGCCCAGGCCGCTGGCGGCGGTGCCGAGCAGGAAGCTGTGATTGAACGCGGCAACCTCGTCGATGCTCGCCTCGCCGCGCGCCCGGAAGCGGCGCGCCTGCACCATGCGCACCGCCATGATGCCAACCATGATCGCGAGCCAGCCGAGCAGGAACACGGCGCGGGTATGCGGCCACATGACCGCCACGCTGACCACCAGCAGCAACAGCATGACCGGCCAACTGCCGGTGGCGGCACGCAGCAACAGGTCCACGCGCGCCCGTAGCACGCGCGGGTCGCCGTCGGCGGCGGGTTTGAAAAAAGACAAGCGATGCTCCTCCGTGCCGCCGGGGAATCGGAGTCGGGCGCACGGTCATGGCTGGTATCGGCGCGCGGCGTCAAAGCTTGACGGCCGTCGCGACGGCCCGCTTTCGTGTCATGGGCGCGCGCCCGGTGCGGCGTGTACACTTAGGCGCGCGAGGCGCGGACCACCCGTCGGCGCGCAGGGAAATGATCACCAGGGGAGAAACCAAGCATGCAGCGCAGCGACAAACGCATCCTCACCACCCACGTCGGCAGCCTGCCGCGTCAGCGCGAACTGTCCGATCTGCTGATTGCCCAGGAGGCCGGGCAGAAGGTCGATGAAAAGCTGCTCGACCAGCTGGCCGAGGCCGGCGTCAAGCGCAGCGTGAAGTCGCAGGTCGACTCCCATGTCGACATCATCAACGACGGCGAGCAGCCGCGCGTCGGCTTCCAGACCTATGTCAGCCAGCGCCTCGAAGGTTTCGGCGGTGTCAGCGAGCGTCTGCCCTTCACCGATTTCGCGCAGTACCCGGACTTCGGCCAGGTGTGGGCCAACCGCGGCATGGTGATGTCCAAGGTGTTCGACGCGCCGGCCGCCAACGCCGAGGTGCGCTATACCGATCTCGCGCCGGCCAAGCGCGAGTTCGACATGTTCGACGGCGCGCTGGCCGAGGTCAAAGGCAAGTACACCGAGGCCTTCATGACCGCCGCCTGCCCCGGCATCGTGTGCACCACGCTTGGCAACAAGTTCTACGACAGCCACGAAGCCTATGTACGCGCGGTCGCGCGCGAGATGCAGAAGGAATACGAGCTCATCCACCAGCGCGGCTACGTGCTGCAGCTCGACTGCCCGGATCTCGCCATGGAGCGCCACGGCCAGTGGCAGCACGCGTCGCTGAAGGAATTCCAGGACGCCATCACCATCCACATCGACGCCATCAACCAGGCCTGCGTCAACATTCCCGCCGACCGCATCCGGCTGCACGTGTGCTGGGGCAATTACGACGGCCCCCACGATTGCGACGTGCCGCTGGCCGACATCTTCCCCATCATCAGCCAAGCCAAGGTCGGCGCCTTGTCGATCGAATTCGCCAATCCGCGCCACCAGCACGAATATGCCGCGCTCAAGAAGTGCGGCATGCCCAAGGACAAGATCCTGATCCCGGGCGTCATCGATTCCACCGTCAACTACATCGAGCACCCGCAGGTGATCTGCAACCGCATCCTCGAAGCGGTGGATGCGGTCGGTGACAAGGAACGCGTGATCGCCGGCGCCGACTGCGGCTTCGGCACGTTCGCCGGCTGGGAGATGGTCGCGCAATCGGTGGTGTGGGCGAAATTCGCCGCGCTGGCCGAGGGCGCGCGCCTGGCCAGCCAGAAACTCTGGTAGTCGCCGTTCGACGGCGCGGATGCACGCCGCGCCGTCGGTTCCCCCTTCAGCCTGTCCATCACCGGCACGCACGCGATGCGCACGGGCCGCGGAGACTCCATGGATCATCTCTACGCGCGGATTTTCGCCGACGCGGAATTCCAGGCCTTGCAACGCCGTCGTCAGCGCTTCGCGTGGCTGTTGTCGGCGCTGGTGTTCGCCGGCTTCCTGGTTTTCATCCTGCTCGTGGCGTTCGCGCCGCACTGGCTGGCCTTGCCGATGGCGGACGGCAGCGTGATTTCGCGTGGCGTGCCGCTGGGCTCGGCCACCATCGTGTTCGGCTTCATCCTGACCGGCCTGTTCGTGCGACGCGCCAACGGTGAATTCGACCGCGACATGGCGCGCATCATCGCGCGCTGCCACGAACAGGCGTGACGCGATGGCCATCCTGCGCGCCGTCACCGCTGTTCTTACCCTGACGCTGGCCGAGGGCGCGCTGGCGGTCGGTGGCGCGGGCGCCGCGGCCGAGCGCGGTCCGCTCAACGTGCCGGCCATCGCCATGTTCCTGGTGTTCGTGGCCGTGACCCTCGGCATCACCTGGTGGGCGGCGCGCCGCACGCGCACCGCCGCCGATTACTACGCGGCCGGCGCCAGCATCAGCGGCACCCAGAACGGCTTCGCCATCGCCGGCGATTTCATGTCGGCGGCGTCGTTTCTTGGCGTGTCGGGCCTCATCTACAGCGGCGGCTTCGACGGCCTCATCTGGGGCATCGGCGGTCTCGCGGGTTGGCCCTTGCTGTTGTTCCTCTTGTCGGAGCGGCTGCGCAATCTCGGCCGCTACACCTTCGCCGACGCGGTCAGCTTTCGCCTGCAGCCAGGACCCATGCGCACCCTGTCGGCGTGCTCGACGCTGGTCGTGATCAGCATGTACCTCATTGGCCAGATGGTCGGCGCCGGCACGCTCATCCAGGTGCTGTTCGGTCTGCCTTACACCGGCGCGGTGTTGACGGTCGGTGCGCTGATGATTTTCTACGTGACCTTCGGCGGCATGATCGCCACCACCTGGGTGCAGATCACCAAGGCGGTGCTGCTGTTGTTCGGCTCGACGGTGTTGTCATTGCTGGTGATGGCCGAATTCGATTTCTCCTTTGAAGCGCTGTTTCATGCCGCCGTCGATGTGCACCAGAACGGCAGCGCGATCATGGCGCCGGGCGGGCTGGTGTCCGACCCGGTGTCGGCGCTGTCGCTGGGCACGGCGCTGGTGTTCGGTACCGCCGGACTGCCGCATATCCTCATGCGTTTCTTCACCGTGCCTGATGCGCGCGCGGCGCGGCATTCGGTGTTTGTTGCCACCGGCCTCATCGGCTACTTCTATCTCCTGATCGTGATCCTCGGCTTCGGCGCCATCGCGCTGGTGGCGCGCGACCCGCAGTTCCTAAACCCGGCCGGCGGCCTGCGCGGCGGTGACAACATGGCGGCCATCCACCTGTCCCACGTGGTGGCGGGTGACCTGTTCCTGGGCTTCATTTCGGCGGTGGCCTTCGCCACCATCCTGGCGGTGGTGTCGGGTCTGACCTTGTCCGGCGCCTCGGCCATCGCCCACGATCTGTACGCCAGCGTGCTGCGCAGTGGCCGCGCCACCGAGAGCGAAGTGGTCGGTATCTCGCGCCTGTCGGCCATCGTGCTGGGCGTGGTGGCGGTGGTGCTGGGTATCGCCTTCGAAGGACAGAACGTCGCCTACATGGTGCTGCTGGCGTTCGCGGTCGCAGCCAGCGTCAATTTCCCGATCCTGTTCCTGTCGCTCTACTGGCGCGGACTCACCACGCGCGGCGCGGTGGTGGGCGGCGGTTTCGGCCTGGTGACGGCCTCGGCCTGCGTGGTGTTCGGGCCGACGGTGTGGGTCGACATCCTGCATCACGCGGCGCCGCTGTTCCCGTATAAATACCCGGCGCTGTTCGCGCTCGTCGCCTGTGTGACCATGACCGTGCTGGTGTCGCTGACCGATAGAAGCGCGCGCGCGGCGGCCGAGGCGCGGCGCTTCGATCATCAATACGTGCGCGCGGTGACCGGGCTCGGCGCGAGTGGCGCCAGCGAACATTGATGGCTCGTCGCGCCCGAGGTGTCAGACGGTGCCGGATTCATTCGGCACATTGCAGGCCCGGCGTTAGGCCGGTATGAATGCGCAAATGAATTCGCACCTACAGAACTTCATCAACCCAAGGAGAACATCATGGCCCTTGTGCTTACCAGTGAAAGTTTCAAAGAAGGCGATCTGCTCGGCCCCTTGCACGTGCTGTCGGAGGACTATGGTTTCGGTTGCGCCGGCAACAACCAGTCGCCGCAGCTGTCGTGGAGCGGCGCGCCGGCCGGCACCGAGAGTTTCGCGCTGACCTGCTTCGATCCTGATGCGCCGACCGGCAGCGGTTTCTGGCATTGGGTGGTGGCGAACATCCCGGCCAATGTCAGCAGCCTGGCGCTCGGCGCCGGCGACCCGTCCAAGGGCCTGATGCCGGCCGGCGCGCTGGAAGTGCGCACCGATTTCGGCAAGCCCGGATACGGCGGCCCGTGCGCGCCGCAGGGCGACAACTTCCATCGCTACATCTTCACCGTGCACGCGGTCGATCTGAAGGCCTTGCCGGTGACCGCCGACACCTCGGCGGCGATCGTCGGCTTCTATCTCAACTTCCACACGCTGGCCAAGAGCAGCCTGGTCGGTATCTTCCGCCGCTGATGGCTGCGCGCCGAGGGACGACCCGCCGTCGTCCCTCGCGCCAAGGCGCGGCGATGGCGGCATACTGACGCCATGAGCATTCGCAATCTCGACAGCCTGTTCAAACCGTCGTCCATCGCCATCATCGGCGCCAGCGAACGCGGCGGCGCCATCGGCCAGGTGGTGACGCGCAACATCCTCGATGCGGGTTTCGCCGGACCGGTGATGCTGGTCAACCCGGCACGCCGCGAATTGTTCGGACGGCCGGTGCATGCCGATGTCGCGAGCCTGCCGCAGACCCCGGAGCTCGCCGTCATCTGCACGCCGGCCGAGGCCGCCGTCAAGGTGCTGGCCGAACTCGCGGCGCGCGGCACGCGCGCGGCGGTGGTGATCGCGGCGGGCTTTTCCGGCGCGGCGGATGCGCCCGGCGGGCGCTTGCGCCAGGCCTTGCTGGCGGCGGCGCGGCCGGCCCTGCTGCGCGTGATCGGACCCAACTGCCTCGGCATCCTCGCGCCCGGCCACGGTTTGAACGCGAGCTTCGCGCAATTGCAGCCGCGCGCGGGCCGCCTCGCCTTCGTCGCGCAGTCGGGCGCGATACTGACCTCGGTGCTGGACTGGGCGGCGCCGCGCAACATCGGCTTCTCGCTGCTCGCGTCGCTCGGCGACATGGCCGATGTCGACTTCGGTGACATGCTCGACTATCTCGCCAACGACGCCGACACGCGCGCCATCCTCCTGTACATCGAAGGCGTGACGCATGCGCGCAAGTTCATGTCGGCCGCGCGCGCGGCGGCGCGCACCAAGCCCGTGATCGTGGTCAAGGCCGGCCGTCATGCCGCCGCCGCCCAGGCCGCGGCTTCGCACACCGGCGCGCTGGCCGGCGTCGACGCGGTCTACGACGCGGCCTTCCGGCGCGCCGGCATGCTGCGCGTGCTGACGCTGGAAGAACTGTTCGACGCGGTCGAGACCCTGGCGCTGGCGCGGGCGCCGCGCGGCGAACGTCTCGCCATCCTCACCAACGGCGGCGGCGTGGGCGTGATGGCGACCGATGCCTTGATGGATGCGGGCGGCACGCTCGCCAGCCTGTCGGCCGAGACCCTGGCCAGGCTCGACGCCGTGCTGCCGGCCACCTGGTCGCGCGCCAATCCCATCGACATCATCGGTGACGCCAGCGCCGAGCGTTACACCGCCGCGGTCAAGGCGGTGCTGGGCGCGCCCGAGATCGACGCGCTCCTGATCCTCAATTGCCCGACCGCCGTGACCTCGCCCGACGCCGCCGCGGCGGCGGTGCTCGCGGCGCTCGACACCCCGAACCGCCACGCACTATTCACCAGCTGGGTGGGCGGCATCGGCGCGGCGGTGGCACGTGAACGCTTTCGCGGCGCCGGCGTGCCAACCTACGACGCGCCCGAGGACGCGGTGCGCGGTTTCATGCAGATGGTCGACTACCGGCGCAACCAGGCGGCGCTGCTGGAAACGCCGCCGTCCATGCCCGCCGATTTCACGCCCGAGCTCGGCAGCGCGCGCGCCATCATTGCCACCGCGCTGGCCGAAGGGCGTGAATGGCTGTCGGAATTCGAAGCGAAAGCGATACTCGCCTGCTTCGGCATCGCCACGGTTGCAACCCGCGTGGCGGCCACGCCGCGCGAGGCCGCCGACTACGCGGCGACGCTGGTCGCCGCCGGCGGCGGCCGCGTGGCGGTAAAGATAGTCAGCCGTGACATCACCCATAAGTCCGACGTCGGCGGCGTGTTGCTCGACCTCGCGGCCGACGAGGTGCTGGCGGCCACCGAGGCCATGACCGCGCGCGTGCGCGGTGCGCGTCCGGACGCGCACATCGAGGGCTACGCGGTGCAGGCCATGATCAAGCGGCCGCTCGCGCGCGAACTGATCGCGGGCGTGCTCGACGATCGCGAATTCGGGCCGGTGATCCTGTTCGGCGCCGGCGGCGTGGCGGTGGAAGTGGTGAACGATCGCGCGCTCAGCCTGCCGCCGCTCAATCTGAAACTCGCGCACGATGTCATCGCACGCACACGCGTGGCGAAACTGCTGGCCGGTTATCGACAGGTGCCGGCCGCCGACCTCGAGGCGATCGCCGTGACCCTGGTGCGGTTGTCGCAACTCGTCATCGACCTGCCGCAGGTCGCGGAGCTCGACATCAATCCGCTGCTGGCCGACGCCGATGGCGTGCTGGCGCTCGACGCGCGCATTCGCCTGCGGCGCGACGTCAAGCCCGGCAGCAGCCGTCTCGCCATCCGGCCTTACCCCAAGGACCTCGAAGAGATCATCAGCAGCGATGATGGCCAGCTGTTGCTGTTGCGTCCCATCCTGCCCGAGGACGAAGTGGCGCTCACCGCGACCTTTGCGCGCTTGAGTCCCGAGGAAGTGCGTTTCCGTTTCTTCGTGCCGATGAAACTCATGGACCACGTCACCGCCGCGCGTTTCAGTCAAATTGACTATGACCGCCAGATGGCGCTGGTGCTGACGGTGCCGGGCATTGCCGGCGCCACCGAGATCTTCGGCGTGGTGCGCTCGATCGAAGATCCCGATCGCGAGCACGCTGAGTTTGCCATCATCGTCGAGCAGCGCATGGCGGGGCGTGGCCTCGGCAAGCACCTCATGCATCGCATCATCGATTACGCGCGCAAGCGCGGCGTGCGCGAACTATATGGCGAGGTGCTGGCGGACAATCACCGCATGCTGAACCTGTGCCGTGAATGCGGATTCAAGGAAGCGAAGGACGGCCACGAGCCGGGCGTGGTGCGGGTGACGATGACGCTCCGCGACACCGAGGCCTGAAGCTCGGCGCCGCGACGCGGGGCAGGATTATTTACGCAGGGTCGTCAGTGCGACGACGACTGCGGCGATCACCAGCGCGGAGATCGCAATCCACTTGCCCATGCCGCCGCTGGCCGCGGCCGGCGCGGGCGTGGGTGCGGTGACGGCGGGCTTGGCCGCGCTTTCCGGCGCGGGCGCCGCGGCGGCGCTGCCCACTTCCGGCAGCGACACGGCGCCGCTGCCGAGGTCGATGTCGAGCGCGCCATGCACGTCGTTGCCCGCCGTTTCCTCACCGCCGGTGAGATCGAAATCCAGCGTGCCGGCCGCGCTCGGCGCGTCGTCGGCGCCGCCGCTGAGATCGAAATCCAGCGGCGCGCGAGCCAATGCCGCGGCGTCCAGTGCCTGGGCCCGCGCCGCCGCGCTCATCACGGCGGTACGGTCGTCGTCCTCGTCGCCGGAGGCAACGTCGCGATTGACGGGAATGGTATTGGGCGAAACCACGCGGGTGCGGTCTTCTTCGTCGGTCACGGTCGGCCTCAATAATCTTGGTATTGAAAAAGCCCGGCCAACATACAGAGGCGGCCCGGGAAAAACCACTGCGGCCGATGCTTTTCATTCTTGAATCGAGACCTGTTCGAGGCCGGCCGCCGGCATTTCAGCCGCGGGCCGGCGCCGCTCCCTACCACCTAAGGGGGAGGACGCGCTTACCTTGCGGTGCCGCGTGGCGCTGCTTAGAGTACGTCGGCACTGGCACACTCCCTGCAACGGGTTTACCTACCATGTCAGCCGCTGACGCCCGCCGGACTTTCGAAACGCCATGCGCGAAGGCGCGCGCGCGCGCGGCGCGCCATCGCATCGTGAGAGTTCTGCTACCGCGCCTGTTGGCGGCCATCGTGCTCGCGTGGGCGGTGGCGTGCATGGCCGAAACCCCCGCCGCCGGTGCGGCGGCCGACGCACCGGCCGCGGCTACCCTCGCCACCCTCTACGATGAATATTTCGAAGCGCGCCAGCGGCGCTATCCCAGCACCGCGACCTTCAACGGCGATCATCGCTACGACGACCGACTGGAGAATCCCGCCACGCCCGCCTTTGCGGACAGTGCGCGCCGCGAGCAGCAGGATTTTCTCGCGCGCGCGCGGGCCGTCGATACGCGCGGGCTCACCGCCAGCCAGCGCTTGAGCTACGCGGTGTTCGTCAGCGATCGCGAGCTGGCCTTGCAACGCCTGTCGTTTCCCGATCGCCTGCTGCCCATCGACCAGATGGGCAGCCTGGCCAGCACCTTCGCCCAGCTCGGTTCGGGCACCAGCGCCCAGCCCTTCGACACCGTGGCCGACTACGAGGCTTTCCTGCGCCGCGCCGACGGCTTTGCCGCGTGGGTGGACGACGCCATCCTCGCCATGCGCGAGGGCATGGCACGCGGCATCGTCAATCCGCGCATCTTGATGGAGCGGGTGGTGCCACAACTGCGCGACATCGCGCGCCCGTCGGCCGAGCACAGCCTGTTCTGGCAGCCGGTCGCGAACATGCCGGCGAGTTTCTCCGCGGCCGAGCGCCACCGGCTCAGCGTCGCCTATCGCGATGCCATCACGCACGTGATCCGGCCGGCCTATCGCCGGCTCGCGAGTTTCATCGAGCGCGATTACCTGCCCATGACGCGCGACAGCGTTGGGCTGTGGGCTTTGCCCGATGGCGAGGCCTGGTATCGCCACCAGATCCGCAAGCACACCAGCACTGACATGACGGCCGATGAGATCCATGCGCTGGGGCGGGCCGAGATGGCGCGCATCCGCGGCGAAATCATCGGTGTGATGGACGAACTCGATTTCAAGGGCGACCTCGCCGACTTCCAGCGCCACGTTCAGCACGACCCGCGCTTCCAGGCGCGCCGCGGCGAAGATCTCATCGCCGGTTTCACCGCGCTCAAGGCGCGCATCAACGCCGCGCTGCCGCGGCTGTTCCACGCCATGCCGCGCGCCGACTATGAGATCCGCCCGGTGGAAGCGTTCCGCGCCGCCAGCGCGGCGGGCGCTTCCTACCAACCGCCGTCGGCGGATGGCACGCGGCCCGGCATCTTCTACGTCAATACCCATCACGCGCGCGGCCAGCCGCTGTATGGCATGGCGACCCTGGCCCTGCACGAGGCGGCGCCCGGCCATCACTACCAGTTCGCCCTGCAGCAGGAGCAGGACGCGCTGCCGCGCTTCCAGCGCTTCTCGAATTCCAAGGCCTTTGTCGAAGGCTGGGCCTTGTACGCCGAGTCGCTGGGCCACGAGCTCGGCCTGTACGGCGATCCCATGCAGCACTACGGGCATCTCAATGACGAGATGCTGCGCGCCATGCGCCTGGTGGTGGATACCGGCCTGCATGCGCGGCATTGGAGTCGCGAGGAGGCGATGAGCTTCATGCGCGGCAACTCGTCACTGTCCGACAGCGAGATTGAGGCCGAGGTCGAGCGCTACATCGCGTGGCCCGGCCAGGCGCTCAGTTACAAGATCGGACAGCTCCGCATTTCGGCGCTGCGCGCGCGCGCCGAACGCGCCCTGGGTGCCGCCTTCGATGTGCGCGACTTCCATGCCGAGGTGTTGCGCGACGGGCCGCTGCCCATGCCGATCCTGGAAAGCAAGCTTTCGCACTGGATCAATCAGCAGCGTCAGCTGGCGTCCGGCGAGTGAGTCGCGACAAGCGCGCCGCCTCGACCTTCGCGCAGCCGCTACGCGCCCGCGCGGCATTGCCGTATCCTGCCATCCCTTGACGACAAACCGGCGCCGTCCCGCGCGCCTGCTGGCCACGGATCCGATGAACGATGGGAAATAGTGCCTTGCTGCTGGCGCTGGCGCTCGTGCTGGTGCTGCTGAACGGCTTTTTTGTCGCCGCCGAATTCGGCCTGGTCAAGCTGCGCCAGACGCGCGTCAAGGCGATTGCCAAGACCTACGGCTGGCGCGGGCGCATGCTGGCGCGCGTGCATCGCAACCTCGATGCCTACCTGTCGGCCTGCCAGCTCGGCATCACCCTGGCGTCCCTGGGACTCGGCTGGATCGGCGAGCCGGCGGTGGCGCGCCTGCTCGAGCCGGCGCTGGCCTCCATCGGCATTCTCAGCCACAAGATGGTCAGTGCCATTTCTTTTTTCGTCGCGTTCTTCGTGATCTCCTACCTGCACATCGTGGTCGGCGAACTGGCGCCGAAGTCGATGGCCATCCGCCAGAGCGACGCGGTCGGCATCTGGACCGCGACACCGCTATACGGCTTCTACTGGCTCATGTATCCGATCATCTGGCTGTTGAACCACAGCTCGAACTGGATCCTCAAGGCCATGGGTCTCGACAGCGCCGACGGCCACGACAGTCATTACTCGGCCGAGGAGCTCAAGCTCATCCTGCGTTCCTCGCGCGCCGACGACAAGTCGACCAGCGACGAATGGCGGGTGCTGGCCCATGCGCTCGACTTTCGCGACCTGGAGGTGGCCGACCTGATGCGGCCGTTCCAGGATGCCGCCACTCTCTCGCGCAAGGAAACGGTGGCCGAGAACCTCGAGCGCGTGGCGAACTTCCGCTACACGCGCTATCCCTATCTCGATGCCGATGGCCGGGTGCTGGGCGTCATCCACCTCAAGGATGTCTTCATCGCCATGCGCAGCGGCGAGCCGCTGGCCAATCTCGATGCACTGGTGCGCCCGGTGCTGAACGTGACGCCGACGCTGTCGGCCACCGAGCTGTTTCGTCGCTTTCGCGAAGGCAACCCGCATTTCGCCGTGGTCGCCTACGAGGGGCAGCCGCCGCTGGGCTTCGTCACGCTCGACAACCTGCTGGGCGCGCTGGTCGGCGAGATCCGCGACGAGTTCCGCCGCACGCGCAATGAATGGAGCAAGCTCGACGATGGTTCGCTGATAGGCAAGGGCAGCCTGCCGATAGTGACCGTCGAACGTGCGCTGGGCATCGATATCGACGAGGACGAGTTCGATTCGATCGGCGGACTCATCCTGCAGACCCTCGGCGACCTGCCGAGCGAAGGGCAGCGCGTCGAGTTTCCGCACTTCGACGTGGTGGTGCGCAAGATGAGCGGCCCACGCATCGTGCTGGTTCACATCTTCCCGAAAGGGGAGGCCGAGATCGAACTGTAGGTGCGATTTCAATCGCACATTCGCGCCTACACGATATGCCGCGGGCCAATCATGGGCGCGCCGTCATGTCACGCAAGGCGCGACGATAATATTCGCGCAGCCGCGCACTGACCCGTGCACGCGCGGCCAGCGCTTCGGCTTCGCTCGCCGTCGCGGCGCTGTCGGTGTCATTGCCCAACTGTCGATACAGCAGCGCCAGTTCGTAGAGCGCGCTGACCTGCATGGCATCGTCGTAGGCCGGTGTGCGCCGCGCGCGCTCGAAATACTCGCGCGCCGCTTCGAGTTCACCTTCATCGCGACTCGCGCGCGCCAACAGCAGCCAGCCTTGAAAGCTGCGCGCGGCCGGCGCGATGCGACGCTCGGTGGCGACCGCTTCGCGATTCATCCCCGCCGCGTGCTGGGCCAGCGCCAGGTTTTCGAGCGCGAAGCGCGATTCGGGACGCATGGACACCACCCATGAGAACAGCGCCACGCCGTCCCGCCACAGGCGCACGATGCTGAGATTGGTGGCCGCCAACGCCACCAGCCACATGGCCAGCAGCGCATGCACGAGGCGCCGGCCGCGCAGCGGCGCGGGCCGCGCGGCGGGCAGGTGCAGCGCGCACAACGTGGCAGCGAACAGCGGAAAGTACAGGTAGCGGCATTGCACGAGGTCGAGCCGGAACGGCACCAGGTTGGCGGCCGGCAGCAGCGCCAGCGTCCACACCGTGAACGGCAGGCAGGCCGGCCAGCGCAGCCCGCCCAGCGCCAGCAACAGGACCCCGGCGCCGGCCGCGGCATAGCCGGAAAAGGCATTCGGCTCGTCGCCGAGCGCGTGCAGGGGGGCGAGATTCCATAGCGGCAGCACACTCATCTGCAGGTAGGTGCCGAAGGTGCGCAGCACCAACAGCGCGTGGGCGCCCGGCTGCGGCGTGCCCTGTACCTGGAACGCCGTGTCCCTGACCAGCGGCAGTTCGAGCACCGCGATGCGCAGCGCCAGGTAGATGGCCAGTGCCGTGGCCAGCGCCAGCCCATGCTCGAGCGCGGCCCGTCCCGCATCGCGCCACGCGCCGCCGAGTCTTGCGCGGCCGATGACGGCCACCAGCACGGGTCCGACCGCGGCATAGGCCAGGGCCGATTCCTTGCAGCACAGCGCGGCGAGGAAACTCAGTGCCACCGCCAGTCCGCGCCGCGTCGTCGAGCGTACCCGCAACGCGGCGAGAAGGCCGAGCAGCACGAAGCTCGTGAACATCAGGTCGAAGCGCCCCGACACCCACACCACCGGTTCCACCAGCACCGGGTGCACGGCCAGCACCGTGACCGCGAGCGGCTGGCGCAGCCCGCCGCGCGCCATGGCGGGGCTCGCGATGAGGATCAGCAGGCAGAGGTTGAGCGCATGCAGCGCAAGGTTGAACGCATGCAGGAACACCGGGCTGTGGCTCAGCGCGAGCTGCAGGTTCAGGCTCGCGGCGACCAGCGGCCGGTAGTAGGACACCAGCGTGTTGGCGGTGAAGTTGTCTTTCAGCAGGCTCGCCAGCGTGTGGCGATGAAAGTCGTTGATCCACGCGAGGTCGTCCCACACGAGCTCGAAGCCCAGCGCCGCGCCATGGAACAGCGCCACCAGCGTCACCGCCAGCAGCATGCAGAGGGCGACGTCGTGGCGCCCCGCGAAGACCGCGCGCATCGAGGTGGGCAATCTGGCGCGCGCTAGGCGACGCCTAGACCACGCGCACCGGCAGTGACTTCAGCCCCACCAATCGATTGTTGGGCATCCACTCCGGTTCACCGTCCAGCTCGAAATCGAGCGTCGAGGCCAGCAGCTCTTCGAACACCACGCGCAGTTCCAGGCGCGCCAGCGACGAGCCGAGACAGAAATGCACGCCGGCGCCGAAGCCGAGATGGCGGTTGGGATTGCGCGCGATGTCGAACTCGAAGGGGCGCTCGAACACGCGCTCGTCGCGATTGGCCGACATTTCCCAGAACGTCACCTTGTCGCCCTCGCGGATGCGCTTGCCGGCGAACATGAGGTCGCGCGTGGCGGTGCGGCGCTTGTAGCAGGACGGCGTGGTCCAGCGCACGATCTCCTCGACCGCGCTGCGCATCAGCGCCGGCTCGGCGCGCAGGCGCGCCCACTGCTCGCGGTGTTCGATGAAAGTCAGCAGCGCACCGCTGATGGCGCGCGTGGTGGTTTCGGCGCCGGCCGGAAACAACAGGCCGAAGAACGAACGCAGCTCGTGATCCGACAGCGTCGAGCCATCGGCCGCGAAGCGCGCATGCACGATGGTGGAGAAGATGTCCGGCTGCGGCGCGGCGCGTTTCGCCTCGATCAAACCCTGCGCATAGCGCCGCACCTTGCGCACGTACTCCTCGGCGATGACTTCATCGGACGGCGCGGCGATGCCGTGATCTATCCAGTCGGCGAGCGTCAGGCGATCCTCCTCCGGCACGCCGAGCACGATGCAGATCGCCTGGGTCGGGATCTCGCGCGACACGCGCAGCGCGAAATCGATGTGTTGGCCGCGCTCGAGGCCGGCCAGCAGTTCGCGCGTGCGGCGCCGCAGTTCGCCTTCCAGCGCCGACACCGCGCGCACGCTGAAGCCTTCGTTGACGATCGCGCGCAGGCGTTTGTGCAGCGGATCGTCGGTCTGGTTCATGACCTTGCCGGCCGACAGTTCGTCCTTGATGGTGGTGCCGCCGGCGGTGCGCGTGCCGCCCTTGTCGGACGAGAAGGCCTGCGGGTCCATGATCACGCTGTCGACGTCGGCATAGCGGCTCACCACCCAGAAGCCTTCGCCATCGGGCGTGACGGCGGTCGGCTCGTGCCAGTACAAGCGATCGTTATCCCGCAGCCAGGTGAAGAACGGGTGGGGAAAACCGTGTGCGAAAGTCTGACCATCGGAAAGATCGAGACGCGCAATATCCATGGGCATGACTCTCACTAGAGTTGCGATGACCGGCGCGCGCGGCTGCCGGGGCCTTCGAATTAGAGCATCGCCCACCGGCCAATTCCAGCCTGGCCACGGGCCGTTATACTCAGTGGCGCGCTCGCTTCACAGGGTGCGCGGTGGCGAGAAAATTTTGTTGATTGGGCGCAAGTGCGGGGGAGTACGACATGGCGGCGACGGGTTTCATAGGCACGGGCACCATCGGCGCGCCGATGGCGATGCGACTGGTGGAGGCCGGCCATGGCTTGACGGTGTTCGATCTCGATGCCGAGGCCACGCGGGCGCTGGAGACAAGGGCGCGCGCCGCGCGGCCTCGGTCGCGACCTTGGCCGCCGACTGTACGACCATCTTCCTGTCCCTGCCGGGGCCGCGGCATATCGAGCAGGTGATGCTCGGCGCCGACGGCGTACTCGCCCATGCACGGGCCGGCACCATCGTCGTCGACCTCTCGACCAATGCCATTGCGCTCAATCGCCGCATTGCCGAGGCGGCGCGCGCGCGCGACATGCAGTATCTCGATGCGCCGGTTTCCGGCGGGCGCGCCGGCGCCATGGCCGGCAAGCTGGCGGTGATGGTGGGCGGCGATCGCGCCGCCTTCGAGGCGGTGCGCGAATTCATCGCCTGCTTCGGCGAGAACATCTTCCATCTCGGCGAGGCCGGCGCCGGCACGCTCACCAAGCTCATCAACAACCAGATCTTCCTGGCCGCGAGCGTGCTGGTGCAGGAAGGCTTCGTGATGGGCGCCAAGGCCGGCATGGACCCGGCCACGCTGCTCGAGGTGTTGAAAGTGAGCTCCGCCGGCTCGGTGGTCGGCCGCGCCGGCCTGTTCCTGTCGCGCAAGTTCGATGCCGGCCTGTTCGCGCTGGCCATCGCCGGCAAGGACATCGACGTGGCGCTGGCCTCGGCCGAGGATCTCGGTGTCGAGATGCCGATGACCGCGGCGGCATCGGGTGTGTATCACGATGCCCTGACGCAAGGTTTCGGCGGCGAAGATTTCTACGCGACCTTGAAGGTGCTGGAAGGACGGGCGGGTGTCAGTGTGCCGGCGCTTGGAAAACCGCAGCCGGCGACCTGAAGCGCACAAGCCGTAGGTGCGAATTCATTCGCACACATGGCGCGCCGCGGCGGTTTATTCCTTGCCGTATACCTCGGCGACCTTGCGCAAGCCCGCCACGCCGGTCGGCCAGCCGCCGTAATGGGCGAGATGCAGCATCATCTCCTCGACCTTTTCGCGCGGTATGCCGATATTCCGCGCGCCGTGCAGATGGGTTTTCAATTCGTTCTCGCGACCGAGCACGGTCAGGGCGGCGATGGTGATCATCGAGCGTTCGGCGAGTTCGAGGCCAGGGCGGCTCCAGATATCACCGAACAGGTTGCCGACCGTGACCTGCATGAAATCGCTGGCGAGGGCCGCGTCGTCCGGCGCGCGGCCGAACAGGCGTTGCATGGCGGCCTTGCCTTTCTCGATACGGGCGGTGTCAGACATGGAAAGCTCCTTGTGATACGGGGGGCGGGTCAGGCCAGCGCCGACTCGGTGTCGGGATTGCCGCGGATGCGGGTATGCATCATCACGCGCGGCTCGCGGTAGTCGTAGGGACGCGCGCGATGCAGCAGGCAGCGGTTGTCCCACACCACGATGTCGCCGGCCTGCCAGCGATGGCGATAGACGCGCGGCGCGCGACAGGCGAAATCCATCAGGGCGTCGAGAAACGCCTCTGATTCGGCGGTTTCCATGCCGGGGATGTTGCACGCATGACGGCCGATGAACAGCGCGCGCCGGCCGGTCTCGGGATGGACTTTCACCAGCGGCCGGCGCGGCGCGTCACCGGCATTGAAACCGTAGTAGTCGCCGACCTTGGCCACCGCGCCGATGCGCGACTGTGAATAGAACAGCGAGTGGAAGGCCGACAGGCGCTCGAGTCGCGCCTGCATGTCGACATCCAGCGCATCGTAGGCGGCGCGCATGTCGGCCCATTCGGTTTCGCCGCCCGCCTCCGGCACCACGCGTGCCGACAGCACCGAGGCCTTGGCCGCCAGCGGCATGTAGGAGCTGTCGGTATGCCAGCCCTCGTTGCCGCGCAACAGCTGCATGAACACCGAATCATCGCGCAGCGGCTGACCCTGTTCGCCGCGGTTGGAGATCGCGATGGTGGTCTTGCCCTCGACCAGCACTTCGATTTCGCCGAAGCGCCGCGCGAAGGCGAGCTGCGCGTCGTCGTCGAGATGCTGGGCCGGAAAGACCAGCAGGGCGTGCTCGGCGAAAGCCTGGGCGATGACCGGCCACTCGGCATTGGTCAGCGTGCGCAGGTCGACCCCGGTGACGGACGCGCCCAGCGTGCAGGCGTGCCGGTCGGCCAAGGCCGTGATGGTGATCCCCATGGACATGCTCCCCGCATGGCGAGCACGCAGTATTCCACGGAACGCAAAGCGGACGACAGATCCGCCAATCGGGGAGGTGCGCACGCCGTCCCGCCCCCTGCCGCGCTTGCGTGACGGCAGTGACTGTTTCACCATCGCCGCTCCCATCCATTCCCACACAAGGGCTGAGCGATGAGCAAGAAAGTCGATTGGTATTACTTCCGCAAGGGCTGAACGAGCTGCGACAGAGCGGCCAAGTTTCTGGGCGCCCGCGGTTTGATTCCCAAGGAAAGCGTGCCGGCTTCGCGCAAGCTCGGCGCCGACGACGCGCGCGCGCTGGCCAATGGCGCCGTCACCGTGATGGTGGCCAAGGGCAAGAAGGTCGAGACCTTCAAACCGGCCGGCAAGGCCAGCGCCGAGATGATCCAGGCCATGCTCGGCCCCACCGGCAACCTGCGTGCACCGACCCTGGTGTGCGGCAAGACGGTGCTGGTCGGCTTCAACGAAGAGTGTTACGCCGCGCAGTTGGGTTGAGTGGAAATGAAGCCGCCGCAGACCTGCGGCGGCTGTTCGGATCGCCCTGCAGCGCAGAAAACTGAAGGATGCGCAAGCCGCCGAGCACCGCTACCAGCGCTGCCTGGCGTGGCCGCGCGAGGTTGATAAGTGAACTCGATCATTTCACATGGATTCAACCCGGCCCTGGTCGGCCCGTACCACGCGCGCACGGACGCTTGGCCGTGCACGGCACCCGCGCCGAGCTCAGCAGCAACTTCATACGTGCCGCATGCGTCGTGACTGCGACTGACGCCCGCGTCTCACCCGTGCTGCTGTGGTCGCTGACCATCGCGCTGACGCTGGCCGTCATCGAAGCGGCAAGCTACGGCATGGTTCATGTATTGGCGAGCAAGGCCGCTGTCTACAGCCCGCCGCAATTGCGTGATGTCGAGCGCTACCTGCGTGCGCGCGACCCCGTGCTGGGTTGGCCCTCGCCGCAAAGTCATGGCGGAAAACCCTTCGACCGCTCGGGCGCGCGCGTGCTGCCCGCGTTTCCCGAGCCCGCTAACGCCTGCGTGGCGGCCTACGGCGATTCCTTCGTGTTTGCCGATGAAGTCGACGACGCCGCGGCGTGGACCAATCAACTGGCGCTTTCGCTCGGCTGCCGGGTCGCGAATTTCGGCGTCAACGGCTACGGCACCGACCAGGCATACCTGCGCATGTCGGCAACAACGAGCGACGAATCGCGTCACATGGTGCTCGGCGTGTTCACCCATGACATCGTGCGCAACGTCAACCAGCTGCGCAACCTGCTCGCGCCCACGGACGAGATTGGTCTCAAGCCCCGCTATGTCATCGATGAGCATGGCGACATGCAGTTGCTGGCACTTCCGGATTTCGCGGGTACGCAGCTCGCCGACGTCATGCGCTTTCCCGAAAAGTACCTGCCCCATGACTACTTCGTGCCGGGCGGCCCGGCGGGCGTGGTGCGCGCGGAATTTCCCTTCACGCTTGCGGTGGCGCGTTCATTGACGTCGTACAAGCTCGCCGCATTATTGCGTGGCCGCTCGCCCTATGAAGCGTTCTACGAGCCACGGCATCCGTCCATGGCGCTCGATATCACCGCGCGGCTGTGTGGCAAGTTCGCGAGCGACGCGGCGGCGCGCGGCAAGACGGCGCTGGTGGTGATGTTCCCGTCGCGGCAGGATCTCGAACAATTCGCCGCGACGGGACGCTGGATCTATCAACCTCTCATGGATCGCCTGGGCGCCGATGGGCATCCCACACTCAACCTGGGGCCGGCGCTGCTGGCGGCACTCGGCGAACGGGAACCGGCGGCACTGTTCAAAATCCTGCATTACAACGAGGAAGGCAACCGCGTGGTGGCCGCCGCCGTCGAGCGCGCCCTCGGCGCGACATCCACGACCGCCAGCCACCCGCATACGAGCGCACGACCCTGAGCAACGGCTGCTTCGCGAAGGCTGGGCGGACCGCCGCGGCAGCGCCAGGGTACGCGACGCCGGCTTGCTGAGGTCCGTGCCGGCCCCTTAATCTGCATCCATCGGCAATCGGCGAGCGCTGGGTATGAGTCGTTACTTGGTGGGTGTGGATGTCGGCGGCACGTTCACGGATTTTGTCGCCTATGACCGGCAGACCCGCGAACTGGCGGTGTGGAAGAACCTCACCACGCCGGACGATCCGACCACCGGCATCCTGACCGGTCTCGCGCGTTTCAGCGACGGTGCGGCGGTCGCCAACCTGCGCCTCGGCACCACGGTCGCCACCAACGCCATCCTCGAACGCAAGGGTGCGCGCGTCGCCTATGTCGCCACGCGCGGTTTTCGCGACATTCCTTTCCTGCAGCGCGGCCATCGCAAGCACCATTACGACAGCGGCTGGGTGCGTTCGCGGGCGCTGGTCCTGCGCCGCGACTGTTTCGAAGTCGACGAGCGCCTCACCGCCAACGGTGAGGTGCTGCGCGCGCTCGATGATGACAGTGTGGCGGCCGTCGCCAGCGCCATCGAGGCCGCCGGCGGCATCGAGGCGGTGGCGGTGAACCTGCTGTTCTCCTACATCAATCCCGCCCACGAGCAGGCGGTGCGCGCCGGGCTCGCCGCACGCCTGCCGGGCGTGCCGATTTCGATTTCCTACGACGTGCTGCCGAAGTGGAAGGAGTACGAGCGTGCTTCCACCACGCTCGCCGATGCCTACATCAAGCCGGCGCTCGAGCGCTACCTGCGCACCCTGCGCACGCGGCTCGACGCGCGCGGCGTGCGGGCGCCGCTGGCTTTGATCAAATCCAACGGCGGCGAGATGAGCCTCGACGCCGCGCGCGAGCAGCCGGTGCAGTTGACGCTGTCGGGACCGACAGGCGGCGTGGTGGCGGCGCGCGCGGTGGCGGAGGACCTCGGTATCGCGCGCGCGGTGACGCTGGACATGGGCGGCACCTCCACCGATTGCTCGACGGTGGTCAATGGCCAGATCAGTTTCACCACCGATTTCGAAATTGAATTCGGCCTGCCCATCCAGATCCCCATGATCGACATCCGCACCATTGGCGCCGGCGGCGGCTCGGTGGCGTGGATAGACACGGGCGGCATGCTGCGCGTCGGGCCGGAAAGCGCCGGCGCGCGGCCGGGGCCGGCCTGCTACGGCTTCGGTGGCGAACGCGCGACGGTGACCGATGCCAACCTCGTGCTCGGGCGCATCAACGCCGCCAACTTTCTCGGCGGCGGCATGGCGCTGGCCGGCGAGCGCGCCACCCAGGCCTTGCAGGCGCTGGCCACGCCCTTGGCGATGTCCGTGCAGGAGGTGGCGCTCGCCATCCTGCGCATCGTCAACAACAACATGGTCGGTGCGCTGCGCACGGTGCTGGTGGAGCGCGGCCTCGACCCGCGCGAATTCGCGCTGTTCGCGTTCGGCGGCGCCGGACCCTTGCATGTCTCGGAACTGCTCGACGAAGCGGGCGTGGCCGAGGCGGTGGTGCCCTTGCATCCCGGCCAGTTCTCGGCGCTCGGTTTCGTGCTGACCGATGCGCGGGTCGATCTCGAGCGCACCATCCAGATGACGTCCACGCGTTTCGACGCCGAGCGCGCGGCCGCGCATCTCGGCGATCTCATCCGCACCGCGCGCGCCGATCTCGCGCGCCAGGGCTACCAGGGCGAGATGCGCATCGAACGCACCATCGACCTGCGCTACCTCGGCCAGAACTACGAACTGGAAGTGGCGTTCGATTTCGATGACTTCAGCGCCGCCAACGTCGCGCGCCTGTGGGCCGACTTCCACGCCCTGCACGAGCAGCGCTTCGGTTTCCAGATCCCCAAGGAAGCCATAGAAGCCATTACCCTGCGCTGCACCGTGCATTGCGCGACCGCCAAGCCGGACTTCATGCCCCTGCCGCCGCGTGGCGAACCGCTGGTGCCGCGCACGCGACGCGCGGTGACCTTCATGGATGGCATCGTCGAGACGCCGGTTTACGCGCGCGAGGACCTGCGCATCGGCGACCGACTGCCAGGTCCCGCGCTGGTCGAGGAAGCGGCATCGGTCACGGTGCTGGCGCCCGGACACGTGCTCCGCGTGTCGCCGCGCGGGCATTTGCGCATTGCGCGACTTTGAACCCTGGAGGACCTGGCCATGGAATCGAGCAACGCAGCAGCAAGTGGATCGCGCAGCATGGACTTCGTCACCATGAACATACTCGACAGCACCATGCTGTCGCTGTGTCGCGAGATGGGCATCACGCTCATGAAGACCAGCTACTCGACGATCTTCAACGAGGCGCTGGACTTCACCTGCGGCATCGCCTCGCCGCGGGGCGAGATGCTGGCGGCGGCGGAGTTCTGTCCGGCGCAGATCGGCGGCATGCCGCTGCTCATCCGCTCCTGTCTGAAGGAGATCCCGCTGTCGGACATCGAGCCCGGCGACATCCTGGTGCACAACGACCCCTACCGCGGCGGTCTGCACACGCCCGAGCACACGCTGTTCTGCCCGGTGTTCGTCGACGGCGAGCTGGTGGCCTTCACGGTCGCCATCGGCCATGTCGCCGAAGTGGGCGGCATGGTGCCGGGTGGCTTTCCGGCCGAAGCGACCGAGATCTTCCACGAGGGCATACGCGTGCCGCCGGTCAAGATCAAAAAGCGCGGCGAGGACGTGGTCGAGGTGTGGAAGCTGTGGCTCGCCAACGTGCGCACGCCGCGTTACAACTACGGCGACATGCGCGCCATGATCTCGGGCGTGGAACTCGGCGCCGAGCGCCTGGCCGGCATCGTGCGCAAGTATGGCCGTGACGTGTTCGCGCAGACCTGCGAAGACCTGATGGACTATGCCGAGAAGCGCATGCGCGCCGAAATCGCCGCCATCCCCGACGGCCGCTACAGCTTCGTCGACTACATGGACAATGACGGCGTGTCCGATGCCGAGATCCGCATCGAAGCCCATTGCCACGTGATGGGCGAGCAACTGGTGGTCGACTACAGCGGCTCCAGCAAGCAGGTGCGTGGGCCGATCAACGCCACGCTGGGCGTGGCCTGGTCGGCGGCCTACAACGCGGTGCTGCATCTCACCGACCCCAGCATTCCCAAGAACTCCGGCTGTTTCCGCCCCATCAAGATCATCGCGCCGCGCGGCACGGTGGTGAACGTCGATTACCCGGCGCCGGAAGTGGGCGGCAACACCGAGACCCATCCACGCATCGCCGGCGCCGTGATCGGCGCGTTGGCGCAGGCCGCGCCGGCACGCGCCATGGCCGGCGAGGGCGGCACGCATTTGAATTTCGTGTTCGGCGGTCATGATCCCAAGCACGATGAATACTTCGCGTGCTATGACCTGGAAGCCGTCGGCTGGGGCGCGCGCGCCCATGTCGACGGCAATGACGCCACCGATTCGATCAACGGCAACTGCCGCGTGATGCCGGTCGAGGTGTTCGAAACCCGCTACCCGTGGCTGACCGAGGAATACAGCCTGCGCACCGATTCCGGCGGTGCCGGTCGCCAACGCGGCGGCCTCGGCACGTGCAAGACCTACCGCTGTCTGGACACCGAGATCACCGCCTCGCAGTTGACCGATCGCCATCAGCACCAGGCCTATGGCCTGGACGGTGGCCTGGCCGGCGCCGCCGGCATGACCTGGTACCAGGCCGACGACGGCCAGCCGTGGCAGACCATGGTCGAGGCCTTTGCCAAGCGTTCCACCAGCAAGTGGGCCAACGTCACGTTCACGCCCGGTAGCCGCGTGCGCATCCTGACGCCGGGCGGCGGTGGCTATGGTCCGCCGGCGGCGCGCGACGCCGTCGCGCTCGCGGCCGACATCGCCGATGGCTACGTGTCGCGCGATGCCGCGCGTCGCGACTACGGCTGGCCGGGAGACGCGTCATGAGATTCAGTCCCAACGGCTACTACATCGACCGCTACGTGAAATGCGACTGCTGCGGTGTGCTGATCTACGACGAAGGGATCGCCGTCAGCCACCCACAGGCCGGCGAACTGCTGTTCTGCTCGCCGTGGTGCCGTGAATGGCAGCGGCAGAAGCTCGAAGGCATCGAATCGCCGCGCGTGGACCTGCCATTCCGATGAGCGCCGCGCGTGGCAAGCAGGTGATCATCGCCGTCATCATGGCGATGACCTTCATCTTCGGCGGCATCGACGTGTTGCTCGAGGACGCACCGCGCCAGTGGAACGAAGTGTTCCTGTGGACTTCGATCGTGGTGGTGTCGGCGCTGATCTTCGCCTGGGTGCATATCGATGCGCGGCAGCGTCAATACCGCAAAGCCAAGTGGCTGAACGTCGGTGTGCTGGCGCTGGCCATCGTGTTCGTGCCGGTCTACCTCACGCTGACGCGCCGCGCCGCCGCCAAGTGGCGCGCGCTGGCCGGCTTCGTGCTGGCGCTGGTCGCGTATTTCGGCGTCGGTTACGCCGGCTCGCTGCTCGCCTTCGAATGGCTGAGCTGATTGTTCTTCCTTCTGCCTGGCAAGGTGACCATGACTTCCTCAACTTCCGCTTTCGATGACGAACTCGCGCGCCGCACCGATGAAGTGCTGCATTACGTGTGGGACCCGGCCGGGGTGTCCAACAGCCCGGTGGCGCGCAATGATTACGACGCTTTCCTGCCCGCCGTCCTCACGCTGTTGCGCGACGGCAAATCGGCCGATGCCATTGCCGAGCATCTCGATGCGCTGGAGGAAAACGAGTTCGGCCTCGAAGCCGACATGGAGATGACCGGGCACGTCGCCGACATCCTGGTCGAATGGCGCGAGCTGTTGCGCGCGAAGCATGCCGTGTAGGTGCGAATTCATTTGCGTGTTTCCAACCGGCCTTGGCGCTTTGGCGCGGCCTCCCTTGTCAGACTGAAGTCCGACCCACAATGAAATCGTTGCCCGCCTTGTGGGTCAGACTTCAGTCTGACATTCAGGCGCCGGGTAAATGCAGAGGACCCCACCATGAGCAAATCGCTACTCACCATCGGCGCGCTGTGCGTATCGCTGTCGGCCGCCGCCGCCGACGCGCCGCCGCCGCCCGCCTACGGCGCGGCTATCACGCTCGCCGAGGCACGCCGCTGCGTGGCCGCCGCGCAGGCCTACGCGGTCAAGCATCAATGGCTGATGGTCATGACGGTGGTCGACAGCGGCGGCCACGTGGTGCTGACCGAACGCATGGACAATGCCCAGTTCGGCTCGCTGGGGCCGGCGTTCAAGAAGGCCCATACCGCGGTCGCGTTCCGGCGTCCGACCAAGGTGTTCGAAGACATCGTGGCGCAGGGTGGCGCCGGCCTGCGCATCATGCGCCTCGACGAGGCCATGCCCATCGACGGCGGCCTGCCCCTGCTCAGCAACGGGCAGATCGTCGGCGCGATAGGCGTATCGGGCGGTACCTCGGCGCAGGACGGTGAGGCCGCGGCGGCCTGCGTGACGGCGCTGACGCCCTGAGCGCCGCGCCTGCCGATGAGCGCGGCCGTGGGCCGCGTCGGCAAATGTAAACAAGCGTGGAGCAGGCGCGGCATTTACTCGTGCTGGCGCGGCGTTTATGGTGGCGCAAGTTCCCCGCTACGTGACCCGCCATGGCGCCACCGCGCGGTGGAGCGCATTTTTCCGTCCCGCGTCTATCGAAGAAGAGCATGGAAGGCAGCAGTCCCCAACGCCAACGCATCGCCCACGAAACCCTGGTCAATTCGGAGTTCGACATCGGCGTCTTCGCCGGTATCGCGCGCGTGGTCGCCGAGGGCCTCGGCTTTCGCGGCGCCGGCATCACACGCCTCAGCGACGACGCCTTGCAGTTCGAATCGCTGGGCGTGTGGGTGGACGGCGCGGTAGGGCCGGCGTTCAAGGTGGCGGTGGCCGGCACACCGTGCGAGGCCGCGCTGGCGCAACAGGGCTCCATCGCCCTGCTCGAAGGCGATCTCGGCGCGCGCTTTGCGCTGGCCGGGTTGTTCGCGCGCATGAACATCCAGACCTACTACGGCATCGCCCTGCGCGACGACGAAGGCCGCACGGTCGGCATGTTGTACGCGGTCGACGATCACCCGCGGCTCGCCGATGCCAGTGACGAGGCGCTGCTCAGGGTGGCGGCCGCGCGCGCCAGCGCCGAACTGCGCCGCGAAGCCGCGGCGGAGCAGACGCGCGAGAACGAGGAGCGCATGCGCTTCGCGCTGGCGGCCGGTGCGCTCGGCATGTGGGAATGGGACGTGGTCGCCGACAGTTTCGTCGTCAACGACCGCTGGGCCGAGATGCGCGGTTATACGCCGGATGAAGCCGCGCCCTATTTTTACGACGGTCTGCCGGAAGACGTCGAGCGCGTGCGCCCATTGGTCGACCGCCTGCTGGCGGGTGAAATCGACACCTATGAAATCGAATTTCGTACCCCGCACAAGGACGGCAGCTGGCGCTGGATCAACTCGCGCGCGCGCATCATGAAGCGCGGCGCCGACGGGCGTGCGGTACGCATCGTCGGCGTGCAGACCGATATCCACGAACGGCACCTGGCGCAAGAGCGGGAGCGCGCCAACCAGCAGTGGCTGTCCCTCACCCTCGATGCCACCGAGATCGGCATGTGGGACTGGGACGCCACCACCGACAAGCTGGTGTGGAGCGAACGCTGCGCGAGCATCCTCGGCTATCGCCTCGACGAAATGCCGGGCGATGCGGCGGGCTGGATGCGCATGCAGCACCCCGACGATCACGCCGCGGGCTGGAAGCAGTTCAAGGCGCATCTCAAGGGCGAAGTGGAGCGCTTGAGGCTCGAGATCCGCTGCCGCGCCAAGGACGGTCACTGGGTGTGGCTGCTGGTTCACGGCCGCGTCACCGAGCGCGACGCCACCGGCCGCGCGCTGCGCGCGGTCGGCACCCACCAGGACATCAGTCAGCTCAAGAATGCCGAATTCGCGCTGCGCGAAAGCGAAGCACGGCTGCGCACCGTGGTCGAGAATTCGCCCATCGGCATTTTCCTGGTGGCCGCCGACGGCGCCGTGGTGTATTGCAACCCCGTGATCCTGGCGCTGCGCGACATCGCCAATGTCAGCACCGCGCGCGACAATTTCGAATGGGAGCACCTCGTGCATCCCGATGATCACGATTTCGTGGTTGCGCGCTGGCGGGCGTTTCTCGCGCAACCCGACGGCGTTTACGATCTCGAGTGGCGTGCCTGCCTGCCGCTGGAACGCGTGATGCGCATCCGCGTACGCGCCGCGCCGATCCGCGAGGGTGAGCGCGTGCTGGGGTTCGCCGGCACCATGGAAGACGTGTCCGAGCAGCGCGCCGCCGAACAGCGCGAGCGCATGCTGGAGGCGCAACTGCAGCAGACGCAGAAGCTCGAAGCCATCGGCCGACTCACCGGCGGTGTCGCCCACGACTTCAACAACAGTCTCGCCACCATCCTCGGCTTTGCGAGCCTGGCGCTGACACGCCCGAGCCAGGATGCCAAGCTCGGCGGATATCTCGAAACCATCGTGCAGGCCGCCGAGCATTCGCGCGACCTGGTGCGCAAGCTGCTCGACTTCAGTCGCAGCACACCGGCGGGCGAGGTCGAAGCGCTCGACGCGGTGCCGCGCGTGGTCGACGCGGCGCGCATGCTGCAATCGGTGATCCCGGCCACGGTGCGCGTCGTCACCTGTTTCGATCCGGACCTGCCGCCGGTGCGCATCGACGGCACGGATCTCAACCAAATGCTGTTCAACCTGGTGTTGAACGCGCGCGACGCCATCGGCGAGCAGGGCGAGCACGGCCAGATCGGCATCTCGCTGGTCGCGCCACGCGCCATGACCGGCACCTGCGCCGCCTGTCACCACATGCTCGACGGTGAATATGTCGAACTGGCCGTCAGCGATACCGGCAGCGGCATCGCCGCCGACAGCCTGCCGCGCATCTTCGACCCGTTCTATTCCACCAAGGCGGTGGGCAAGGGCACCGGCATGGGCCTGTCGGTGTTGCACGGCATCGTGCACCGCGCCGGTGGCCACGTGCTGGTCGAGGCGCAACGCGGCGGCGGCACCGTCATGCGCGTGCTGTTGCGCGCCGGTACGCTGGGCGCCGATACCGCGGTCGCGCGGCCGGTGAGCAGCGGCACGGCGATCGACGCGACGCGCCAGACGCGCGTGCTGGTGGTGGATGACGAACCGTCGATCGTGCAGTTCCTGCGCGAATGGCTGCAAGTCGAAGGCTTCGAAGTGGAGGCCTTCACCGATCCGCTGGCGGCGCGCGCCTGGGCGCGGGGCGCGGATGCGCGCTTCGATGCCTTGATCACCGATCAGACCATGCCCGGCATGACCGGCCTCGAACTCGCGCGCGAGCTGCGCGAGCGACATGCGAGCCTGCCGGTCTTCGTTTGCACCGGTCTCGCCGATCGCGTCAGCGCCGCCGAGGCCACCGCGCTCGGCGTCACGCAGCTGTTCATGAAGCCGGTGCCCATGCCGGAACTGCTGGCGAGCCTGCGCCGCGCACTGCGCGCCGACATGAAAATGTCATCTTGACGCCGCGCTAACGTCACCGGCGCGTCAAGCCCTCGCAACACGCGCCCACCACACTCGCTCCACGCCAGCGGCCTCACGCGGCTGCCGTACACCGACGACTCGTGCCCGAGAGCACGGCGCGCTGTGCGGCGCCACGCTCCGCCGCTGAGTTGCACACACGTTTTGCAAATCCAGTGGAGGATAGTTTCGATGTTCAAACCCACGTCCATGGCGCTCGCCATCGCGGCCGCTCTGGCCTCGTCGCAGGCCTTCGCGGTCAACACGGAGTTCGATAATTTCACGCCGCTGACCGCCTCGGCCGGGCCGCTGCCGGTCGCCGGAGAGTCGACGCCCATCACCTTGTCCAGCGCCCAGTTCGCGCAGAAGACCGTCGCCGAGCGCAACGTGCGCCTGGGTCTCGGTCAGTTCGACAGCGGCGCCTGGGACATGATTACCACCAACGAGAGTGGTCCCGACGCCGGCCGCTACCTGTTCGCACCGTTCGAGAGCGGGCAGGCCGGCATCATGCGCGTCGACCTTCAGACCAACACCACCAGCACCATCTGGCGCAGCCCGGCGGTGGGTGGCCATGTCGCGTTCGACGCGTCCTACTGGACGCCGTGGGGCACCTATGTCACGGCCGAAGAGTCGTGGTCCGGCAATGCCGACACCGGCGTGACCGGCAACACCAGTGGCTACGGCCGCCTGTTCGAAGTGACCAATCCCTTGAAGCCGACCGGCACGGTCGACATCGTGCACCGCAACGCGGTGGCACGCGTCTCCCACGAGGGCCTGCAGTTCGACTCGCTGGGCCGCATGTACTACATCGACGAAACCAACGGTGGTGCGCTGTATCGCTTCGAATCGGCGGCCGGCGTTGGCGACGACTATTTCGCCGGTGGTGTGAACTCGGTCCTGCGCGTGGGTGACGGCTCGCTTGCCAATGCGACGGGCGCCGGCCAGTTCGTCGCCTTCACCGACAACACCGGTGCGGCGCTGGCGGGCGCGGCCACCTTGGTCGACATCAACGGTGTGGAATCCGTCGACGGTCGCGCGTCGGCCAACGTCGCGGCCTTCAAGGGCACGAGCTACCAGCGGCCGGAAGACCTGCAGATTGCCCATGCCGCCAACGGTGATGAACTGCTGTACATGACCACCACCACCACCAACGAGATCTACGCGTACAACATCACCACCAACAGCATGAGCCTGTTCGCCGATGTGAACACCATCGATCTCGGCACCGGCCAGGCGGTGGGCGCGGGCTTGCGCAGTCCCGACAACCTCGCCGTCGACGCCGAAGGCAACATCTACATCATCGAAGACCGCAACGGCGGCGTCGACGACGATATCTGGTTCGCCAAGGACATCAACCACGATGGCGATCTCGCCGACGCCGGTGAAGGCCTGGCGCGTTGGGCGTCGAACGGCGTGCAGGGTTCGGAGTTCACGGGCCTTTATTTCGACCCGCAGAACCCCAACCGCGCCTGGGTCAACATCCAGCACCCGTCCAGCGGCAATGACCGCCTGATGGAACTGACCGCTGCGCCGGTGCCGGTGCCGGCGGCGGTATGGATGTTCGGTTCGGCGCTGTGCGGGATGGTGGGGCTCAAGCGCCGCAAGGTGGCCTGAGCATAGCGTGTGGGTCAGACTCCAGTCTGACCTTCGTGGCCGGAGCACCAGTCAATTCAAAGCACGACTGAGTCTGACCCGCATGCGGCTGGTGCCCGGCTCTCTCGCTCTACGCCGCCTTGCGTTGCCCGCCCAATTTGCGCAACTGCGGCGCGACCTTGGCGCCGATCAGGCGCAGGCTGTCCTTGACCATGTCGAACGGCATGCCGGCATAGGACACCGCCATGGCGGGCCTGAGCTCGCCGGTCATTTCGACACGCTTGGCCCACTTCTCGACGATCTGCTCGGGCGTGCCCCAGGCCTGGCTCTGCACGAACGCTTCGCAGGCTGCGTCCAGGCCCACTTCCTTGATGGCGGCGGCGCCGGCCTGGTAGGCGCCATAGCCCTTGGTCTCGCCCCAGTGCGAGCCATCGAAGTCGTAATGGCGAATGACGCTCGCGTAGTACTTCGACAGGTACTGGCGCGCGACCTGTTCGGCGACCTTGGGATCTTCGTGGCAATAGGTGAAGTCGGAGAACGCCGGCGCGCCCAGCGGCTTGTTCGGATGCACGTCGCGAAAGCGCGCGCGCCAGGCTTCCACCGCGGCGTGATGCTGCGCCCACGGCAGCTGCACGAAGGACATCATGGTGGCGCCGAGGTTGGCCGCCGCCACGCCCGATTCCGGCGTCATCGCCACCGACAGGAATTCACGATCGCGATAGCCATGTTCGGGCTTGGGCGTGACGTGAGTGCGTGACTGCTTGAAGAACGGCGTGTCGTATTCGGCGACGCCGGTATCGAGGATGTCGAGAATGATTTCGGCGGCCTGGTCGAAGCGCTCGCGCGAGGTGCCCATGTCGATACCGAAGGCGCGGTACTCCTCCTTGGCGAGGCCGCGACCGAAACCGAGGATGAAGCGATCGCCGAGCAGGATCTGCAACAGCGTGATCTTCTCGGCGACACGCGTCGGGTTCTCGTGCCAGGGCAGGATGATGGCGCCGGTACCGATCTTCATGCGTTGAGTGCGGCCGGCGATGTAGGCCAGCCATTGCATGTTGTCAGGCATCATCGAGTAAGCCGGGTCGAAGTGATGCTCGGGCAGCAGCACGAAATCCATGCCCACTTCCTCGGCCAGCAGCGCGACCTCGGTTTCCTTGCGCATCATGTCGGCATCGGACAAGCCGGCGTGGGTGTTCTGAAAGATGAATTGCAAACCTACTTCCATCGTCGTTTCCTCGGCGCCTGGGCGGTTGTGAATGGAGATGAAGAGCAAAGATAAGAGCGGGCCCCGCGCGCCGCAAGCGGCGCAGCCCGGGCGTCCTGGCAGCAGGGCCCTGTAGGTGCGAATTCATTCGCACATCGAATCGCGCGGCCATGCGCTTGCCTGGCAACCGAATGTGCGAATGAATTCGCACCTACAGGGGGCGTGGCGGCTTGGGCCAGACGAAGGGCCGCGCTGATTCCGTTTCATCCTGACCCGCGTGCGCCGCCGCTTCGCGCAGCTTGTCCTTCTTGCTGCGCCGCTTGCCCTTGATGCCGCCGCTGCCCGGCGTTGCCGGCGGCGGGCTGTCGGTCGGTTCGAAGCCGGCGATGATTTCGCGCGGCAGCTGCAAGGCGTGGCGCTTTTCTATCAGGGCGAAATGCGCGGCGTTGTCGGCCGACACCAGGCTCACCGCCACGCCGCTGGCGCCGGCGCGGCCGGTGCGGCCGATGCGATGCAGGTAATCGTCGGTGGAGCGCGGCAGATCGTAATTGACCACCGCCGGCAGCTCGACGATGTCGATGCCGCGCGCCGCGAGATCGGTCGCGACCAGCACGTTCACGCGTCCGCGCTTGAAATCTTCCAGCGCCTGCGCGCGCGCGCCCTGGCCGAGTTCGCCATGCAGGGCGGCGGCGTTGAGACCGGCGCGTCGCAGCTTGTCGGCCACGTGCTCGGTACTGTAACGGGTGGCGGTGAACACCAGCGTGCGCTGCCAGCCTTCGCTGGCGATGAGATGGCGCAGCAGCGCGGTGCGCCGTGCGCGATCGACGGCGATGGCGCGCTGCGTGATGCGCGGCGTGGTGTCGCCGCTGTCCGGCACGTCGATGCGCAGCGGCGCATGCAGCAGCCGCGCGGCCAGCGCGTGCACCGCCTCGGGGAAGGTCGCCGAGAACAACAGGTTCTGGCGCCGCGCCGGCAGGTGTTCGAGCACGCGCGTCAATTCCTCGGCAAACCCGAGGTCGAACAGGCGATCGGCTTCGTCCAGCACCAGGGTGTGCACGTCATGCAGACGCACGGCATTGTGGTCGACGAGATCGAGCAGTCGTCCTGGGGTTGCCACCAGCAGGTCGGCGCCGCCGCGCAGCGCCATCATCTGCGGATTGATGGACACGCCGCCGAAGGCCGCGACCACTTTCAAGTCACGCGTCGCGTGGCGGGCGAAGTCCGCGCACACCGTCGCCACCTGCTGCGCGAGTTCGCGGGTGGGCACCAGCACCAGTGCCTGCAGGGCGGCGCCGGGGGGCAACTGCGCGCAGCGCTGCAGGATGGGCAGGGCGAAGGCCGCGGTCTTGCCCGAGCCGGTCTGGGCCTGGGCCCACACGTCGCGACCGGCCAGCACCGCCGGAATGGCCGCGCACTGCACCGCGGTCGGCCTCGCGTAGCCACGCGCGGCAAGCGCGCGCAGTGCGGCGGCGTGGAGACCGAGTTGCTCGAAGGCGGCGCTCACAAGGCGAGTTCACGCACGCGGAAATTGCGGCCCTTGATCTTGCCGGCGCGCAGTCCGCGCCGCGCGCGCTCCACCGCATCGCGCGCGATCGCCACGTAGCTGCGCGTGGCGAACACGTCTATCTTGCCGACCTCGTCGGCCGACAGGCCGGCGCCGCCGGTCAAGGCGCCGAGCACATCGCCGGGCCGCAGCTTGTCCTGGCGGCCGGCATCGACCACCAGCGTCACGAACGGCGCGGGCGACGCCTGGCCGCTGGCGCGCGGCAGTTCGGCCCAGTGCAGGGGCTCGTCGCCAGCCTCGGCGATGGCGCGCAGACGTCCCTGCTCGCGGCTCGCACACAGGTTGAGCGCGAGACCGCGGCGTCCGGCGCGGCCGGTACGACCGATGCGATGCAGGTGCGTGTCGGCATCGGCAGCCAGTTCGTAATTGACCACCAGCGCGAGTTCGGCGATGTCGAGTCCGCGCGCGGCGACGTCGGACGCCACCAGCACCGTGCAGCTGCGATTGGCGAAGCGCACCAGCATTTCTTCACGCTCACGTTGCTCGAGCTCACCGTGCAGGGCCAGCGCCGCAAAGCCGTGCTCGACGAGATGGCGTTCGACACTGCGCACTTCGTGGCGCGTATTGCAGAACACCACCGCCGATTCGGGCCTGAGCTCCAGCAACAGCGCGCGCAGTGCGGCCGGCTTGTGGTCGGCTTCGACCTTGAAGAAGCGCTGTTCGATTTCCGGACGCGCGGCGTCGTCTTCGATGCGCACATCCAGTGGCTCGCGCTGCAGGCGCCGGCTCACGGCGCGAATGTCATCGCCGATGGTGGCGGAGAACAACAAGGTCTGGCGCGCGCGCGGCACCGAGCCCACGACCCATTCCATGGCGTCGGCAAAGCCCATGTCGAGCATGCGATCGGCTTCATCGAGCACCAGCACCTTGACGCCGTCGAGCGGCAGCACCTGCTTTTCGATCAGCTCCTGGATGCGGCCCGGCGTGCCCACCACGATGTGCGGCAGATGCGTCAAGGACGCCAGCTGCGGGCGCAGCGGCACACCGCCGCACAGGGTCAGCACCTTGACATTGGGGATGGCGCGCGCGAGACGGCGGATCTCGCGGCTGACCTGGTCGGCGAGCTCGCGGGTCGGGCACAGCACCAGGCCCTGCACGGTGCTGATGGACGTTTCGAGCGCGGCCAGCAAGCCCAGCGCAAACGCCGCGGTCTTGCCACTGCCGGTATGGGCCTCGGCGATCACGTCGCCGGCGGCGAGGATGGTCGGCAGGCAGGCGGCCTGCACCGGCGTCATGTCGATGTAACCGACATCGCGCACACCCTGGGCCAGGGCAGCGGGCAGTTTCAACTCGGAAAACAGCATGCAGGGACGGGACCTCGCGCGGGAAACGAGCCATGCGCGCGGCGGGGCGCAGGCGCCGGGCGACAGTCAGGGCGGCGATCATCGCACGCCCGCGCGCCGAGTTCCCGCCGGCCGTGCGCTCCACGTTTTTTTGCGATCGCGGCCGGCCTGCCCCGCACCGTGTTGAGAATTGTTACCGAGGTCTCAGTGTGTGGAGCAAGTCTGGTTGCCCGCGCGCCGAACGGATAGATTCCGGGGCCTGGGAAGTACAGCAGGCTGAGGGCGAGCGTCATGGCAACGAAAAAAGGCACCACCAAGAACGACACGCTGGTCGGCAGCGCAAGCGCCGACACCCTGTTGGGCCTGGCCGGCAATGATCGCCTGAGCGGTGGCCTCGGCAACGACAGGCTCGACGGCGGTGTCGGCAACGACAAGCTCGATGGTGGCGCCGGCAACGACCTGCTGTTGGGCGCGCCGGCATCGATGTCCTGCTCGGCGGCCTCGACAACGACAAGCTCGACGGTGGCCTCGACAACGACAAGCTCGACGGTGGCGCCGGCAACGACGTGCTGTTGGGCGGCGCCGGCAATGACGTCCTGCTCGGCGGCCTCGGCAACGACAAGCTCGACGGCGGTGTCGGCAATGACAAGTTCGATGGTGGCGCCGGCAACGACGTGCTGCTGGGTGGCCTCGGCAATGACACGACCATGCTCGGCGGCCTCGGCAACGACAAGCTCGACGGCGGCGCTGGCGATGACCGGCTCGATGGCGGCGCTGGCGACGACGTGCTGCTGGGTGGCACCGGCACCGGTGCGGACAGGCTCATCGGTGGCCTCGGCAACGATCGCATCGACGGCGGTGGCGGCGACGATCGCGTGGAGGGCGGCGCCGGCAACGACACCGTGATCGGCGGCGCCGGCAACGACGTGCTGATCGGCGGGCTTGGCACCGACGTACTGATCGGCCTTACCGGCGACGACAGCTATTTCATCGATGTCTCGACCGAGATCGACACCGCGCGCAGCGATGCCGGCACCGATACCGTCAACAGCAGTGTCACCTACACGCTCGGCGCGCAGCAGGAACACCTGACCCTGAGCGGCAGCAGCGCCATCAACGGCACCGGCAACTCATCCGCGAACACGCTCACCGGCAACAGCGCCGCCAATCAACTCGACGGCGGCGCGGGCGCCGACAGCGTGCGTGGCGCGGGCGGCGACGATGTGCTCGTGCATGACGCGAGCGACGTGACCCAGGATGGCGGCACCGGCAACGACACCTTGCTGTTCAACGGCAGCGGCCTGCTGCTGAATACCAGCGACATCGCCAATGCCAGCAATATCGAGGTGCTGGATGCCCGCGGCAGCGGCGTCAGTTCGCTGTTCCTCGACGGCAACCGCGTGGCGACCCTGTCCGACAGCGGTACGCTGCGCATCCGCGGCGATGCCGCCGACACCGTGAGCGTGAGCGGCGCGTGGGTGGCGGGCGCTGATACCACCATCGACAGCGTGACCTATACGCAATACACCCTGGCCGGCGCCACCTTGCAGGTCGAAGCGGCGGCGACCCGTTTCATCGGCGGTGCGATAGCGCTCGAATCCTTGGATGGCAGCACGGGTTTTCGCCTGGACGGCGCGGTGGCCGGCGACCAGATGGGCTATGCCATCAGCGGCATCGGCGACATCAATGGTGACGGGCTCGCCGACGTGCTGGTGGCTTCGACCGTGGCGGACGTGGGCGGTGTCGCGAAAGGCGCGGCCTACGTGGTGTTCGGCGCCGATAGCGGCTTCGCCGCCAGCATCGCGCTCGACACCCTGGACGGCACCGACGGTTTTCGTATCGCCGGCATTGCGGGCAGCGACCAGTTCGCGGTGTCGGCCAGCGGCGCCGGCGATTTCAACGGCGACGGTCTCGCCGATCTCGTGATCGGGGCGTCGGGCTTTACCGGCGGTGGTGCCGCGTCGGGCGCCAGCTACGTGGTGTACGGCAAGAACACCTTCGCGGCGGATGTCGATGTCAGCACCCTGGCCGCTGCCAGCAGCGGCCTGCGCCTCGATGGCGTCGCGGCCGGTGACAACGCCGGCATCAGCGTCAGCGCTGCCGGCGATGTCAATGGCGATGGTTTCGGCGATCTGATCATCGGCGCCAACAGTGCCGACAACGATGGCGCGGACAGCGGCTCGAGCTACGTGGTGTTCGGTGCCGCTTCTGGCTTCACCGATATCGTGAGCCTCGCCGATCTGACGGGCCCCAACGGTTTCCGCATCGATGGCATCGCCGCCTCCCACGGCAGCGGCGCGGTGGTGAGCGGCGCCGGCGATCTGAACGGCGACGGTTTTGACGACGTGGTGGTGCGCGCGCGCTTCGCCGACGCGCTCGGCGACGTCGCGGGCGCGGCCTACGTGGTGTTCGGCAAAGCCTCCGGCTTCACCGACCATCTCGGGCTCGGCAGCCTGACGGGCAGCAATGGCTTCCGTCTCGACGGCGTGGCATCCGGCGATTACGCGGGCATCGCCTTGAGCGCGGCCGGCGACGTCAATGGCGACGGCATCGGCGACCTCATCGTCGGCGCCAACGGCGCCGATCCGAACGGCAATATATCGGGCTCGAGCTACGTGGTGTTCGGCACGACCGAAGGCTTCGGTGCGACGCTCTCGCTCGGCGCGCTGAACGGCACCAACGGGTTTCGTCTCGACGGCGCCGCGGCAGCCGATGCCAGTGGCAGCGCGGTCAGCGCCGCCGGCGACGTCAACGGCGACGGCTTCGACGACCTCTTGGTCAGCTCGCGCGGCGCCGATCCCCACGGCGAGAGCTCGGGTACCACCTATCTCCTGTTCGGCAGCAACGCCGGTTTCGCCAGCACGGTCTCGCTGGCCACGCTCACCGGCCTCAGCGGCTGGCGATTCGAAGGCGCGGCCGAGGCCGACTACAGCGGCACCCGCGTCAGCGCGGCCGGCGACGTCAACGGCGATGGCTACGACGATCTCATGATCAGTGCACCGCGCACCGACTTCCACAGTTCCGCGTCCGGTTCGAGCTACGTGGTGTTCGGTCGCGACTACACCAACCTCACCGATCAGAACGGCGGTGACGGTGACGATACCTTGAGCGGCAGCAGCGCCGCCGAGCGCATCATCGGCGGTACCGGCAACGACACCCTCGACGGCGCCGGTGGCGCCGACGTGGTGCGCGGCGGGGCCGGCAACGACATCATCAGCTGGCGTGACGGCGTGCAGCGCATCGATGGCGGCGGCGGCAGCGACACCTTGCTGTTCGGCAGCAATGGCGGCGCCTTCGTCACCGGCCAGTCGGTACTGCGCAACGTCGACGTCTTCGACCTGCGCGCGGCGGTTGCCAACGGCCTGCTGCTCGATGCGCAAGGCCTGCGCGCGGCGAGCGATGCGCCGCATCACGTGCAGGTGCTGGGCGACAGCGCCGACCTCGTCAACCTCGCCGGCAGCTGGACCAACGATGGCGAAGTGGTGACCGGCTTCACGCGCTACTCAGCGGGCGGTCTGAGTGTCGACATCGACAGTGACGTGCAGGTGTGGACGGCGGGCGGCGTGAACCTGGCGGCGCTCGACGGCGCCGATGGCTTTCGCATCGATGGCGTTGCGAACGTGGACCAGAGTGGCATCGCGGTCAGCTCGGCCGGTGACGTCAACGGTGACGGGTTCGACGACCTGGTGGTGGGCGCCTTCGGTGCCGATCCCCACGGTCTCAGCTCCGGCGCCGCCTACGTGGTGTTCGGTGCCGCCGGTGGCTTCAGTTCAACGCTGGCCTTGAGCTCGCTCAACGGCGACAACGGATTCCGCCTCGACGGCGTCAATGCCGCTGACGCCACCGGCGGCGCGGTCAGTGGCATTGGCGATATCAACCGCGACGGTTTCGATGACGTGCTGGTGGGCAGCCGCGCGGGCGACAGCAGCTACGTGGTATTCGGCAAGGCCAGCGGTTTTGCCGCCAATCTCGACGCCAGCAGTCTCGATGGCAGCAACGGCTTTGCCCTGAGCGGTCCGGCGGACAGCTACGCCGGCTTCGACGTCCGCGCCGCCGGTGACATCAACGGCGACGGCTTCGCGGATCTCGTCATCGGTGCCTATGGCGACGACGCCAACGGCACGGATTCCGGCTCGGCCTTCGTGGTATTCGGCAAGGCCGGCGGTTTCGCGGCTGACTTGAACCTCGCCGGGCTCAATGGCAGCACCGGCTTCAGGATCAACGGCGCGGCTGGCGACGACGCCGGCCTGTCGGTCAGCGGCGCCGGCGACATCAATGGCGATGGTTTCGACGATCTCATGGTCGGCGCCTTGTTCGCCGACCCCAATGGCAACCATTCCGGCTCGACCTTCGTGGTATTCGGCAAGGCCAGCGGCTTTAGCGCCAGCATCGACTCCAGCAGCCTGACCGGCCTCAGCGGTTTCGTCATCGATGGCGCCGCCGTCGACGATCGCGCCGGCCGCTCGGTGAGCAATGCCGGCGACGTGAACGGCGACGGCTTCGACGACATGCTGATTGGCGCGGTCGGCGCTGATCCGAATGGCAGCGATTCCGGCGCCACCCACGTGGTGTTCGGCACCAGCGCCTCGTTCGGCGCGGGCATCGACCTGAGCACCCTGGACCAGGACGTCAGCAAGGGCTTCACGATCGAGGGCGGCGCCGCTTCGGATTTCTCCAGCATCGCCGTGAGCGCCGCCGGCGACGTCAACGGTGACGGCTACGATGACATCCTGGTCGGCGCGCGTGGCGCCGACGTCAACGGCAACGAATCGGGCAGCACCTATCTCCTGTTCGGCAAGGCCAGCGGTTTCGATGCGCACATCAATCTCGACACCCTGACCGGTGCCACCGGCCTGCGTTTGAACGGCGTGGCGGCCTATGACTTCAGCGGTATCGCGGTCGCCGGGGCGGGCGACATCGATGGTGACGGTTATGACGACCTCATCATCGGTGCATCGCAGGCCGACCCGGTCGGCGCCGCGCAGGGCGGTTCCAGTTACGTGCTGTTCGGGCGTGATTTCACCGGCAGCACCGATGTGCAGGGCAGCAGCGCGGTCGACAGTCTGACCGGCACCGGTGCCGACGAAGTCATGGTCGGCGGCCAGGGTGACGACACCTTGGACGGCGCCGGCGGCGAAGACGTGCTGAAGGGCGGCGCGGGCGACGACACCTTGGTGTGGGACGCCGAGTTGCACCAGGTCGACGGTGGCAGCGGGGTCGACACGCTGCGCATCGACGGCAGCGGCATCACGCTCGATCTCACCACCGTTGCCGATTTCCGCGTGGGCGGCATCGAACGCATCGACATGACGGGCAGCGGCAACAACGTCGTCACGCTCAATGTCCACGACGTGCTGGCACTGCCGGACCACGGCGGCGCGTTCGTGGCTGGCCAGACCCTGCAGCTGTTGCTCGACGGCAACGCTGGCGACACCGTGCATGCCAGCGGTCAGGGTTGGGTGCAGGGCAGCAACGTGTTGGTCGATGGGTCGTCCTACGCGTCCTACACGGTGACCGGCAGCGCTGCGCAGCTGCTGGTCGATCTCGAGGTCACGCGCGACATCAGTTGAGCCGTGCGGCAGGCGGTGCGCCGTCCGTGCCGTGACGGCGCCCGGCCGCCTGCGTCCCTCGCCTGGGTCGCGGCGGTCGGCGACAATGCGCCCGTCACAATCGCGGGTTGGCATCCAGCATGAACGCGCCTTCGCTTCTACCCCTCGCCGGTGTGCGCGTGCTCGACATCGCGACCATGCTGGCGGCGCCGTTCTGCGCGGCGCTGCTCGGTGATTTCGGCGCCGACGTGCTGAAAGTCGAGATGCCCGATGGCGGCGATCCGTTTCGTCGTTTCGGCACCATGACCGAGAGCGGCGCCAGCCTCAATTGGCTGAATGACGGGCGCAACAAGCAATCGGTCACGCTCGATCTGCGCAAGGCGCGGGGCGTCGAATTGTTCAAACGCCTGGTCGCCGACTGCGACATCCTGGTCGAGAACTTCCGGCCCGGCACCCTGGAACGCTGGGGGCTCGGGCCCGAGGTGCTCACCGCCATCAAGCCCGATCTGATCCTGGTGCGCATTTCCGCCTATGGCCAGGACGGGCCCTATCGCGATCGGCCGGGCTATGCGCGCATCGCCCATGCCTACTCGGGCCTGGCCTATCTCGCCGGCGAAGCCGACGGCCCGCCGGTGACGCCGGGATCAACTTCGCTGGCCGATTACATTTCCGGCCTGTATGCCGCGTTCGGCGCCCTGCTGGCCTACATCGCGCGCCAACGCCACGGCATCGGCCAGAGCGTCGACGTGGCGCTCTACGAAGGCGTGTTGCGCATGCTCGATGAACTGGCGCCGGCCTACGCGCGTTCGGGCTTCGTGCGCGAACGCATGGGCGCCGACACCGTCAACGCCGTGCCGCACAGCCATTACCAGACCCGCGACGGCCAGTGGGTGGCGTTGGCCTGTTCCAGCGACAAGATGTTCGCGCGCCTCGCCGCCGTCATGCAGCGGCCCGACCTCGTCGCCCCTGATCGCTTCATGTACACCGCGCAGCGCGTGGCGGCACGCGCCGAGGTCAACGGCATCGTCGCCGACTGGATGGCAGGACTCGATCGCGATGAAGTGATGGCGCGCTGCCTGGCCGGCGAGGTGCCGGCCGGTCCGGTCAACAGCATCGCCGACATCTTCGCCGATCCGCACATCGCCGCGCGCGGCAGCCTCTTGCACGTCAGCGACGAGCGCGTCGGCGAGGTGGTGGTGCCGAACGTGGGGCCGCGCCTGTCGGCGACGCCGGGGCGCCTCAAGAGCCTCGGCCCCGATCTCGGTCAGCACAACGACGAGGTCTACCGCCAACGCCTGGGCCTCGATGCCGAGACCCTGGCGCGGCTGCGCGACGAAGGCGTGATCTGAGCCGCGCGGCGCGCCCTCAGCGACGCGCCGGCAACAGGCAGGCGCCCATGCCCTTGACCGCCGCTTCGGTGCTGTCGTCGACATCGGTGCGGAAGGTGGCATGCACGCGGTTGACCATCGCCGACAGGCCGATGGTCACGCACAGCTCGACCAATTCATCCTTGCCGAAGCGCGCCGCCAGTTGCGCGTACAGCGCGTCATCGCAGCGGTTGTCACGCGTCAGCACCTCGGCGTAGCGCAGCACCAGCTTGTCGGTGTCATCGAAGCTCGCGCAGGTGTCAGGCGCGTCCATCGAGGCCATTTCCTCACTCGTCAACCCGACACTCAGACCGAGCATCACGTGGGTGGGGATTCAGTAATGGCAGGCGTTGAGCTGCGAGGCGCGCAAGTAGGCGAGCTCGCGGTAGCGCGGTGCGATATGCGGGTTCACGTACAGGGTTTTGACGAACTGCAAGAAGGCTTCGAGGATGCCGGGACTGGTGCCGAAGACCTTGAACACGTTGAAGGTCGGGAAGCCGACGTCCTGCATCTGCTGGTACAGGCCGCGGACTTCGGGGCTGGCGTCCGCCATGTCGACGAGCGGTATACGGGCCATGCTGTGTACTCCGGGAGTGGGGAGGCGCATGAGCGTAACCAGCACGCGCCATCGCCACAAGCGCCGCGCGTGGCCGGCCGAAGGCGTATCGCCTCGGCGCGGAATCGGTACACTGTCAGTATTGACAGCCACCAAGCCACGACCATGAAAAATCCCTTTGATACCGATGAACGCCGTGCCTTTCGCGACACCGTGGCGCGTTTCGTGAAGAATGAAATCGAACCGAATGCCGATGCCTGGGACGAAGCCGGCACCTTTCCCTGGGAAGTGCATGAAAAGGCCTGCGCGCTCGGCCTGTTCGGCTTCGGCATCGATGAACAATACGGTGGCCTCGGTTTCGAGGATGCCTTCATGCGCGCCGCCTCGGCCGAGGAACTGGGGCGCGGTGGCATCGGCGGCGTGATCGCCGCCATCGGCTCGCGCGGCATCATGGTCGGTCTCGTGCATGGCCTCGCCAATGAAGCCATCAAGCGCCGCGCGCTGCCCGAGATCCTGTCGGGCGTGAAGGGCGGTGCGCTCGGCATCACCGAACCCGGCGGCGGTTCGGACGTCGCCAGCATGCAGACCCGCGCGCGCCGCGAGGGCGACGAGTATGTCTTGAACGGCTCCAAGACTTTCATCACCGGCGGCATGAACGCCAGCTACTTCGCCATCGCCGCGCGCACCGGCGACGAAGGCGGCGCCGGCATCTCGCTGTTCTTCGTCGAGGCCGGCATGCCCGGTTTCTCGCGCACCGCCATCGAGCGCAAGATGGGCTGGTGGGCGTCGGACACCGCCACTCTCTATTTCGACGAATGCCGCGTGCCGGCCGCCAATCTCATGGGCGAGGAGAATCGCGGCTTTCTTTCGGTGTTGAACAATTTCAATTTCGAGCGCCTGTTCATGTGCGCGCAGATGCTCGGCATGGCGCGACGCTGCCTGGATGAAAGCATCGCCTATGGCCAGCAGCGCAAGACCTTCGGCAAGCCGCTCATCAAGCACCAGGTCATTCGCCACAAGCTCGCCGAGATGAGTTCGCGCATCGACGCCATGGACGCCTTGATCAACCAGATCTGCTGGAACATCAACGAGGGCGAGGCGCCGGTGGCCGAGATCAGCAAGGCCAAGTTCTTCTGCTCGACGGCGCTGGAATTCTGCGCCAACGAAGCGATGCAGATCTTCGGCGGCGCCGGCTACCTGCGCGGCAACCCGGTGGAGCGCATCTACCGCGAGACCAAGGTCATGACCATCGGCGGCGGCTCGGCCGAGATCATGCGCGACCTGGCCGTCAGGCAGATGGGCTTGTAGGCTGCTTCAACCGAGGAAGTCGCGCAGCACGGCGTTGAACTTCGCCGGGTTCTCCCAGAACATGAAGTGACTGCCGCCTTCCTCGCGGCCGAAGATCGACAGGCGCGCGCCCGGGATGCGTGAGGCTATCCACGCCGCCGACTGCGGCGGAAAGATGGTGGCGAGCTCGCCGCCGAATACCAGGGTCGGCAAGCCCAGGCCCGGGATGACCTCCGTGATCACGTCGCGCCAGTCCTGCGAGGCGTGATCGATCAGCAGGCGTGCCGCACAGGCCGCCGGTACTTTCAGGCTCTCGCTCACCGCCATACTGAAATCGTCGTCGCCGACCGCGCTGCTGAAGAACGCGCTGCGCAGGCCGGCCAGGCTCGCTTCCCTGTTGGTCGCGATGCCGTGGGCAATCTCGTACAGCGAGGTCGGTGTGAAGGCGCAGCCCGCCGCCGCCAGCGCCTCGCCAGTGAGTCCCATGCCGTTGGTCACCAGCGGCGCCTGGTCGATGAAGATGAGCTTGGCCAGGCGCTCGGCGCCGAACTGTTCGACATAGCTCCAGATGATCGAGGCGCCCATGGAATGGCCGGCCAGCGCCACCTCGCGCAGATCGTGCTGGAGCAGGAACTCGTGCAGGTCCTGGGCGAGGCGCGCCACGCGGTAGCCATGGCTGGGCTTGGGCGATTCACCGTGGCCGCGCATGTCGACCGCCATCACGCGATAGCGATCGCTGAGATCCGCCAACTGCTTTTCGAAGCAGCGCGTGCTTTGCGACCAACCGTGCACGAACAGCAGCACCGGGCCCTGTCCGCGTTCGACATAGTGCAGATTGATCATGCCGGCCTCGCGTGTTCGATGGAGGCCGACAGTGTAGCGAGCATTGCCCTATCGGTGAGTGGTGGCGGCGCGCGGGCTGTCGGTACACTGTCGCGAGTCGAGGGGAGGAAGCAGCATGGGTGCAACTCGCAGCCTGTTCCTGGGCGGCACCGCGTTCATCGGCCGCCAGCTGGTCCAGCATCTGCTCGCGGCCGGCCATGACGTGACTGTGCTGAACCGCGGCGCCAACGCCGCGCCGGCCGGCGTCGAGCAGCTCATCGCCGATCGCAAGGACCGTGATGCCATGGCGCGCGCGCTGCGCGCCCGCCAATGGGACGCGGTCTACGATGTCAGCGCCTCGGCGCAGGTCGCGCCGCTCGAGGACATCGCGGCGCTCATCGATATGCTCGACGGCCAGTGCGGCGTCTACCTGTTCGTCAGTTCCATCGCCGCCTACCGCATGGGCCATGGCTCCTTGCCGTGGACCGAAAGTCTGCCCACCACGCGCTCACGCCCGAGCAAGTATGGCGGCCACAAGGCGGCGGTCGAAGCGCTGCTGGCCGAGCGTCGCGCACGCAGCGGCTTCGCCTATACCGTGGTGCGCCCGGCGGCGGTCTACGGTCCGCACAACAATATTCCCGACGGCGAGATGGCGATGTTCCAACGCCTCGGCCGGGGTCTGCCGGTGCTGCTGCCGCACGATGGCTTGGTGTGCTTTCCCTATGGGCACGTCGAGGACCTCGCGCGCGCCCTGCACCTCGCCGCGAGCACGCCGGCGGCGCACGGCGAAGTGTTCAACATCTGCGCCGACTCGGTGACCTCGCGCTATTTCGTCGAGACCATCGCCGGCATCATGGGCGTCGAAGCCGACATCGTGATGCTGCCGGACGCCATCACCGCCGCGCTCGAAGCGCCGCTGCCCTTCAATCATCGCTTCCAGAAGTCGCTGCACGCGGTGGTGAGCGCGGACAAGGCGCGTCGCCTGCTGGGCTTCGAGTCGCGCTTCGATTTCGCCGCGGGCCATGCCCAGACCTACGAATGGTTCATGGCCCAGGGCCTGGATCGCGTGGCGACGCCCATGAACGATCCGACCTGGAATGTCTCGTGGGATTTCGCTCGCGAAGCGGAGGTTGTAGCCCGGCTGCGCGCTTGACCTGGGTGTGCGAATTCATTCGCACATTCGAGGGGCTATCGGGCACACGGGCTGTGAAAGCATGTCAGGCTGAAGCCTGACCCACAATGAAATGCCCTGCCTCCCGACCTTTCTGTGGGTCATGCTGAAGCCTGACCCACAATGAAATAGCCCTGCCTCCCGACCTTTCTGTGGGTCATGCTGAAGCCTGGTCCACAAGAATGCCCGGCCGCCTGAGTTCCCTGTGGGTCAGGCTTCAGCCTGACATCGCCGCGTTCATTGCCGGCATCGCGACAGGAATCTACACGCCTCCCACCACCACGTAAGCGCCCGCCGCGCCGCCGTGGTGGTCTTCCGCGAGCGCCGTGATGACCGATCCATAGGGGCCGCGCCAGCGGCTGTGCAGGGCGTAATGGGTGTCGAAGGGCAGCCGTACTTCGGCGCGAAACCCAGCGCCCTCCTGGCGCAGCAGCTGCGGCGTGCCATTGACCCACAGCGCCAGCTTTGCGAGCGGCGCGCTGCTGCTCACTTTGCCGGATATCGTCAGGGTCACCATGCCGTCGCCATCGACATCCGGAGATCCCGGCGCCCAGCTCGAGCGCAGGCAAGGCCTGCATGCCTGGCACGCGCGCGGCCGGCAAGGCGCCGTCATCGGCGAGCGGCGGCGTGCGTGGTGCGGCGCGACGTTGTCGCGTGCACTGTTCGAAGGCAAACGCGGCGGCGAGCAGCCGTGCATCGTCGTAGGCGCGTCCGGCGAAGGTCAGACCGATGGGCATGTGGATGTCGGCGAGCATGCCCATCGGCACGGTCACGGTCGGCACGCCGAAATGGCGGATGGCCTGGTTGCCGTTGGCCACCCAGGTGCCGTTGCGCCACGCGATGTCGGCCGCGCGCCGGTTGTAGTCGGCATCGGCCGGCGCGATGTCGGCCACCGCCGGAAACACCAGCATGTCCAGACCCTCGGCATCGAGCCACGCTTCCAAATCCTGCTTGCGCGTTTGTTCGAGGCCGCGCAGTCCCGCGGCAAGATGCGGGATGTCGTTGTGCGGCGTGACGCCGGCCTTGGCGGCGTTGGCGTAGTCGCCGAAATTGGGAATGCCCTCGTAGCGATCGCGCTCGGCGCCTGGCAGGCGCGGAATGATGAGATCCGGCGCCACGTCGGCAAGGTTCGCGAGATGCGGGTCGGCATTGGCGGCCAGGAAATCGTCCCACGCAAACACGATCGCGTCGAAGCCCTCGGCATGCGCGAACTCGGCGGGCGCCAGTCCACGCTCGACCATGGTCATGGCGCCGGGCCGGTCTTTTTCGTAGTTCGAAACCAAGGGGAAGTCGACTTCCAAGACTTCCGCGCCGGCCGCCGTCAGGGCGCGTGCCGCCGCCTGCCAGCAGGCTATGACCGAGGCGCGCGTGGCGATGGGGCGCGTGCTCGCGGCGTCGCGGTTGATGTACATGCGCGGCACGCCGATCCGTTTGCCACGCAGGGCCCCGGCATCGCCGAGTGCGCTGTAGTCGGCGGGGCGCAACGCCGACGCGGCGGGCAGCTGCACGGCGGTTTGCGCACGCCAGAAATCACCGCGTGCGACAGGGTCGTCCTTCACCACCACGTTCAACACGTCGAGCAGGCAGGCCACGCTGCGCGCGTAGGGCACCACCACGTCCATGGTCGGAATCAAGGGCCAATTGCCGCGCATGGAGATCATGCCGCGCGACGGCGTGTAGGCGACCAGGCCGTTGTTGGTGGCGGGCGCGCGACCCGACGACCAGGTCTCTTCGGCGAGCGCGAAGGCGGCGAAGCCCGCCGCGAGGCCGCTGCCCGAGCCGTTGGAGGAACCGGAGGCGAAGGCGGCGGTGAGGAAGGCTGCGTTATACGGACTTTCCGCGCGCCCGAACAAGCCGCGTTGCATGCCTCCCGCCGCCATCGGCGGCATGGTGGTCAGACCCATGAGTATGGCGCCGGCCGCGCGCAGCTCGGCGATGACAAAGGCATCTTCGCGCGCGATGAGATGTTCGAAGGCCGGCGAACCGCTGGTGAGCGGCAGCCCCTTGACTGCGTAGCTGGCCTTGGCGAGATAGGGAATGCCGTCCAGCGGCCCGCGCGTTTCGCCCTTGCGGCGTCGTTCGTCGGCGGCGCGCGCCTCGGCAAACAGTTGCGGGTTCAGAATCGGCACGGCGTTCAAGCGAATGCCGTGATGATCGTAATGCGCGATGCGGTTGAGGTAACGACACACCAGCGCCGTTGCGCTCAAGCGGCCGGCGGCGAGCGCCGCACGCAGCTCGGCGATGCTCGCTTCGCGAATGCCGTGTTCGAAATCTTCGCTCATGGGCGTGTCCTGTCGTATTCGGGATCGAGTGCGGTCGGCAATGCATGGGCGAGCAGCCACGCGCGCGCATCTTCGGCATCTTCGACCAGCCAACGCGCGGCGCTGCCGAGCCGGAATGAATAACCCCAGGCGTCCATGTCGGTCAGCATGCGTGACTGGCCGAATCCCGGCAGCTCCGCCGCCAGCACGATGGACAGGTAACACACCGCGCATTCCTCGGTGTCGCTGCCGCCGGCATCGGTGTGCAGGTTGGCGCGGCGTTCGTCGTCGGCGCAGACGTAATGGCAACCTTCGTGCAGGGCCGAATGCACCGGTGTGTCGGCGCGCACGTAGAGCGTCGATTTCACCAAGCCCGCTTCGCATTCGCCCCAGTAGCTGCCGGGGATCTCGCCGCCGTCGGCCAGCCATTCAACAGCCAGGCCATGGAGCGCAAACACCGCGCGCAGCGCCAGGCCCAGCGCGCTGTCGGCGGCGCCGACGCGCATCACATCGGGCGCGTTCATGGGCAGCGCGCTAAGCCTTGCGCGGCGTGAGCTTGTGCGCGGCCAGCGGCAGCGAACGCACGCGCGGTCCGCCCGCTGCGTACACCGCGTCGACCAGCGCCGCCACCGCCACCGGCACCGCTTCCTCGCCGATGCCACTGGGCCGGCCGCTGGACGGCTGGATGTGCACCTCGACGCGCGGCATGGCCATCATCTTCATGACCGGGTAGTCGTTGAAGTTGCCTTGTTCGACGCGACCGTCACGCAGGGTGATCTGGCCATACATCGCATTCGACAGGCCGAAGGCGATGCCGCCCTGCACCTGTGCCTCGACGTTGCGCGGATTGATGGCGAGCCCGACATCGACCACCGCGATCACGCGCTCGACGCGCAGCCGGCCTTCAGCATCGAGGGCGACGTCCATGGCCATGGCCACGCACGAGGAGTGATAGCCGGGCACGTAGCTCATGTCCGTGACCGCGATGCCACGCCCCTTGCCCGGCGCATCGAGGCGCGCGCCGCCGGCGAGCTTCACCACCGTTTCGAGCAGCGACTTCTGGCGCCTGATGCGCGCCAGCGCGTCGTCGTAATCGCTGCGTTGGCGCGACAGGCGTGACTCGTCGAGCAGCGCGAACTGCATCTCGATGCTGCTCTTGCCGGCCGCTTCCGCCAGTTCGCCGAGGAAGCCGAGGTTCATCCACAGGCCCTGGGTATGGGCCACGCCGCGCATCCAGCCGAACGGTGGCGGCGTGTCGATGCTCGAGTATTCGCAGCGCACATGGTCGATGGCGAACGGGATGCGCGACATGCCGTAGGGCTGCAGCGGCGCGCGACCGAAAGCGACATGGCTGTGCCACGCGACGACGCGCCCCTCTGCATCGAGTCCGCCGCGCATGCGCGCCGCCGCCACCGGTGCGTAGTAACCGCGCCGCGTGGTTTCCTCGCGCGAGGCGATGAGCTTGACCGGTACGTTCGGCAATTGCGCCGCGACCTGTACCGCCTGGCTCACGTAGTCGTTGGACAGGCGCCGGCCAAAACCGCCGCCGCTCAAGGTCAAATGCAGCTTGACGTCCTTCAAGGGGCGCTGCGCGGCGTAGGCGGCGATGCGCAGCGCCTCGTCGGCATATTGGCTGGGCGCCCATGCTTCCACGCCTTGCGCGGTGACCAGCGCCGTCGCGTTCATGGGCTCGAGCGGCGCATGTTCCATGTAGGGATAGCGATACTCGGCCGCGATGGTCCTGGCGGCCGTGGCGAGTGCCGCGTCGACATCGCCTTCGCCGCGCATCACCGTGCCCGGCTGCTTCAAGGCCGCGTCCAGCGCGGTGGCGATGGCGGCGCTGTCGACCTTGGCGTTGGCGCCCTCGTCCCAGCTGATGGGCAAGGCGCGCAAGGCTTGCTCGGCCAGCCACCAGCTGTCGGCGATCACCGCCACTGCGTCGTCCATCTGCCAGTCGATGATGTCCCACAGCGTATCGGGCACGGTGTAGCCCGACGGTCCGGCCTTGATTGCGACCACCTTGATGACGCCCGGCATGGCCATCACCTTGCTCGCATCGAAGCCGCGCAGACGGCCGCCGAACACCGGCGACTGGCGCACGGCGGCGTATTTCATGCCCGGCAAGCTGACATCGATGCCGAATTGAGCCGCGCCGGTGGCCTTGGCCTCGGCATCGAGGCGCGGCAGCGACTGGCCGATGAGTTTCCATTGCCCGCGGTCTTTGAGCTCGAGGCTGGCCGCCGGCGGCACCGGCAAGGCGGCCGCCGCCTTCGCCACTTCGGCAAAGCCGAGGCTGCGGCCGCTCGCGCCGTGCCGGATGCGCGCGCCTTCGATGACTAGCGCCTCGACCTCAACCTTCAACTTCGCGGCCGCCGCCGTCAGCAGCATGCGTTTCACCTGCGCGCCGGCAAGACGCATAGGTTCGAACAGCAGGTCCGACGACCAGCTGTTCAAGGTCGCGGTGTGCACGTAGACATTGTGCCGCTCGCGGTTGATCTGCGCGTCGAAATACTCGGTATCGAATTCGCCCCAGGCGAGGTCCATTTCCTCGGCGATGAGCTGCGCGAGGCTGGTGGTGACGCCCTGGCCGAGCTCCGATTGCGGAATGCGGATCACCACGCGGCCGTCGGCGCGAATGACTATCCACGACGTGACTTCCGCCTCGCCACCGGCCGCGACGGCGCCGAGCCCGCTCACACCGAAGCCCACCGCGCCCGCGCCGAGCAGGCTTGCCTTCAACAGCGCGCGGCGCGTCAACATGGGCGCGGCGCTCATGCGCTCTGACCGTTGCGCATCTGGCTGGCGGCGTCGAGGATCGCGGCGATGATGCGCTCGTAGGTGCCGCAACGGCACAGGTTGGTGATGGCCTGGCGGATGTCGGCGTCGCTCGGCGCGGGATTGCGTTTCAACAGGTCCGCCGCCGCCATGATCATGCCCGACTGGCAGTAGCCGCATTGCGGCACCTGGTGGGTTATCCAGGCTTTCTGCAGCAGGTGCAGGCCGTCGGCGCCGTAGCCTTCGATGGTCAGCACCTCCTTGCCGGCGGTCATTTCCAACGGCACCTGGCAGGCGCGCATGGCGGTGCCGTCGAGATGCACGGTGCAGGCGCCGCAGGCGCCGATGCCGCAGCCGTACTTGGTGCCGGTCAGGCCGAGCTGTTCGCGCAGCACCCACAAGAGTGGCATCTCGCCTACCGCGTCGATGCTGACCGCTTTGCCGTTGACCTTGAGTGATGTCGTCATGATCAGGATCTCATTCCACCAGTGCACCGGCCCGCACCACCACCCGCTCATCGAGTTTGACGGTGCAGCCGCGCAGCGGGATGTCGATATGGCAGGCGGTATTGCGCGTGCCGCCCACCTCGGTATTGGGGCCGAGCGAGAACAGGAAATTGCCGGCGAAGGCGCGCGCGTCCATGGCGATGGTCTGTTCACGATCGTAGAGGCTCAGGGTCGACCACTTGGCGCGATGCTGCAGACCCCAGCCGACATGGGACAGCGCATAGCCTTCCGGGTCGTTGAAACTCTGCATGTACTCGTTGAAGAGGTCAGCCTCGAGGCCGCCGGCGATGTCGGTCACGTAGCCGTGCTTGACGGTGAGCGTGACGGGCGCCGACAGGTAGCGTTTCTGCGGCAGCAGGATGTCGCCCTGGTCGAGCACGATGGTGCCGTCGGACGCGCCTTCGTTGGGCCAGGTGAACAGGAAGCCGCTCGGCCAGTGATCCCAGCGCCCCGGCTCGTCGACGAAACCGTATTCCTTGATGACCGGGTATTGCCCGAGGCGGAACATGACATCGGTGCCGGCCGCGGACGTCACGTGCATGGTGCGCGCGCTGGCGAGATGCACGGCCGCGGCGTTGACCCGCGCGCGGTCTTCGAGCGTCGGCAACAGGCGCAGCAACACTTCCGGCGGTTCGACCGCCAGCAGGATGCGCGTGCCCGATTCCAGGATCTGCTGCTGCTCCGGCGAGAACAGCAAGAGCATGAGATCGATCACGAGGCTGCTGGCAAGGCAGGCGGCCATGGCGGCGCGATTGCCGGTCAGGGGCGTGGTGCCGAGGTAGGCGAGCGGATCGCGGCTCAGGGACTTGTCCGCGTTCAAAGGTTCGAGAGCGATGCAGGTCGGTATCGCGCCGAGCGCGCGCACCGCGGCGATGGCGGTGCGCAGGGTCTGGGCATGGGTGTGGCTGCCGGTGAGCAGCGTGATGTTGTCGCCGGCCCTTACCTCGCACAGCGTGAGTACCGATTTCCAGGCTTCGACTAGCGCGTGATCGCTGACTGGCATGAACTCACCTCGTGCGATGGGGGGCGGCGCCGCGGCGCGCCGCGCTAGCCGCAGAATAGCGCATCGAAACCGCGCACCGCATCACGCCTCCGGCCGTGCTCAGCGCGTGTCGGCGGCGCTGTCGTCGACCGCCACCAGCAGCGTGCCCTGGTTGGTGCCGCTGAACAGCGTGGCGAAGGCTCGGGGCAGCTTGTCGAAGCCCTGGTAGAGATCTTCGCGATAGACTATGCGGCCGGCCGCCGACCAGGCCTTCAGATCCGTCACCGCCTCGCCGAAGCGCGCCACGTAGTTGCCGCACAGGAAGCCCTGCATGCGTATGCTGCCGTAGATGAGGCGCATCATGTTGCGTGGGCCCTCGGCCTGGGCATTGCTGTCGTAGCTCGAGATCTGGCCGCACAGCACGATGCGTCCCAACGGCGCCATGTTGTTGACGGCCGCCTGCAGGATGTCGCCGCCGACGTTGTCGTAGAACACGTCGATGCCTTTCGGGCACAGCGCCGCGAGGCGCGCTTCGACGTTCTCCGACTTGTAGTCGATGACGCCGTCGAGGCCGCAGTCGTTCTTGAGCCACGCGCACTTTTCCGCGCCGCCGGCGATGCCGATCACGGTCATGCCCTTGATCTTGCCGATCTGGGCGGCGGTCGAACCGGTCGAGCCGGCCGCGCCCGACACCACCAGGGTTTCGCCGGCCTTGGCCGCGCCGACATCGAGCAAACCGAAGTAGGCAGTGATGGGATTCAGGCCGTAGCGGCCGATGGCATCGATGAAGCTGATGCCGTCCACCAACTTGCTCGGCGCGCGCACGGTCGAGCCGCCGACCGTGGTGTAGTCCTGCCAGCTCGAAAACGCGAACACGCGATCGCCGGGTTTGAAATCCGGGTTGTTGCTTTCGACCACGCGGCCCACCGCCGGCGCGAATATCGGCTGGCCGAGCGGGATGGACGGGTAGAAGCTGTTGCCGGGCGGGTCCATCCAATTGCGCATGGTCGGCGCGCACAGGAACACCACGTTGCGCACGCGCATTTCCCCCGGCGCGAGCGGCGCGCTGGGCATGGGCACTTCGCGATATTCGAAATCGTCCATGCGCAGATGTCCGCTCGGCCGCGCGCGCAGCAGCCACTGGCGATTCACTTCGGCCATGTTGGTTCTCCTGTATCGAGTGAGGGGCCGCATAGGGTGACGGCAGCGGCCGGCCGGTGGCAAGCCGCTTTGTCGCCGCGCGTGGCGCGGCCCCACCTTCGGGGGTATGCGCCACGGCGACCATCACTTAAGTTGCGAGGCATTGCCTGTCACCGTTGCGAGGCCCCGTATGTCCATCACCGCTTGCCGTCATGTCGACGAAGCACTGGCCCAACTCGACGAGCATGGGCTGGCATTGCTCGCCGACGCCCTGTCCCGCGACGAAGTGCGGGACGTGCGCGCGCGGCTCGAGGCCGCGGCGCTCGCCAGCGAAGAAGACGAGGTGCCGACGCGCGGCTACGCCTTCGACTGCGACGAGCGCAATCGCCGCGTGTTCCAGCTGTTCAATCTCGACCCGCTGTTCATCGACCTCGTGCAGCGTGCGCCGGCGCTGGATTTCGTGCGCCACAGTCTCGGTGATTCCTTTCTCATCTCGAACTTCAGCGCCAATATCACCGCGCCCGGCAGTCAACGCATGCTGCTGCACGCCGACCAGGGTTATGTCGACTCGCCGTGGGCGGGCCCGGCGCTGGCCTGCAACGTCGGCTGGCTGCTCGATGATTTCACCGCCGAGAACGGCGGCACCTGTTACGTGCCGGGCTCCCATCGCATGGGGCGCGGTCCGCGACGTGGCGAAGCGGTGGAAACCGTCGCCATCGAAGCGCCGGCCGGCAGCATGCTGGTGATGGACGGGCGTTTGTGGCACCAGACCGGCGCCAACCATTCCGCCGACAGCCAGCGCGCCGCGCTTTTCGGTTATTACGTGGTGCGCTGGCTGCGTCCGCAGATCAACTGGAACGCCGCGCTGTGGCCGCAAGTGGCGGCCGCCATGACGCCCGAGTTCCTCGACATGCTGGGCTATTACACCGGCAACACCGAGTACCAGATCCCCTGCGGTCGGCGCGCCACCGTGCGCCGACCGGCGGCCTTGCAGGCGATGCAGGACGGCAGCCATGCCCTGCATGGCGGCGGGGTGAAGCGCAGCGCGAGTTGATCCTTGTGCCTTTGGCGCAGGGATTTGTTCGCGACCCAATGTCAGGCTGAAGCCTGACCCACAACAAGAGGCATGTGCCCTGAATGTCAGGCTGAAGCCTGACCCACAACCAAGAGGCATGTGCCCTGAATGTCAGGCTGAAGCCTGACCCACAACCAAGAGGCATGTGCCCTGAATGTCAGGCTGAAGCCTGACCCACAACCAAGAAGGCACGGGTCCTGTGGGTCAGGCTTCAGCCTGACATTCAAATGCACATACCATTGCCGACAGCAGCCGCGGCATCAGCCACCCAAAGCGTGCGCCCGTCACACAAAGCCGGCAGCAATCGTCAAGCATTGTCGCGGCGCTGAAAACTGCGAACCGCGGTCGACCGCCGTTGCCGACGCCTCACTAAGCTCCACTCCAACAGCGCACAGGCTTTCGTTTGTGACGCAATGTTTCCAAGGAGCACAGCAGTGAATTTCAAAGGCGCAATGTTGGGTGTGATGGGATGGGTGGCGAGCCTGTCGGCGGCGGCCCAGACCATCGACTACGGCAGCTTCGTGCTGGACTTCGACGACTCGACTGTCTTCGGCGCGCCGAGTGTCGACCTGGGCGGCGCGGGCGGCCTGGTGAGCGTGTCGTGGGCGGTGCCGGGCAGCGTGCAGCTGGCGGTGACCGACAGTCTCGACTTCGCCGAGTTCGAGCTGCCGTCATTCACCATCAGCGCTGCCAACGGCGGCCATTTGAGCGGTGCGGTCAACGGCTTTTTCGGCAACCTGGTGTTCAGCGAATTCGGCGAGAGCGCGACGCTCGCGACGCTCGACGGCGTGGTCTCCATCGACGGCTCCGCGCCGCAGGTCATGAGCGGCGAGATGTCGCGCACCGTCACCAGCAACGATCCGGGCGTGTTCAGCGGCGGCTACTACTCGGCGGTCGCCAGCGCGCCGCTCGGCGAGTTCTCGTCGCTGTCGTTCAGCAACGGGCACCTCGCCCTCATCGTATTCGGTACGGGCTCGATCCTGGCCCAGCCGCAGAACGAGATGCGCGTCAGCTTCTTTGCCGCGCCGGCCACGGTGCCGGTGCCGACCGCGCTGTGGCTGTTCGGCTCGGCGCTGGGTGGGCTCGGCCTGCTGCGTCGTCGCTCCGCCTGAGGTTCAGGCGATGCCGCCCGCCTGCGCATCGTCGAGGTGGGCGATGGAGGCGAGTTCGCGCAGGCGCCACGGCGCGCCGCGCTCGACCAGCGTCACCGAGGTGTTGTGCACCACGAGATCCGGCGTCAGTACGCAGTCGCCGAGCGTGAGCTTGCGTTCGATCAACGAGCGCAGCACCAGGCCATGGGTCACCACCGCGAGATCACCTTCGACCTTGGCCGCGTGGTCCTGGATCAGCTGCCAGGCCTGATCGACGCGCGCATGGAACGCCGCCCAGCCTTCGCCATTGGGCGGCACGAAGTCGGGCGCCATGATGTCGACGCCGTGCTCGGCATAGGCCGAGCCGCGAAAATCCCCGAAATTCCGTTCACGCAGGCTGGCATGCTCGAGCATGGGCGCGCCGGTGTGTGCCACCACGCTGGCGGCGGTCATGCGCGCGCGCCGGTAATCACTGGAAAGCACCAGGCCGATGTTGCGCGTGCCGAGATGGCGGCCGAGACGCAGTGCCTGCTCTATGCCGTTGGCGCCGAGCGGCGTGTCGGGAAACTGGACGACGCGTCCAGCGTTGAGTTCGGTTTCACCGTGGCGGATCAGCAGCAGGGTCATGGGTTCACGCGGTGATTTGGATGGGCGCAGTCTAGCTTGAACGACGCCGCGATGGGCGTACGCAAGTCGTCGTTGTCGCGTGCCGGTCTTTATAATCGCCCCACTGATTACCCATCGCCCGCACGGGGAGTGCCGACCATGTCCTACCAAACCCTGGTCTACGGCGTCGAAGACGCGATTGCGACCATCACCTTGAACCGGCCCGACGACCTGAACACCATCGTGCCGCCCATGACCGATGAACTCGAGGCGGCGGTGGCATGCGCGGTGCGCGATGCCAAGGTCAAGGTCATCGTGCTGCGCGGCGCCGGCCGTGCGTTCTGCGCGGGCTTCAATTTCAGCGGCGGCTTCCATCACTGGGACGACACCATCAATACCGGCGGCGCCTGGGACGCCGGCAAGGATTTCATCGCCACCTGTTCACCGGTCACCGGCTGGGTGCCGAAATTCATGAGCCTGTGGCACAGCCCCAAGCCCGTCATCGCCATGGTGCACGGTTGGGCGCTGGGCGGTGGCAGTGAAATGGCTTTGTGCGCGGACATCGTGCTGATGAGCGAGGACGCGCGCATCGGCACGCCGTATTCGCGCATGTGGGGCTGTCATCACGCCGGCATGTGGGTGCACCGCCTGGGCCTCGCCAAGGCCAAGGAACTGGCGCTGACCGGGCGGCCGCTGTCGGGCACCGAGGCGGTGCAATGTGGCTTGGTCAATCGCGCCGTGCCCTTCGAGCAACTGGAAGGCGAGGCCTACAAGCTCGCGCGCGAGCTGACGTCGATACCGCTGTCGCAGCTCGCCGCCATGAAGCTGGTGGTCAACCAGGCCTACGAGAACATGGGCCTGCGCTCGACGCAGCTGTTGGGCTCAGTGCTCGATGGCCTGATGCGCAATACACCCGAGGCGCTGGCGTTCATCGACTACGCGGAGAAGGCCGGCGTGCCGGCGGCGGTCGCCGAGCGCGATCGCCTGTTCGGCGATTACTCGCAGGGCACGGCGGACGACAAGCCCAATCCGCGCAACGCCTATCCCTCGCCGAAATCGGCGTGAGGCATCACGCGCGCGCGTGGCGGTCGAACACCGATGGCAGGAAGGCCTCGGCGCCGCGCGCGAAGCTCTCCATGGTGCCGCCCTGGGGACTGATGATGACGGTATCGACGCCGGCCGCGTAGTCGGCCGCCACCAACGCGCGGCAACGCGCCTCGTTGCCGAAGCTGAAGATGCGCTCGACGATGTCGTCGCTGATGGCGGCGGTGATGCGGCGCCGATCGCGTGTCGCATAGCCGGCGCGCGCTTCCTCGACGGCGTGGCCGTAGCCGAGTTCAATCATGACGTTCTGGTATTGCGCGGCGGACGCGTAGAACGCGAGGTGCTGGCGGAAATATTCCATGCCGCCGGCGGCATCGTCGGTCAGGTACAGCGCGCGACGCTTGATGATCTCGAGATCTTCCACGCGCCGACCGCCACGCTTGGCGCCGACATCGAGACGTTCCAGCGCGTAGGCGAGACGGTCCGGTGGTGTGAAATCGTTGAGCAGCACGCCGTCGGCCACTTCACCGGCGAGTTCCAGCATCTTGCCGCCGATGGCGCCGAGCACGATCGGCACCGGCTGCGTGGGCAGCGATTTCAATTGAAAACCGTGACTGCGCAGCGTTGCGCCATCGAAGGCGGTCTTCTCGCCGTTCAGGATCTGGCGCAGCAGGGCGATGGTCTCACGCACGCGGGTCAGCGGCTTGGCGTAGGGCAGGCCGTACCAGCGTTCAATCATGTTCGGTGTCGAGGCGCCGAGACCCAGCACCAGGCGTCCCGGCGCGCGCGCCTCGGCCGCCACCACCGCGGTCGCGAGCAGGGCCGGCGGGCGGTTGAACACCGGAACGATGCCGGTCGCGAGGCGCACCTTGTCGCAGGTCACGCCCAGGGCCGCCGCCAAGGTCAGCGGATCTTCGAGACCTTCGGCGTCGGCCAGCCACAGGTCGTCGTAGCCGTGGCTCGCGGCCCAGCGGCCGCGTTCGAAGCCGGCGCCGAGACCGGGCGCCGGCCACAGCATGAGGCCCAGGCGACGGGCGCGACCATGATGAGTGTTCATGCCCGGATGATGGCCAAGCGCCGACGCCCTGGCAATGCCACGGAAGGTGAGTGGTAGCATGGCCCGGCATTGCACCATCCAGCCGTCATTCGAGGACCCGCCGTGAGCGCAGACCAACATCGAATCGAGAGCGGCGCGGCCCGGCTGCCGGACGCCGTGCGGCGTGAAATCGCCGCCCATCACGCCCTCTATGCGCGTGACCCGGAGGCGGCCCATCTTTGGGACCCGATTGTCATCGGCGTGCCCGGCGGTCCGGTACGGTGCCTGCTGCTGCACCACCTCGGCCGCAAATCCGGGCGCAAGTTGAATTCCATCCTGCAGTACTACCGGCACGGCGACGAGATAGTGATCGTCGCGTCCAAGGGCGGGCTGCCGCAGCATCCGGTCTGGTATTTGAACCTGCTCGCGGCGCCGGACTGCGAAGTCGAAATCGGTGCGTTCCGCACTCGCGCCGTGGCGCGCCCGTTGGCTGGCGAGGAACGCGCGCGCTGGTGGCGGCGCGTGACGGCCGAGCAAGCGGTGCAAGTCGAGTACCAGGCCCGTACCACGCGCGAGATCCCACTGGTCATGCTCGAACTCGAGACCCGCGCGCCGCTGCGCACCTGATGCATTAAACTCGGCACCGAGCTGCCGCGCCCGCCATGAAATACACCGACCTCGCCCACGATCCGGAAGACACGCAGATCAGCGCCGATGAACGCGGCGCCGCGGCGCTGCGCAGCACCTGGGTCAGCGTGGCGGTCAACGTGGTGCTGGCCACGGTGCAGGTGGTGGTGGGCGTGCTCGCCAAGTCCCAGGGCCTGATTGCCGACGGCATCCATTCGCTGTCGGACCTGGTGGCGGACTTCGTGGTGCTGGTCGCGAGTCATCACAGCCGCAAGGGCGCCGACCTCGATCATCCCTACGGCCACCAGCGTTTCGAGAACGCCGCCTCGCTGGTGCTGGGTGTGCTGCTGCTGGTGGTCGGCATCGGCATGCTGCTGTCAGCGGTGCACAAGCTGCAGGCGCCGGAGTCGGTGCCATCGGTGCACGCCGTCGCGCTGTGGGTGGCGGCGGCCGCGCTGGTGGCCAAGGAAGGCTTGTTCCGCTACATGCTGGCGGTGGCCAAGCGCGTCAAGTCGAGCATGCTGGTGGCCAATGCCTGGCATGCGCGTTCCGATGCGGCCTCGTCGCTGGTGGTCGGCTTCGGCATTGCCGGCAACCTCGCCGGCTACACGATACTCGACCCCATCGCGGCGCTGATCGTCGGCTTCCTGATCGCCAAGATGGGCTGGGGCTTCGGCTGGGACGCGCTGCACGATCTCATGGACCGCGCGGTCGATGAACGAGAAGTCGAGGCCATACGCCAAACCCTGCTCGAAACGCCGGGCGTCAACGGCGTGCACGATCTGCGCACACGCAAGATGGGCGACATGGTAGTGGTCGACGCGCACATCGAAATCGACAGCGGCATCACCGTCGAAGCGGGGCATGACATCGCCGTGGAAGCGCGCGATCGCGTGATGCGTCGTCACCGGGTGTTGAACGTGATGACGCATGTCGATCCGCATGGGCGACCGGATCTGGATCATCCGGGCGCCGCACACTGATCGACATTCGTGCTCGGGCGGTTGGCTGCCGCGACGCTGTTAACAATCGTCACGTCGGCCTGCCACCGCAGCCATCTATTTATAATCGCCTTCACGATCGACGCGCACGCCGCCGTCATCAATCACGCATTCCTGAACCTCGGAGGTTGAAAACGTGTTCCGCCCGGCCGCTTTCCTGCTCGCTGCTGTCATTTCTTTCGCGCACAGCCCATCCAGCCACGCGCTCATCATCGAAGACGAAATGTCGGTCAACATGACGGCGAGTTTCGGCACCACCAATATCTCGCCGTGGACGCGCGTGCGCTTCACCGAGACTTCGTTCGCGGTCAGTGGTGGAGTGCTCAACATGGCAACCTCCCCGTCGCGCGGACTGTGGTTCGGCAACGGCACGGCCATCGGTCACAACCCAGGCTGGGTGTTCGGTTCTTCGTCGGTGGGCACCTACATCGATATCAGCATGAAGCTCGGCGCCAACAGCGAAGACTGGTCGCTGTATGTTCACGATGGCAGCGGCTACGCCGGCTCCCTGACTTTCAATCCCGCCGGTGCCTACAACCTGCCGACCAGCTTTGGCGTTTCCTATCTCCATGCCGAACCCGGTAACGTGGCGGCGAACGGGTTCCTGCCCATGGATCTCAGCGATGGTTTTCATCGCATGGAAGTCCTGCTCAAGAACGGCATGGTCAGCTACGCCATCGATGGGGTGTTGGCCTACAGCGGCCAGGCGTTCCTGAGCGGCACCCAGCAACTGCTGGTGATCGGTGATGGCAGCGGCCCCACCCAGACCGGCGTCGGCAGCATGCAGGTCGACCGCGTGCACATCGATACCGCGCCGCAGATTTCAACCTTGACCAGCGTGCCGGTGCCGGGTGCCTTGCCGCTGCTCGGCAGCGCGCTGGCGGCCGCCGCCTTCATGCGCCGCCGCCGTCGCGACGCTTGCGGGGCGATGACCTAGCCGTCTTTCCCGGTCTTCTTCGCGTTTTGGGCCTCGTGCCGCGCGCGGAACGCGGCAATCGCCTGCAACTGCTCGGCCGCCAGCGGATCGCGCACCGCGCGCAGCGCCGCCTCACTGTCTTGCATGCGGCGATGGGTGCCCTTGAAGTGCGGGATGACGAAATCGCCGAAGATCTCGTAGTGACGTTTCTTGGCGGCGAACGGCGCCCAGTTGTGATCGAACAGGAGATAACAGCCGAAGCCGCCGTTGGACTGCGCCAGCAGGTTCTCGATGTGCGCGATGGCATCCTGCCAGGTGCCGATCACCGTTGAGCCGGTGCCCAGCGCCCACGCTATGTATTCATCGATGGTGCTACCGGTGACCTGCATCTGCGGCGCGGCGGCGGTGTGTTGCAGGTAGTCGCAGAACTCGCGGATGCCGTGCCGCACGTCGGCCAGCGCCTGCTCGCGCGTATCGGCGAGATCAGACCGACCCGCGAGCGGTCGCGGGTCGCCCGCGCGCGGCGGGTGGCGCTTGACGTGGCCCGGTGAGTTCACCGCCCCGCCGCCACTTGGGATGCTGTAGTCGGCTGAGGGCCGATGCTGTCCAACAGCTGCACGATTTCGACATCGCGCTGCAAGGCGTAGGTCGGGTTGTAATGGGTCGGCGGGTGGTGGGGTGGGATGAAGGCACCGAAGCGCATGCGGCTCATGGGTGTTCCCGATCGTAGTCGCTGGGTGCGAATTCATTCGCACATTCGATCGCCAATACCAGCGCCTTGCCGCGCTATTCATTGTGGGTCAGACTGAATTCGCAAACACTACGCCTGACGAATTCCTCAGGCCTAGACCCCCGCCGCCTTCAATGCCGCCCGCGCCGCGCCGTCATGCCCGAGACTTTCCAGCACTTGTTCGGTGTGTTCACCGAGCTTGGCGAATTGGAATTTCAATTGCCCCGGTTCGTGCTTGAACTTCATCGGCAGGCCGACGTGTTCCCAGCCGCGCTCGTCCTCGACGATCATCTGGCGATGGCGGATCTGTACGTCGTCGCAGGCCTCGCGCAGGTTCTTCACGCCGGCAAACGCGGCGTCGACGTTGGCGAATTCCTTTTCCCAGTGCGCCATGGTGTGGCTGCGGAAGGTCTCGCGCAGGAACTCCTTGGCGGGGTTCTGGCCGGGGCCGGGCGGGGTCTTGCAGGCATCGAGCAGATCGGGGCGACCGAGCTTGTTCAGCACCGCCTCGGCGAAATGGTATTCCGAGCCGCCCAGCACCACGTGACGCCCGTCGCTGGTTTCGTAGATGCCGTACATCGCGTAGCCGCCGAGCGCGCGTTCGCTGCCGAGGTCCGGCGGTTGTTTGTTGGCGAAGGTGGTGCCGAAGTTGTTGGCGAGCGCGGCGATGAGACTGTCGGCCATGGCAACGTCGATGTAGTCGCCTTGACCGGTGTCCTTGCGACGCAACAGCGCCATCAGGATCGCCGACAAACTCATCATCGACGACAACATGTCGGCGCCGGCCACGCCCGGAATGGCGGGGCGGCGATCGGGGCCGAGGTTGATGCTGAGCACGCCGGCGATGGCTTCGCAGGTCAAGTCGTGCGCGGGCCGGTGCACGTACGGGCCGTCCTGGCCCCAGGCCGACATCGAGCAATAGACGATGCCGGGATTACGTGCGCGCACCGCCTCGTAGCCGACGCCGAGACGCGCGGCGACGCCGGGCCTGAATGCTTCGATCATGACGTCGCAACGGGCGGCGAGGTCCAGCGCGATGGCGCGCCCTTGCTCGGTCTTGAGATTCAGCTGGATGCTTTTCTTGTTGCGGTGGGTGTTGGCGAAATAGACCGTCATGCCGTCGCGCTTGGGGCCGATCTCGCGGTTCGGTTCGCCGCCGCCGATGGGTTCGAGCTTGATCACTTCCGCGCCGTGGTCGGCCATCATCTGCGTCAGCACCGGGCCGGGCAGGAAGAGCGACAGGTCGAGCACGCGTATACCTTCGAGTTTCATGGTTTGCTCCGCTGGATTCGTGTCACGCCGGGGCCGCGCGGGTCGCGGCGGCGGTGGCGGCATGATAAAGGCTGGGCCCTGTACTCGCGAACTCGTTCGACCCATCAAATGTCAGGCTTCAGCCTGACATTCATGCCGATCACCGCGGCACGGCCTTGGCTTGAATGTGCGAATGAATTCGCACCTACAATCCTTCACCTATCCAGGAGGCCTCCCATGCTCGAACTCAGTACCCTGCGTATCGCCCAGGACCCGCAACAGCCGCGCATCGCGCGCCTGCTCCTGAACCGTCCCGAGCGCTACAACGCCATCAACGACCACACCCCGCGCGAAATTCGCCAGGCGGTCGAATGGGCCAACGGCGTCGAGGCGGTGCACGTGATCGTGGTGGAAGGCGCGGGCAAGGGTTTCTGCGGTGGCTATGACCTCGAACTGTTCGGTGAGAGCGCGGGCGAGCATCCGTGCAAGCAGGAAGCCCATCCCTGGGACCCGATGCAGGACTACGGCTACATGAAGCGCAACACCGACGACTTCATGACGCTGTGGAAGAGTCCCAAGCCGACCATCGCCAAGGTGCATGGCCACGCGGTGGCGGGCGGCAGCGACATCGCCCTGTGCTGCGACCTGTTGGTGATGGCCGAGGACGCGCGCATCGGCTACATGCCGACGCGGGTGTGGGGTTGCCCGACCACCGCCATGTGGGCCTATCGCGTCGGCGCCGCGCGCGCCAAGCAGATGATGTTCACCGGCGACACCATCGACGGACGCCGCGCCGAGGCCTGGGGACTGGCCAATCTCGCGGTGCCGGCCGCCGAGCTCGAAAGCGCCACGCTGCGGCTCGCGATGCGTATCGCGGGCGTGCCGGCCGGCCATCTCGCCATGCACAAGCTGGTGGTCAACCAGATGCTGCTCACCATGGGCCTCGAGCAGAGCCAGAGCCTGGCCACGGTGTTCGACGGTATCACCCGCCACAACCCGGAAGGCCTGTGGTTCCGCCGCTATGCGCAGAGCGAAGGTTTCAAGGCGGCGGTCGAATGGCGCGACTCGGGGCGTCCGATTCCCGAGGGTGACGAAGCGCGCGCGCTGATCCGCGCCATGGAGGCCAAGCGGGAATAAAGGGGGCCGCAATGCAGCACGGAAAAACGCTGGGCGGCGGAGCGCCGGTCGGTTACCTTTGCCCTACACATTTCGCGGTAATCATTTCCTGGGGAGGAAGACATGAAGAGCGCTGATTTCGTCAAGGCCCACGACCGCGTCAAGGACTTCGACTGGCAGGCTTCCTACCAAGCACCGGCATCGCGCTACGACATGCCGTACAAGATTCCTACAAAGACCAGCGATCCTTTCCGACACCTGGTGCGCGATTACTGCTCCATGGAGCGTGACAAGGACGACCGCCAGTACGGCGCCATGAGCGACGTGATGGCGCGCGCCAAGATGCCGGCCAAGGCCTCCGAGCGCTGGACCGAAGTGTTGAAGATTGCCCTGCCGCTGACCTGCTACGCGGAATACGCGGCCATGAAGTGCACCGGCCAATTGGTCGACGCGGTCGACAACGCGGAACTCCGCCAGGGCTATCTCGCGCAGATGATCGACGAAGTGCGGCATGTGAACCAGGAAGCGCACCTGGTGCGCTATCTCGCCAAGCACGCGGTTGACGCCGAAGGCTTCGAGCGCGGTTTCAAGCTGCGCAACACCAATTTCCTGATGCGCGCGAGCCGCGCGGCCTTCGACGGTTTCTTCGCTGGCAACCCGATAGAAGGCGCCCTGAACCTGCAGGTGGTGGCCGAAACCGCCTATACCAATCCCTTGTTCGTGACCCTGACGGAAGTGGCGGCCGCCAACGGCGACCAGGCCACGCCCACCACCTTCCTGTCGGTGCAGTCGGACGAGGCGCGGCACATGGCCAATGGCTATTCGACACTGGCGGCGATTGCCTCGGTGCCGGACAACCTGCCGCGGCTGCAGCGTGATTTCGACGCGGCGTTCTGGCGGCAACATACCTTCCTCGACACCTTCGTGTCGGCGGTCTACGACTACTTCCAGGAAAACCGCGGCGGCTCCTACCTCGAAGCCTGGACCGAGTGGGTGGGCAACGACTGGGGCGGCGGTTATATCGAGCGCCTGGAACCTTTCGGCGTTGCGCTGCCGCGCGGCTGGGCGGAAGCCAAGGAGCGCGTGAAGTGGGTGGGCCACACCGCCATGATGATGCTGGCCGCCACCTGGCCGATGCAGTTCATCCGCATCGATCCCCTGAACGCGCGCGACTTCGACTGGTTCGAATTGAAGTATCCCGGCTGGTACGACCGCTACGGCAAGTTCTGGGAGGCCTATGCCGAGATGAGCGATCCGGCCAACGGCCAGATCCCCTTGTCGCTGTTCGCGAGCATGCCGCCGCTGTGCCGCGTGTGTCACATGCCGTGCGTGTTTCCGCGCCCCGACATCAGCACCGCGCGCATCAAGGATTTCGGCGGACGCAAGCACGCGTTCTGCTCCGACGGCTGTGAGCGCACGTTCGCTTTCGAGCCCCATCGCTATGCGCAAAGCCGTACCTGGGACGAACATTTCGATGGCTATTCGCTGGCCGAATTCATCGAGAAATGCGGTCTCGTCCGCAACGACGGCAAGACCCTGCTGGCGCAGCCCCATCTGCATGCCGACAGGCGCTGGACGCTGGACGACATCCGCCGCCAGCAGTTCTGCATCAGCGATCCGGTGAAGGACATGCCCTCGCAAGGGCCGGTGGTGGTGCTGCAATGAGCACGAGCAACGCCAACACCACCGCCAGCGCCGCCGGCAAGCTGGCGCGCGAATTCACCTTCATCAAGCCCGCCGCGCGGCGCTTGACCGAGTACGAAGCGCTGACGGTGCATCAGCAGCCCGACGCGTGGGGCTTCGACAAGGTCGGCGCCAATCTCGACGACACCGAGTGGTACGTGCTGCGGCCCGACGGCCGCACCCTGTGGGACCAGGCATCGACGCAGCTCCGGCACGACAACTGGTACGCGTTCCGCGATCCGGCCCAGCAATGGCAGCGCACCTATGTGCGTCACCAGGAACAGCAGGAAACCTCCATCGCGCGCATGACCGAGGACGCGGCGCTGGACGGCACGCTCGCGATGCTGTCGGCCGGCTGGGTGAAGAACATGCTGTGCGGTCATTACCGCGCGTGGTCGTTCTTCGAATACGCCATTTTCCGTTCGCTGGCGCCGGCGCAGCGCGAGGCCTTGTCCGACACGCTCGGCAATTTGTTGTGCTTCCAGAGTTTCGATCACCTGCGCCACGCGCAGGACGTGGTCGTGTACCTGGTCGAGCTCGAGAACGTCAACGCGGCGGTCGATGACGCGCTCGGTAAACAGCAGTGGATGAACGCGCCGGCCTACCAGCCGGCGCGCAAGCTGGCCGAGGAGATCATGGCCACCACTGACTGGGCGGAGCTGCTGGTGGGTTTGAACCTGGTGGTCGGCCCGCTGCTGCAACAGGTGGCGGTCAGCGATCTCGTCCGCCGTGGCGCCATGCACAACGACGACGCCGTCGCCCCGCATATCGTCATGACGGCCGAGCGCGATCGACGCCGCAACCTGGCGGCGAGCCAGGCCTTCGTGCGCATGATCACGGCCGAGGGCAGCGCCCATGCCGCGCATAATCGCGGCGTGGTGCAGGGCTGGCTCGACGACTGGAGCGCGCGCGCCGACGCCGCGGTCGTGGCGTTGGCGCCGGTGTTCGAGGCCGCGCCGCAGCCCGCGCTGAGTTTCGCCGCCTCCCGCGACGCGGCGCGTGCCGCCTGCGCCGCCATCATCCGTGAACTCGGCTTCGCGAGCCGACTGGACGGCCAGGCATGAACGCGGTCAGCGGTCGCATCGATGTGTCGCTGGTGCTCATGCAGGGCTCGCCCGAGGCGCAGGCCACGCTCGACGTACTGGAGCGCGACGATCCTTCCCTCCAGGTGGCCGATCACGGCACGTTCTGGAAGATCACCTCGCCGACCGGCCGCATCGAGGTCGATTTGAAGGCCGTCGCCGAGGAGCTCGGCACCGAGCTCAGCATGTCGCAGTGGCTGGTCATCATGTCCACCTATGTCGGACGCGTGATGACCGAGCCGGACCGCTTCATCCTGACCAGCGACGTCACGCAGATCCATCGCGAGCCCTGAACGCCCGCCCCAGTCGGTTGCAACTTTCATGAGTGATGTGGAATACGTCGTCGAGCTCGCGCCCGGCGGCCAGACCTTCAACTGCGGCGAGCACGAGACGATTTTGGATGGCGCGCTGCGCCACGGTATCGAGCTTTCCTATGGCTGCCGCCACGGCCGCTGTTCGACCTGCAAATACCTGGTGGAGGACGGCGAGGTCGATCTCGGCGAGGTGACCGCCTACGCCCTGCCGGAGAACGAACAGGACGCCGGTTGGGCGCTGTTGTGCCGGGCGCGTCCCTTGAGCGACGTCTTGATCCGCGATCATCGTCTGCCCGATGCGCGGGCCTTACCGTTGTTGACGCCCGGCCGTTTCGACGCCGAAGTGGCGGCGGTCACGCAGCTCACACCCGAACTGTGGCAGCTCGACGTCGCCTTGCCGGCGCCGCTCGAATTCTACGCCGGGCAATTCGTCGAACTCGGTCTCGACGGCGCCGACGGCACCGTGTGGCGCAGCTACTCGATGGCCTCACCGCCGTCGTCGGCGCGACGCCTGAGTTTCGTCATGAAGCGCATCGAGGGCGGCGCGTTCTCCGGCGGTCTCGAGCGCATGCAGGCCGGCCAGGCCATCGCGGTGCGCGGTCCGTTCGGCGCGAGCTATCTGCGCGCCGGCACGCGCCCGGTGTTGCTGTGCGCGATAGGCTCCGGTATCGCGCCGATCATGGCCATGCTGCGCGACGCCGCCGAGCGCCAGGATCCGCGCAGTTTTTCGCTTTTCTATGGTGCGCGGCGTCCACAGGACCTGCCCTACCTCGACGAACTGCGCGCAGGGATGGGGGTGAAACTCGATTTCGTGCCGACCCTCGATGGTCTCGAGGACGGCGATGCATGGAGCGGCGCGAGCGGCACCGTCACGCGCGCCGTGCAGCACGCGGTCGACAACGCGCGCGACCTCGACGCCTACCTGTGTGGCGCGCCGCCGATGTGCGAAACGGTCAGCCGCCTGCTGAGCGCCAAGGGCTTGCCGTCCGAACAGCTGTACTTCGATCGCTTCTTCGCGGCTTCCGGTTGACGGTCTGGAGGCGGGTCGCCGCCTTTCGAGGCTGGCGGGAGGCCATCAAACCGGTCGCCATGATGCCCCTGGTCTGTAAAGAAACTCAGAAAACCCACACCATCGGGGTGGTGTAATTGTCTTGAGAAATTTACACGGCGGCGAGCACGGTGACGGCTGGTACGTCCCGACGCTCGGTAAGCGCCTGAATTCGCGTGGCAGATTTTTTCGGGCATGTTCCTTGCTCGGTCGTTGCATCGCTCGCAGAGCATCCTGCTGCGAGACATGCAACCATCCAACCTGAGTGCAAGGAGCCCAGCAGATGAAAAGTCGATTCTTGAGCGCGTTGTTCGCGGTAGCTTTTTCCGGCGTCGCCAGCGCTGGCGTGATCCTGAGCCCCACTGCCATCGTCAACAATTCCTTCGGTGCGGATCCCTTCGGCGGGTTCCCGCAGGACAACATGATGAACCAGTCGAACGTGACACCGTTTGTATCCGGGGTCACCGACTTCTCCGCCTATGTCGCGGGCAACCCGAGCGCGGGCTGCAATAACTGCGGTGGGCAGTACTTCGGTTTAAGCGCACCCGGCGACATCGATTTCGATCTCGGTGGCTCCTACCTGGTCAATGCCATCGGCCTGTTCAATGGCAGCTACCGTGGTATCACTTCGATGGACGTCTTTACGTCCATGGTCGCGGATTTCAGCGTCGATACGCTGGTAGGTTCCTTCGCCATGGCGACTATCGATGACCCCAATGCGGACGTTCCCGTCTCCGTATTGGATCTGAACGATACGAACGCGCGTTATGTCCGCTTCCATATCAATTCGTTCTCCAACCTCGACTCATGCAATTGCCTGGGCATTTCCGAAGTGACGTTCGAAGTCAATGGTACGGCGGTTCCCGAACCGACCAGCCTGGGGTTGACGGGCGCAGCCCTGCTGGGTCTGGTGTACGCGCGCAGGCGGCGCACCGAGGGCTAACACCTGCCGCAGGCCCGACCTTGCCGTGCGGGCCTGCGCCAAGTTCAGCGTCGCGCCGGAAAACCGGCGCTGGCGCGGGCGCGAAATCCCTCGCCATCGCGCAGCAGGAACAGCACTTCGAGCTTGTGCCGGGCGGCGACGGCGAGCGCGCGCTCGGCGCCCAGCACCATGAAAGCCGTCGCATAGGCATCGGCCAGCATGCACGAGGCGTGCAGCACGCTCACCGAGGCCACGTCGTTGCTGACCGGCTGGCCGCTCGCGGGGTCGATTTCGTGGGAGTAGCGACGGCCCTGGTATTCGAAAAAGTTGCGGTAATCGCCCGAGGTGGCGAGCGCGGTATCGGTAAGGGGCAGCACTCGCTCGATACGGTCGACATCGGCGCGCGGTAGCGCCACGCCCACCTGCCACGGCCGGCCCTCGGCGTTATGACCGCGGGCGCGCACCTCACCACCGATGTCGACCAGGTAGTCCGTGATGCCGGCGCGCTCGAGCAGTTCAGCGACCTGGTCGACCGCGTAACCCTTGGCGATGGCCGACAGGTCGAGATAGACGTCGCCGCGCGCCTTGCGTAGCCGCGGCGGCGCGTCCGCCAGTTCAAGCTGCCGGTAGCCGACGCGGGCTTGGGTGTCGCGCAAGGCGCCCGTTGAGGGCGGCGCATCAACGCGAGCCTGCGCACCGAAACCCCACAGGTTCACCAACGGCCCGACCGTGATGTCGAAGGCGCCATCGGTGGCGATGCTGACCTGTCGCGCCGCCTGCAACACGGTAAAGAGCTCGCCCGACACCGGCAGCCAGTCGCGACTCGGGTTGGCATTCAAAAGCGACAGCTCGGACTGCGGCCGGTAGGTCGACATCTGCCCGTTGATGCGTTCGAGCAGTGCGTCGATACGCCGCCTGAGATCGCTCGCCGCCGGCGTCGCCGTGACCACGCTCACCTGCCAGGTGGTGCCCATGGTCTCGCCGCGCAGACGCAGCGCATCGGCCGTCGCCGCCTGGGCCATCGCAAGCGCCAGCCACGCCAGCGACACCAGTCTCACCAACATCGCTCTCGACATCTTCAATCTCGTTACAGGCCCCTGCCGGCCGCGCCATTGTCCCGCGCGGTCCACGCCATGCCCACGCCCGCGCCGATTCGCTACCCAGCCCATGAGATTTTCGTGGTTTGAATTTCGAGGAACTGGAATTAATCCTCAAAATTTTTGTGGATAGGGCTTTGATATCGATCAATGCGATTTCAGGTCTCGCGGCCGACATTACTGCTGCGACAAAATGTCGCAGTGACGAGCCGCGGGGAGCGACAGACACCCCGGCATGCATCGTCCCAATTCTGTGCGACGCCGTCTCGGACCGCGGCGCACTCCGCGACGCAAGAGGAGTAAAAAAGATGAAGAACAAGGGGCATGAACCGGGCGACCAATTGGACGTCAATCGTCGTCGCTTCCTGAATACCGCCGCCGCCGCCGGTGTGGCCGGCACCGGTATGGCCTTGGGCATGGCCGCCTGTTCCAAGCAGGAGGCCGCCGCCCCCGCCGCGGCGCCCGCCGCCAGCGCAGCCGCACCGGCACCCGCCGCGGCGGCCGCGCCGACCGCTGACCCGGCCGCCGCCACCCATCTCAAGCCCGGCGAACTCGACACCTATTACGGCCTGTGGAGCGGTGGCCACACCGGCGACCTGCGCGTGCTGGGGCTGCCGTCCGGCCGCGAGATCCTGCGCGTGCCGTGCTTCACGCCCGACGCTCTCATCGGCTGGGGCATCACCAACGAGTCGAAGAAGATCATGGGCACCAAGCCCGATGGTCACCTGCGTTACACGGTCGGCGACACCCACCACGTGCATGCGTCCTACAAGGACGGCAATTACGACGGCCGCTACGCCTGGATCAACGACAAGATCAACAGCCGTATCGCGCGCATCCGGCTCGACTACTTCATCTGTGACAAGATCACCGAGCTGCCCAATATCCAGGGTTTTCACGGCATCTTTCCCGACAAGCGCGACCCGGTGGACCCGGCCATCAACTACACCACGCGCGTGTTCTGCGGCGCCGAGTTCGCCATTCCCCAGGCCAATGACGGCCAGGACCTCGAGGCCACCGACAAGTACCGTTCGCTGTTCACCTGCGTAGACGCCGAAACCATGGACGTGCGCTGGCAGGTGCTGATCGACGGCAACTGCGATCTCACCGCGAGTTCCTACGACGGCAAGCTGGCCGCCACCAACCAGTACAACACCGAAGGCGGCGCGCACTACGAGGACATGATGTCCGCCGAGCGTGACGGCTGCCTGTTCTTCCATGTCGCGCGCATCGAGCAGGCGGTCAAGGACGGCAAGTTCACCACCATCGGCGACTCCAAGGTACCGGTGGTGGACGGCACGCTGGCAGCCAATGCCGATCCCAAGACCGCGCTGGTCGGCCGCGTGTCGGTGCCGAAGAATCCCCACGGCGTGAATGCCTCGCCGGACGGCAAGTACTTCATCTGCGCCGGCAAGCTCTCGCCCACCGCCACGGTGATCGAACTGGCCAAGGTGCTGGACTGGTTCGACGGCAAGCTCGACAGCCTCGACAAGTCCATCGTCGCCGAAGTGGAACTGGGTCTCGGGCCCTTGCACACCGCTTTCGACGGGCGCGGCAACGCCTATACCACCCTGTTCCTCGACAGCCAGGTGGTGAAATGGAATGTCGATGCGGCGATCAAGTTCCATGGCGGCGACAACAAGTCGCAATACGTGATTGACCGCGTCGACGTGCAGTACCAGCCGGGCCACATCAACGCCTCGCAGTCCGAGACCATGGCCGCCGACGGCAAGTGGCTGGCGGTGGGCTGCAAGTTCTCCAAGGACCGTTACCTGCCGGTCGGCCCCATGCATCCCGAGAACGAGCAGTTGATCGATATCTCCGGCGACAAGATGGTGCTGGTGTCGGATCACCCGGTGCGTCCGGAACCCCATGACTTCATCATCTTCAAGCGCGAGCTGCTGCAGCCCAAGCAGGTCTACAACATCGACGACTTCCCGCTGGCGGTGAAGGACGCGAAGGACACCGGCGTGACGCGCGACGGCAAGAAGGTGACGGTGCGCATTGCCTCCCAGGCGCCGACCTTCACGCCTCGCGAGTTCAAGGTGAAAGTGGGCGACGAGGTGACCGTCATCCTTACCAACCTCGACAAGGTCGAGGATCTGTCCCATGGCTTCGCATTGCCGAAACACAACATCAATTTCGTGGTGAATCCCCAGGAGACCGCGTCGGTCACCTTCACCGTCGAGAAAGCCGGTGTGTACTGGTACTACTGCACGCATTTCTGCCATGCGTTGCACCTGGAAATGCGCGGCCGCATGCTGGTCGAGGCCTGACCAACGCCCTGGCCCCGTCGCTTGGCGACGGGGCCAGGCTGCATGGAGCTGGTCTCACATTGTGAGACCAGCTCTATACTTCACCCAACCCGCACAGGATGACACGGGGATCGCGTGGCGTCGGTGTTCGGGATCGGAATTGACTCACCGCCCGGGCCGCAACACGCCTGCTCCATGAAGATGTCTGGAGGTAAGGCCATGACGCCTTCTTTCACCCTGGTTCGCTGCTGGCTGGCGCTGCTCCTGGTGTGCGCGTCGCCGCTGGCGCTCGCCAACGCCTACGACGCCAAGCTGCCGGAAGAACTGCACAGCTCGCCCAAGCTCTGCGATTACGCGCCCTGCGCCGAGGTATTTCCCGGCGCCATGAGTTTTTCCGAGCGCAAGGGCAACCCGCCCTACGTCGAAGCCTATGGCGAACAGGACGGCAAGCCGGCGCTGCTGGGCTACGTCGTGCTGTCGACCGACGTCACCGATACGCCGGCCTATTCGGGCAAGCCGGTGGTCACTCTGATTGGCCTGGACAAGGGCGGCCGCTTCGTCGGCACCAAGGTCTTGAAGCATTCCGAGCCCATCCTCCTGCTCGGCATTCCGGAGGGTGCGCTCACCAAGTTCCTCGATCAGTATCTCGGCAAGCACGTCGGCGACGACATCCAGGTCGGTGGCGTCAGCGATGACAACGGCCATGTCGGCCTCGACGCGATCTCCGGCGCCACCGTCACCGTCATCGCCGAGAACCAGGTGATGATGGCCTCGGCGCAGGCGGTGGCGCGCCAGGTCGGCATTCTCGCGCCGACCGTGCGCGAGCCGCCGCGGTACATCGACCGCGCGCGCAATCTCGATTGGGCAAGCCTGGTCGCCGAGGGCAGCGTGCGGCAGTTGGTGGTGGCGCCCGAAGCGGTCGGCCTGCCGGCGGGCCCGACGCCCTTCATCGAGTTGTGGTTCGGCTGTCTCAACCAGCCGGACATCGGCCGCGCGGTTCTCGGCGAGGCGGGTTACAAGGCGCTCATGGCGCGGCTCAAGGACGACGAGACCGCGCTGTTCGTGATCCGCACCGCCGGCCAGGAATCGTTCAAGGGTTCGGGCTTCGTGCGTGGCGGCATCTATGATCGCGTGCAGGTGCGCCAGGGCAGCGATGCCTTCACGTTTCGCGATACCGATTATCTCAATCTCTACGGCGTAGCCGCCGCCGGTGCACCGCGCTTCGACGAGTCGGCGGTGTTCATCGTGCGCTCCAAGGCTTTCTCGCCCGCCTATCCCTGGCAGCTGGTGTTTCTCGGCAATCGCGTCGATCGCGAAAGCGGCGCGCGCAGCTTCGCCAATTTCACCGCCGAGTACTGGTTGCCCGCCGCGACCCTGCAAGACGGCCGGCCGCGCATCCTGCTGCCCGATCCGACCTGGCTCAAGATCTGGAAATCGCGCATCGTCGAAATCGTCGCCTTCACGGCGCTGCTGGTGATGGTGGCGGTGGTGTATGCGTTGCGCGACAAGCTCACGCGCCGTTCCACCCACCACAACAAGTGGCCGGTCAACGGCTTCAAGTACGCGGCCTGGCTCATCAGCATAGGCGCGGTCGGCTTCGGCCTGCTCGCGCAGCCGTCCATCACCCAGGTGCTGACCTGGTTTCACTCGCTGCTGTTCAAGTGGACCTGGGAGCTGTTCTTAAGCGACCCGTTCATTTTCATTTTCTGGATCTTCATCATCGTCACGGTGTTCATCTGGGGCCGCGGCTTGTTCTGCGGCTGGCTGTGCCCGTTCGGCTCGATGTCGGAACTCATCTATAAAGTCAGTGGCAAGCTCGGCCTCGGGCGCTGGCAGGGCCATTTGCCGATGCGCTGGCACAATCGTCTGAAATGGGTGAAGTACGGGATATTCTTCGCGCTGCTGACGGTGTCGATGTTCTCCATGTCGCTGGCCGAGACTCTGGCCGAGATCGAGCCGTTCAAGACCACTTTCCTGGTCGGCATGTTCAACCGCAGCTGGCCCTACACCCTGTTCGTGGCGGTGCTGCTCGGCCTGTCGATATTCATCGAGCGGCCGTTCTGCAAATACCTGTGCCCGCTGGGCGCGGCGCTCGCCATGCCGTCGACGTTTCGCTGGTACGGCTTGAAGCGCAAGCAGGAATGCGCGAGCTGCCATGCCTGCGCCAAGGGCTGCGGCTCGCTGGCCATCGACAGCGACGGGCGCATCGATCATCGCGAATGCCTGCATTGCCTGGACTGCATGATTCTCTATACCGACGCGGGCACCTGTCCGCCCTTGGTGCACGAGCGTAAGCGCCGCACCAAGGCCGGCCTGGAACTCACGCCGATAGGCGCCGACGGCTATTACATACCGATCAAGTCCGTACCCTACGAGGCGCCGGTCGCGCGCGGCCACGCGCCGCGCAGCACGGTCGATCCGCGTCTGCCCACCGATCCGGTCACGCCGCCTTACGCGGTGCCGGCGGGTGTGATGCAATGGCTGTGGAATGAACTCATCGATCACCTGTGGCCGTGGAGCCGCACGGGCTTCCAGGCGCAGCGCACGCTGCAGGCAGCCGGCTTCGCGCTGGCGGTGGGCGCGACCCTGGTATGGGTGCTGGCGGCCGCCGGTCGTATCGAGGCGGTGGTGGTGATGGCCTGGTGGTTCACCTGGAGCGTGTTCGAAGTGATGGTGCGTCTCGGTGGCAAGCGTTACGTGAAGGACGGACCGTGGTGGCAGCGCCATTACCGCGTGGCGAGCATCATGGACATGCTGTGCTATGTCGGTTTCAAGAACCTCCTGATCGGCGCCAGCCTGTTCCTGGTGTTGAAGGCGATGGGCATCCTGTCGCTATGAACCACGCGTGCCGGTGATGGTGGTCCGCGGGCGCGGGCGCGCTCTGGCCGCCGGCTGCCTGATGCTGGTGAGCGTTGCCAGCGCGGCGCGCACCTGGCAGGTCGCGCCGGGCAGCGCCATACAAAGCGCCATCGACGCGGCGGCGGCCGGCGACACGCTCGAGATCGCGCGCGGTCACTACCGCGAGAATCTCGAGCTCGGCAAGCCCCTCACGCTGCGCGGCATCGGTCGCCCGGTCATCGACGGTGGTCTCAAGGGCAATACCATCGCCGTGTTCGCCGAGCACGTCACGCTCGAAGGTCTCGACGTGCGCGATTCCGGCGACAGCCTGCGCGAGCAGAACGCCGGCATCTACTTGAAGCCCGGCGCCCATCACGCCACGGTGCGCGACTGCGTGTTGAGCTACAACCTGTTCGGCCTGTGGATAGAAAAGGCCGACCACGCCACCATCGAAAACAACAACATCACCGGCAAGCGCGACTACCGCAGTTCACAACGCGGCAACGGCATCCAGCTCTACAATGCCCAGCATGCGCGCATCATCGGCAATCACATCTCGTTCGTGCGCGACGCCATCTATGTCGATGTGTCGCACGACGCGCTGTTCCAGAACAATCGCCTGCATCACAGCCGCTACGGCACCCACTACATGAATTCCTACCGTAACCTGTGGGAAGGCAACGACAGCTGGATGAACCGCGGCGGGCTGGCCCTGATGGAGGTGCGTGACCAGGTGGTGCGCAACAACCGCGCGTGGGCCAATTCCGACCATGGCATCATGCTGCGCACCATCCAGGACGCGGTGGTGGAGAACAACGTCGTCGCCGGCAACGTGCAAGGCCTGTTCGTCTACGACGCCGAGTACAACACCCTGCGCCACAACCTGGTGGTCGACAACCTGATCGGCGTGCGGCTGTGGGCGGGCTCGAAGAACAACACCGTCGAGGGCAACGACTTCATCGCCAATCGCGACCAGGTGCGTTATGTCGGCGCGCGCGATGAGCCATGGGGCGGCAAACTCGGCAATTTCTGGAGCAATTATCTCGGCTGGGATCGCGATGGCGACGGCCGCGGCGACGTGCCCTACGAGGCCAACGACCTGGTCGATCGTTTGAGCTGGCGCTACCCGACCGTGCAGCTGCTACTGGCGAGTCCCGCCATCCAGACCTTGCGCCTGGTCGGCCGACAGTTTCCGATCCTGCGCGCACCGAGCGTGGTCGACGCCCATCCGCGCATGCAACCGAACCACCGTGACTGGAGAGACTGGCTTGGCAGAACCTACCCCGGCAGCCGCTGACCGCGCCGTGCCGCGCGCGCTGGTCGAGGTGCGCGACGCCAGCAAACATTACGGCGCGGTGCACGCGCTGGACGGCGTCACGCTCGATATCGTGCCCGGCGAAGTGTTCGGCCTCATCGGCCACAACGGCGCCGGCAAGTCGACCCTGTTCAAGATGATGATGGGTTTGATCGCGCCGAGCAGCGGCACGATTCGCATCGACGGCGTGGCGGTGGACGGTGTCGACTTCCGCGAAGTGCGACGTCGCATCGGCTACCTGCCGGAGAACGTGGTGTTCTACGACAACTTGAACGCGCTCGAGACCTTGCACTTCTTTGCCAGGCTTAAGGGCATCGGCCCGTCCGGGCATCGCGCGCTGCTGGAGCGGGTCGGACTCGGCGCCGCCGCCACGCGCCGCATCCGCGAATATTCCAAGGGCATGCGTCAGCGGCTGGGCTTTGCCCAGGCGCTGCTGGGCCAACCGCGTCTGTTGTTCCTCGACGAGCCGACCAATGGTCTCGATCCGGACGGCATACGCGAGTTCTACGCGATCCTCGCCGAACTCCGCGCCGACGGCGTGACCATCGTGCTGACCTCGCACATCCTCGCCGAGATCCAGCAGCGTGTGGACCGCCTCGCGATCATCGCCGCCGGTCGCGTGCGTGCGGTCGGCGCGCTCGGCGAATTGCGCGGCCAGGCGGATTTGCCGCTGTGGTTCGACATCGACTGCGAGGCCGCCGTCGTACCGGCGCTGCGCGCGGCGCTGGCGTCCTTGCCGGCCACGGTGCACGAGGTCGGCGCCGGCTTGCGCATCGCCTGTGCGCGCCAGCACAAGCTCGCCGTGCTGCAAGCCGTAGGCGGCCTGGCCGCGCGTTTGCGCGACTTCCAGGTCAGGGAAGCGTCGCTGGAAGATCTTTTTTTCGGACTGTCGTCATGAGCATTCTGCAATTGCAACGTCGCCAGGTGGCGACCATCGCCGGCAAGGAATTCTGGGATCGCATCCGCAGCCTGTGGGTGCTGGCCATCGCGCTGGTGTTCACGGTGTTTGCGCTGGTCATCGCCTATTTCGGCGGCGCGCAGCAGGGCATGGTCGGCTTTCGATCGATGGAATTCACCATCGCGAGCCTGGTCAGCCTGGTCATCTATCTCATCCCGCTCATCGCGCTGGTGCTGGGTTTCGATGCCATCGTCGGCGAGCGTGAGCGCGGTTCACTCGACCTCTTGCTGTCGATGCCGATCACGCGCTTCGAACTGTTGCTCGGCAAGTATCTCGGCCTCGCCGCCGCGCTGGCGTTTTCGACGGTGGCGGGTTTCGGCCTGGTGGCGGTGGTGTTGGCCAGCCATCTCGATCTCAACGGCCTTGCCCACTTCGGCCTGTTCATGGCGAGCTCGGTGCTGCTGGGACTCGCATTCCTGAGCCTGGCCGTCAGCGTGTCGGTGTTCGCCAGCGATCGCACGCGCGCCTCGGGGCTCGCCATCGCGCTGTGGTTCTTCTTCGTGCTGATGTTCGATTTGATCCTGCTGGGCGTGCTGGTGGTGGGCAGCGGCGGTACGGGCGGCGACTGGTTCGCGTGGCTGTTGCTGCTCAATCCGGCCGACGTGTTCCGCGTGCTGAACATCGCCAGTCTCGATGAAGTCGGCGCGCTGTACGGCCTGGCCACGGTGTTTCCGCGCCAGCTCGCCCATCCTGGCTTGTTGTGCGCGGTGCTGCTGGCGTGGAGCGTGCTGCCCTTGAGTATTGCCGCGTGGAGGTTTCGTCGATGAACAAGTTCGCCCGTCACGGCCTGCTGCTGGCCGCGCTTGCGCTCGGCGCCTGCGGCGAGTCGACGCCGTCGAGCACCCAGGCGGCGGTCGACACCGAGGCCGGCACCAGCTGCGCGCTGGACGGCATGTTGCTCGCCGATTTCCCCGGCCCCAAGGCGCAGATGCAGTACGCCGGCCAGGATGCGCCGGACTTCTTCTGCGACACGGTCGAGATGTTCCACCTGTATCTCAATCCCGAGCAGGTGCGTGCCGTGCGCGCGCTCTACGTGCAGGACATGGGCGCGGCCGACTGGGATGAACCCAAGGGCCACTGGATAGACGCCAAGCAGGCCTTCTACGTGGTGGGCAGCAAGCGCCGCGGTTCCATGGGACCGACCATCGCGTCCTTCGCCCGCCAGGGCGACGCCGAGAAATTCGCCGGCGAATTCGGTGGCAAGGTCTATCCCTTCAGCGGCATCACCGCCGACATGGCGGTGCTGGACGGCGGCGCCCTGCACGATACCCACATGTAATCCGCGCTTGCGCGAATTGGCTTATGCTGGCGCGCAAGCTCAACGAATCGAGGAATCAGGCATGGCTGGCAGATGGATGGGCGTGGCGCTCTTGGTGCTCGGCATGGTGGCGGGCTGCGCGCAGGTGGGCGATGGTCCGCCGCCGGCCAATCTCGCCGCCAATCCCGATCGTTTCTCTTTCAAGATAGAAGTGGCAGGCAGCCTGGCCGGCCAGACGACCGACGAACGGGCGCGCAAGGAGATCGAGTTCTACCGCACCCACCATGGCTACAACTCCTACGAGATCGTGAGCAAGACCCCGCAGGGCACACCGCCGACGCATGTCAACTACGAGGTGCAGTTCGCGAAGTAGGAGCGTTGCATCGATGCGCCGGCCTGTAGGTGCGAATTCATTCGCACATCAGTCGCGGTGTCAGGCTGAAGCCTGACCCACCCCCGGGCGGGGGGGTGACGGCTGTGGTTCGTCTGACATCGTGAAAGAATTCGCAGGCATGCCATCACCAACGCAGCACGCGCGGCCCGATTACCACGCCCAGCACTGTCGGCATGGCGATGCCGAGCGCGTACCACACGGCGATGAAAGGCGGCGCCATCTCCGGGCAGTGCACGCAATAGACCAGCGTCGCCAGCGCGCCGGCCAGTAGACCACTGGCGGCGCCGGCCAGGCGCAGGTTGACCGGCGCGAGCCCCGACACCGCCCACAACGCGCCGGCCAGCAAGGGCAGGGCAAGCATCGCGATGAGCAGCGGACAGACCGTCCAGGTGGCGCCGAACAGCAGCGCCACGCGTTGCTCGGGCGCGGCGACGAGCAGCGTCAACGCGCCCAGCAACCACACCACCAGCAAGGGACTCAGCGTGGCCGTCGGCGCGCGGCCTAAGGGCATGCCCGGCCGCGACAGGCGCGCGACCATCACCAGGCTCGCCAGCGCCAGGCTGGCGGCGAACAGGCATTTGAACCAGAACATCGGCAGGCGCGTGGCTTCGAGCAGGTCGGGCCGCACGCCGAGGGTCGCCACCATCAGCGCCACGCTGGCGGCGCTGCCCAGCCCCAGGCCCAGCACGAAGCGGCGTTCGACCGCGTGGGGCTCGACGCCGACGTTGCCGCTCGCCAGCATGTTCACCAGTTCGTCGGTTTTCACGTTTGCGCTCCGAACAGGGCGGCCAGTGCTTTCAGGCCGCGATGTACGCCGACCTTGACCGCCGATTCCGACATGCCGGTGGCGGCCGCCGCCTCGGCCACCGACAGACCCTTGAGCTTCATGTGGATGATGGGCAGCCGCTGCTGGCGCGGCAGCCGATCGAGATACAAGGCGAGGTCGCGGCGCGCCTCGGCCGCGTCCAGGTCGGCGTTGGCGAAAAGTTCGCCGTGCTCATCCAGCGGCTCGTGCAGTTGTTCGCGATGGGAGCGGCGGCGCAGCATGTCGATGAGCTTGTACTTGGCGATGGCGTGCACCCAGGCGGTCAAGGGCTGCGCGGCATCGTAGGTGTGTCTTTGGTTGTGCAGGGCCAGCAAGGTCTCCTGCAGCAGGTCTTCGACTTCGTCCGGCAGCCCGTTGAGCCGGCGCCGGAAATAGGCGCGCAGGTGCGCGGTCATGTCCTTCAGAAATCCATGGTAGGCGGCGCCATCGCCGGCCAGTCCGGCGAGCAGTTGCGCGCGCAGTCGCTGTTCCTGGGGATGGGCCGATTCATTGTCCATGGTTCGTTCCATGGCAGCCTTTGGTTACAGGCTGGCCGGATGAATCGCGAGCGCCTGGGCTCGCGCCCGAGCCCGTCGCTCCGGCACCAAGCGGACATGCGTGCCGGGCGCGCGTGAATGTCACGCCGCGGCACGCACGCCCGATTGAACTGCGGATTTCGACAGACCTCAAGCAGCCGCGGGCCGCTTTCAGCTCGACTTGCCGACCATGTAATCGACCGCGGCCTTGACCTCGTCGTCGGTCAGCGCGGTGTTGCCGCCACGCGGCGGCATCATGCCGGCCTGCCCGGTGTAGCCTTCCAGCGCGTGCTTGTAGAGGGTGTCCTTGCCCTGCGCGATGCGCGGCGCCCACTGTTCCTTGTTGCCCGGCATGGGCGCGCCCGCCACACCGGCGGCATGGCACAGCGCGCAGGTCTTGTTGTACACGCCCTTGCCCGCTTCGTCGCCGGCCGGCGCCGCGTCGGCGACCGCGCCGGGCGCCGCCGGGGTGGGCGTGCCGGCCACGGGTTCCGCGGCTACCGGCGGGGTGGTGGGCGTGGCCGGTTCGGCCGGTGTGGCGGCCGGTGCCGGCGCGGCGGCATTGGTCTTGGGCGCGCTGTCGCCCTGGCCACAGGCACTGAGCAGGCCGGCGAGGCCGACGACGACGATGATGGAAGCTTTGTTCATGGCGTTTTTTCTCCGGATTGCGATGACAGCGGCGCCCACGGTTGCGCAATCGATGCCGGCGTCGGGCTGCGTAACGCATTGACCCAGCCCGTTCGTGGCGACCACAAGCGCGCGACGCGGTTGTCCGCGCCCGGCCACCATACCGCAGATCGGCGCGTCGTCGCACTTCGCCGCGGCCCGCGCTTCCCACCTTGAAGGTGAGGTGACGTCAAACCCTTCGCAGCGGCCGAGGTCGCTGGCACACTGCCGACTCCTTTTATTTCCGGATGGCCAGCCATGATCGAAAGTCTGCGCGTCACGCTTCGCCGTGTCGTCACCACCGCCGCGCTCCTGAACGCCGCTGTCACGCTGGCCGCCGACCCGCCGCCGGTGACGCAGGCGCGCCTCGCGGCCGGCAATACCAGCGTCGACGCGGGCGCCGACTGGCTGACCTATGGCGGCAGCTATGCCAACTGGCGCTACAGCCCGCTGGCCGACATCAAGCGCGACAACGTCGCGAAGCTGGCGCCGGTGTGGATGTTCCAGACCGGCGTTCAGGGCCAGGTGGCCGGCTCGCCGGTGGTGGCCGACGGCATGCTGTTCTTCACCGCCGCGCACAACAATCTCTACGGGCTCGACGCCGTCAGCGGCGACGTCAAATGGCATTACGAACATCAAATGCCCGGCGACCTGCGCCTGTGCTGCGGACCGGCCAATCGCGGCGTCGCGATCGCCGGCAACAAGATCTTCATGGCCACGCTCGACGCGCACCTCGTGGCGCTCGAGCGCACCACCGGCAAAGTGTTGTGGAACGTCGCGATGGCGGACTACAAGCTCGGCTTCAGCGCCACCAGCGCGCCGCTGGTGGTGAAGGACATGCTGGTCGTCGGCAACGGCGGCGGTGAATTCGCGACGCGCGGTTTCATCGCGGCCTACGATCTCGAGACCGGCAAGGAGCGCTGGCGGCGTTACACCGTGCCGGCGGCGGGCGAGAAGAATGTCGAGAGCTGGGCCGGTGAAAGCTGGAAGGGCGGCGGTGCGCCGGCGTGGATGACCGGCGCCTACGACGGCGCGAGCAATACGCTCTACTGGTCGACCGGCAATCCGGCGCCGCTGTTCAACGGCGATGCGCGCAAGGGTGACAATCTCTACAGCGATTCGGTGCTGGCGCTCGACGCCGACAGCGGCGAGATCCGTTGGCATTTCCAGGCCACGCCCCACGACGTGTGGGACTACGATGCCACCAACGGCGTGATGCTGGTCGACGTCGAACAGGACGGCAAGAAGCTGCGCGCCGTGACCCAGGCCAATCGCAACGGCTACGTGTACCTGCTCGATGCCGCCACCGGCAAGTTCCTGCGCGGCACCCAGTACATCGAAAACCTGAACTGGTCGAAGGGCCTCGATGCCAACGGCCGCCCGACGGTCGATCCGAAATTCGTGCCGACCGTGGATGGTTTGAAAGAAATGGTGTGCCCGGGCCCGATTGGCGGCAACAATGGCTCGACCACCTATGCCTACAGCCCGACCACGAAGCATCTCTACGTGCCGGTCATCGAGAGCTGCATGTCGCTGGCCAAGGAAGAAGCCGGCATGCATCCCGGCGATCCGAATTTCGGCGGCTCGCTCGGCGACTCCTTCGCGACGCTCGGCAAGGCCTACGGCCACCTGACCGCCATCGACCCGGCGAGCGGCAAGATCAAATGGCGTTATCGGGACCAGCACCCGATGATCGGCGGCGCGCTCGCCACCGCCGGCGGCGTGATCTTCACCGGCAACCAGCAGGGCTATGCGCTGGCGCTGGACGAGGACAGCGGCAAGGTGCTGTGGAAGTTCCAGACCGGTTCGGGCATACGCAGTCAGCCCATCACCTACCGCATCGACGGCCGCCAGTACGTTGCCATCGGCAGCGGTACGGGCGGCGTGGCGGCGACCGTGGTCGGAGAGCCCAAACACGTCACCTTCGGCAGCGCGCTGCTCGTGTTTGCCTTGCCGCAGAATGACTGCCAGCCTGGCGCTGGGCGCCTTGTCAGGTGACGACCCACATTCGCACTTGGTGAAGCCTGACCCACAATGGCGCCACTGTCCGGCTGACGTGTGCGAGGAATGAAATCTCACCTGCCGGGCAACGCCATGCGTCCTCATGACACCGTCGGCCAGCGCACCCTGCTGCGCGCCATCGAGAGCAATGCCGCGCTGCGGCCGCACCATCCGTTCGTCGAATACGGTGAGTTGACCATCACCCATGCGGCCTTTGCCGACGCGGTGCGGCGCGTTGCAAACGGCTTGCTGGCACACGGCATCACGCACGGCCAACGGGTGCTGGCGTTCCTGCCCAATTGTCCGGAATACCTGGTCGTGCGCTTTGCCGTGCAGCGCATCGGCGCGGTGTTCGTGACCTGCAGCAGCCTGTATGTCGACGACGAGATCCGCTACCAGCTCGAGGCCAGCGGCGCGGTGCTGGCCATCACCGACCTGGCCTGCGCCGAGCGCCTGCGCGCCATCGCGGCCGGCGTCGCCAGCGTGCGCGAGGTGTTGCTGCTGGAGCCGGGACGCATGGACGCCAGCACCGTGGATGTGAATGGCTGGTTGTCCAACCAGTCCAGTGAACTGTCGCTGCCGTTCCCGTCGGTCGACGACCTGTCGATGCTGATGTACACCTCGGGCACCACGGCCAGGCCCAAGGGCGTGATGTTCACCCACGGCAACGAGATGTTCTCGTCCCTGGGGATAGCCAACGCCTTTGCCTACACGCGTTTCGAGCGGCTGCTGCATTACTTCCCGCTCTATCACATCAATGGCGGCCTGGCCCTGCTCGGGCCGTTGATCCTGCGCGGCGCGACCATGGTCATGGCGCCGAAGTTCTCTGCTTCGACGTTTGCGCAAACCCTGGTCGAAGCCCGCATCACCATGGCGGCGATGAATGCCACGCACGTTAAGATGCTGCTCAACCAGCCGCCGAGTCCTTACGACGCGCGGCACGCGGTGTATCGCGCCCAGTTCGCCTTGCCGCTCGATCTCGAACGACGTAGGTCTGACCGAAGGCATGGGCATTTGCATCGCCTCGCCCATCGACGCGCTGTGGAAGCCGGGCAGCGCCGGCCTGCCGTTTCCCGGCTACCAGCTGCGCCTCGTCGACGATGAGGGCCGCGACGTCGCGTGCGGCGAGCCCGGACAATTGCTGCTGCAATGCCAGTCGCGTCATGGCCTGACGCAAGGCTATTTCGAAGACCCCGAGGCCAGCGCCGAGCTGTTGCGCGACGGTTGGCTGCATACCGGCGATGTCGGTCAACTCGACGAGGATGGTTATTTCTATTTCCTCGAGCGCGAGAAGGACATGATCAAGCGCTCGGGTTTCAATGTCGCGGCGGCGGAAGTCGAACGCGTGCTGCTCGCTCACGCCAGCGTGCGCGAGGCGGCGGTGGTCGGCATTCCTGACGACATGCGCGAAGAGGCGATCGTGGCGTTCGTGGTGGCGGCTCCCGGCGCCGCCACCGACGCCGCGCAGTTGCGCGCGCACTGCGCGACCGCGCTCGCGCCCTACAAGGTGCCGGAACACGTCGTGACGCTGGACGCCATGCCCGAGAATTTTCTTGGCAAGGTCGAAAAGAAGCTGCTGCGCCAAATGGCGCGCGAGCGCTTCGTGTAGGTGCGAATGCATTCGCACATTCATGCCGCCCAGCAGCGCATCGCCCCCTCGGGCAAATGAGTTCGCAGCCGCGTTGATTGGACATCATGCTCGGTCTCTCTGAAGCAAGCGCCGCCGCGCGTCTCGACGCCGAAGGCCCGAACGAACTGCCCGGGCCGCGCGCGCAGGGCGTGTGGGCGCTGCTCGGCGAACTGTTGCGTGAGCCGATGGTGGCGCTGTTGATCGGCTGCGGCGCCATCTACCTGGTGCTCGGCGACGCGCAGGAAGCGCTGATGCTGCTCGGCTTCCTGGCGCTGATCATCGCCATCACCCTGACCCAGGCGCGCAAGACCGAGACCGCCCTCGAGGCGCTGCGTACGCTGTCGAGTCCGCGCGCGCTGGTGTTGCGCGACGGCGCCAAGCGTCGCATCGCCGGCCGCGAGGTGGTGCGCGAAGACCTGCTGCTGGTGGCCGAGGGCGATCGCGTGGCGGCCGATGCGCGGGTGATGGTGGCGCGTCATCTGCTGGTCGACGAATCCTTGCTGACCGGCGAGTCGCAGGCCGTCGCCAAGCAGGTCGGCGACGTGTTGTACGCCGGCACCACCGTGGTTCGCGGTCAAGGCAGCGCCGCAGTGTTCGCCACCGCGCTGGCCACCGAGCTCGGTCGCATCGGCAAGGTGCTGGATACCGCGGTCGATGACAGCACGCGCCTGCAGCGCGAGACGCGGCGGCTGGTCAAGGTGCTCGCCATCGGCGCCGGCGCGCTGTGCGTGCTGGTGACGGTGGTGTTTGGCGTCATGCGTCACGACTGGCTGGGCGGCGTGTTGACCGGCCTGACGCTGGCCATGGCCATCCTGCCCAACGAGCTGCCGGCGGTGCTCATGATCTTCCTCGCGCTCGGTGCGTGGCGCATCTCGCTGCGCCGCGTGTTGACGCGCCGCATGCCGGCGGTCGAGAACCTCGGCGCGGCGACCGTGCTGTGCGTGGACAAGACCGGCACCCTGACCATGAACCAGATGGCGGTGCGGCGTCTCATGACCGCCGATGGCGAGGAGATGGAACTCGGCGGCGCGTCGGTCGAATTGCCCGAAGCGTTTCACGCGCTGCTCGAGTTCGGCATCCTGGCATCGAGCCCGGCGCCCTTCGACCCCATGGAGCGCGCGGTGCATCGCGTGGGCGACGAACTGCTGGCCGCCACCGAGCATCTGCACCCGGCCTGGCAACTGGCCGGCGAACATCCGCTCACGCCGGACATGCTGGCGGTCAGCCAGGCGTGGCGCGACGAAGGCGAGGAGGGCTACGTGATCGGCTCCAAGGGTGCGCCGGAAGCGATCCTCGACCTGTGCCACAGCGATGCCGAGACCTCGGCGCGCGTCGCGCTCGACGTCGAGCGCTTCGCGCGTCATGGGCTGCGCGTGCTGGGCGTGGCGCGCGCCCGCCATGCCGCCCACGTGCTGCCGGGCACCCAGCACGATTACGACTTCGAATTCCTCGGCCTGCTGGGGCTGTCCGATCCTTTGCGACCGCAGGTGCCGGAGGCGGTGCGCGAATGTCGCGCGGCCGGCATCCGCGTGATCATGCTGACCGGCGATCACGTCGAGACCGCGCGCAGCATCGCGCGCGAAGCCGGCATCGCCCGTGCGGAAGACGTGGTCAGCGGCGCCGAGCTCGAAAGCTGGGACGAGGCCACGCTGGCGGCGCGCCTCGACGAGGTCAACTGCTACGCGCGCATGAAGCCCGAGCTCAAGCTGCGCCTGGTCCAGGCCTTGCAGCGTCGCGGTGAAGTGGTGGCCATGACCGGCGACGGCGTCAACGACGCGCCGGCGCTGAAGACCGCCGAGATCGGCATCGCCATGGGCGGACGCGGCACCGACGTGGCGCGCGAAGCCGCTTCGCTGGTGGTGCTGGACGATGATTTTTCATCGATCGTGGCGGCCATCGCCGCCGGCCGCCGGGTGTTCAGCAACCTGCGCGGCGCGATGGCCTACCTGCTGGCCGTGCACGTGCCCATCGCCGGCATCTCGGTGCTGCCGGTGCTGATGAACCTGCCGCTGGTGCTGTTGCCGGTGCACGTGGCGTTGCTGCACCTGGTCATCGAGCCGGCCTGCTCGGTGGTGTTCGAGGCCGAACCGGCGGCCGACGACCTCATGCGTCGTCCGCCGCGCGGCGTCGACGCGCCGCTGTTTTCCCGCGAGCTGATCGTGGCAAGCCTGGTGCAAGGCTTGCTGGTGCTGGTCATGCTGCTGGCGCTGTATCTCGTCACGCTGGCGCGCGAGCTCGGCGATAACGAGGCGCGCGCCATGACCTTCACCGCGCTCATGCTGGCCAATCTCGGCATGATCGCGCACGCACCTTGGCGCAGGCGCTCGCTGCGCGAAGCCTTTTCGGCGACCAACGCGGCGCGCTGGTGGGTGGTGGCGGCTGGGCTGGCACTGACCTTGGCGGCGCTGGGTGTGCCGCTGGTGCGCGAGCTGTTCCGCTTCGCGCCCCTCAATGCCGTCGACCTGGCTCTGTGCGCCGGCGCGGCGGCCGTGACGATAGCCGGCCAGGCGCTGCTCGCGCGCGCCGCGTCAGGCGCTGCGGGCGGCGCGCCAGCGTGATTCGTAATAGGCCGCCAGCGCTTCGATTTCCGCCTTGCAGTCGCCATTGAAGCAGGCGCCATGCATGACCGCCAGCGTGGCGGGGTTGAGATCTTGCAGCGCGCGTATGGTCGACGCGGTGGTGGGCGTGATGGCGGTGGCCTGGAAGCCTTCCTCGGCGGCGATGGCGGCGGCGGCGATGCTGTCGGCGCCGACCGCCGGACCGTCGCCGAGCTGCGTGAACAGGTCGCCGGTGAACAGCGTGCCGGTCGTTTCCTCGAACATCAGGCCGGACTCCCAGGCGTGGGGCACATGTGGCGTGTCGATGTAGCGCACGCGTTTGCCACCAAGGTCCAGCACTTCGCCGTTGGCCAGCGCGCGCGGCGGGCGGTCGGCGAGATCGTTCAGCGACACCATGCAGGCAATCGCGCCATGCACGACCTCGGCCCGCGGCGCGGCCGCCAGCCATTGGTTCATGGAGCCGCATTCATCGGATTCGACGTGACCGAATGAGATCCAGCGCAGCCGATCGAGCGGCACCACGCGCGCGGCCGCGGCCGACACCAGCGGGAACAGTTGACGCCCACCGCAGTGGAACAGCAGCGGCTGCTCGGCGGCGACGAGGTATTGATTGAAGGTGAAGCCGGCCGGCGGCACGTCGGCGATGAAGGTGGACAGGCGGTAGATGCCGTTGGCGATTTCGTCGACGCGCGTGTGCATGGTGATTCCCCTGGCGTTGTGGTGTGGGTTACCCGACAAAAGTAGCGATCGCGCGCGCGCCGCGCCAGCGGCGCGCAGCTTCGAGGCGCGCGGCTCGCCAACGGCGCGTGCTTGCGTTACGGTGCCAGCCGATTTCGCATCACCTCATCAAGCCCAGGGAGATTTTCCATGCCCATCGCCGTCCTCGATCGCACCGTCAACGCTCCGCACGCCTATGTCTGGGACTGGCTGGCGGATTTCGGAGCGCTCGACAAATTGCATCCGCCCGGCAATCTCACCGAGTTCCGTTGCGAGGGCAACAGCATCGGCTCGCGCCGTTTCGCGGTGTTCAAGCCCGAGATGCAGATCGAAGGACAGATCATTGAGCGCCTCGACGTGGCCTGCGCGCCGCATGTCATCGTCTACTCCATCGTCGAGAACTACCCCCTGCCGATGCGCGATTACGTGGCGGTGGTCAATCTCTCGACCATCGACGCCGGCCACACCCGGGTGCGTTGGGAAGGGCATTACACCGAACATGGCCTGCCCCAGGAGCAGATGGATGCCGCGCTGCGCGATTTCTACGAATTGTTCCTGGGCAATATCGAGAAGGCCCATGCGCTCGGCCGCAAGGTCGGCGAAACGCCGTATTGAGGTGGAAAGTCAGACTGAAGTCTGACCCACAAATTTCGAAGCATCCGAATTGTGGGTCGGACTTCAGTCCGACATTCGCGGCGCGCCCCGACGGGTGCGCCGAACTCGTTTGCGGTTACAACGCCGACGCCTTCACCAGCGCCGGCCGTGCGGCCAGGCGTTTGCTGTAGGCGTCGAGCTTGGCGAAGCGTTCGTCGATGATGCCGAAGGCGCGTGCGGCATTGAGCGTGAAGCCCATCATGATGTCGGCGGCCGAGAAGCCGCTGGGCAACAGGAATTCCGAGTCGCCCATGTGCTTTTCCAGGAATTCGAAGGCGACCGCGGCGCGCGTTTGGGCGTCGGCGATGAGCGCCGCATTTTGTTCGGCATCCTGGCGGTAGAGCTTCATCCACACCACCACCGACACCGGTGCGAAGGCGGTGCTCTCGGCGAAATGCAGCCACTGCAGGTAGGCCGGTCGCTCGGCATGGCCGACCGGCGGCGCGAGGCGTCCGTTGCCGTAACGTTCGAGGATGTATTCGACCATCGCGCCGGATTCGAACATGGTCATGTCGCCGTCGGTCAGCGCCGGCACCTTGCCGAAGGGCGCGCTCTGGCCGAAGGGCATGGGCTTGGGCGTGAACGTCACCGTTTCGATCTCATAGGGCAGAGCGAGCTCTTCCAGCAGCCACAGGATGCGAATCGAACGGGTGCGCGGTGCGTGATAAACCTTCAGCATGATGACTCCCCTTGCATGGTGTAGCGCACTACGGCGCCTGTAACTGGCTGGCGATGGCGCTGGCCAATTGCGCGACCGCCGCGTTGGCGGCGCTGAGCAGCGCATCGTAATCGTCGTCCTTGCCGTTGACCGGCACCTCGATGTCACTGTGTCGCGTCGGCGTGGCCTGGTCGCTGCCGGGTGTGCTCACGCTCCAGTGCGCGCCAAGGTGGAAGCTGCCGCCGGCATCGCGATCGAAGCGCGTGATGTCGACCCGCACCTGGCGCGTGATGGCCAGCGACGCGCGCCACGGATGCAGCGCGATGTTGTGACCGGGCGCGGCGTGTTCCAGCTCCGCGAGCAGGGCGCGTCCCAGCGACGCCGCCAGCGGTTCGGCCCAGCGGTGTTCGTTGGAGAGCACCAGGCGTGAGTCGTTGGCGCGCGTGACGATTTGCGGGCGGTCGAGATAGTCGGGCAAGGCGATGGGACCGAGACCGACGGCCGGGCCGTCACTCACGGTTTCCGTGTCCGTGGGGTTGGCGCCGGCGAGCACGTAGTAGTGGGGCGTCGGCGTGTGGGCGCAGCCGACCAGCGCCAGCATTGAAGCCAGCAGCGCCAAGCCGGCGTATCGCGACAGGGTGGCTGCAATCATTGCGCTGATCCTTCTCTGCGCCGTCCGCTCAACAAGGATTCCGGCTGGGTTTCGATGGCTTCGGCCAGCACGCGCAGGGCGCGCGCGGCGGCGCTGGTTTCCTTCAGCACCGCGTTGAGGCGCGTGGTGGTCAGCGAATCCTCGCCCGACATGGCGCGCAGGCTGCGCGCGGTGGCGGCCAGCTCCTCGCTGGCGCGGGTAAGGGCCAGCACCGGGCCGGCATCGGCGCGCGTCAGGGCGGCGATGTTGGCGGCGCCGGCATCGATATTGGCGAGGGTCTGGCGTCCGGCCTTGAGCGTCGCGGCGCTTTCTTCCAGCGCCACGCGCGTGCTGCGCAGGGTATCGGCCGCTTCGTTCATGACCGTGCGCACGTCTTCCGCCACGGTATTGGTGCGCTTGTCGAGCTGCGCGGTCAGGGACGCGAGGTGATCGAGCGTGGTGTCGAGGTTTTCCAGTGCATGGCCGGCAGCCGGCGAGGACACCAGCTTGCGCACCGATGCCGAGATGGTCGAGATGTCGTCCACCAGCTTCTCGACGTTGAGCTTGTCGAGCTTGTTGGTGAGTTCCTCGACCTCGGTCGGCAAGGTCGGGATCTCGCGCGAGCCATTGTCCTTGCCGTGATAGGTGGCGAGCTTGTCGGGATAGAAATCGAGATCGATATAGAGCTGGCCGGTCAGGAAACTCCAGGTTTTGAGACGCGCGCGCAGGCCGCGCTTGATCAGATCGTTGTTCTCCGTCAGATCGGTCAAGGCCACGTTGTCGCCTTCCAGGTTCTTCAGCGCGTATTCGTCGGTGCGGATCACGACCGGCACCAGGAAATTGAGGTTCTGCTCGTCGACCGACAGGCCGATGCTTTGCACGGTACCTATTTTCACGCCGCGGAACACCACCAGCGAGCCGACCTGCAGGCCGGTGGTCGAGCCTTCGAAATACATGATGTAGGTCGGGCGATCGCGCCAGAAGCCGCCGTCGGCGAGTAACACCACGGCCATCACCAAAAGGCTCACCGCGCCCAGCACGAAGGCGCCCACCAGCTTGGGATTGGCCTGTTTGCTCATGTCTCGCCCCGCTTGAGAAAGCTGCGTACCTTGTCGACGCCGTGTTCGGCCAGCTCGCGCGGGTCGCCATAGGCAATCATGGTGCGCGTGTCGGCATCGAGGAACACCGAGTTGTTGGCAATCGCGAATATGCTCGGCAGTTCATGGGTGACCAGCACCACCGTCGCGCCCAGGCTGTCGCGCAATTCGAGGATCAGATCGTCCAGACGCCGTGAACTCAAGGGATCGAGTCCGGCCGAGGGCTCGTCGAAGAACAGGATCTCGGGATCGAGCGCCATGGCGCGTGCCAGGCCCGCGCGCTTCTTCATGCCGCCCGAGATCTCGGAAGGATAGAACTGCTCGAAACCCCCAAGCCCCACCAGCGACAACTTCAATGACACGATTTCATTTATCAGGTCCGGCGCCAGCGTGGTGAATTCCTGCAGCGGCAGCGCGACATTCTCGGCCAGGGTCAGTGAACTCCACAACGCGCCAGCCTGGAACAGGATGCCGAAGCCGCGTTGACGCCGCACCTGTTGCTGCGGACTCGCGGCCCAATAGTCCTCGCCATCGTACAGCACCGTGCCCTTGGCGGGACGCACCAAGCCTATCATCTGGCGCAGCAGCGTGCTCTTGCCGCAACCGCTGCCGCCCATGATCACAAAGATGTCGCCACGATTGATGGTGAAATTGAGATCGTGCTGGATGACGTAATCGCCATAGGCCATGGTCAGGTCGCGGATCTCGATGTGCGGCGTGGCGGCGCTCATGTCAGATGCCGAGCTTCTGGAACACGATGGTCAGCACCGAGGCCGAGATGGTGATGAGCAGGATGCCGAGCACCACCGCCGAGGTGGTCGATTCACCGACCGCCTGCGCGCTGCGTCCGCACTGCATGCCACGCAGGCAGCCGGCGAAGGCGACCAGCGCGCCGTACACCGTGCCCTTCACCAGGCCGACGGCGAAATGCTTGAGCTCCAAGGCCGACAGCGTTTCGTTGTAGTACTCGTAGATGCCGACATCGAACACCAGCACCGCGATGGTCATGCCGGCCAGGATGCCGACGATGCCGGCATAGAGCGTCAACAGCGGCACCATGCAGATCAGCGCCAGCATGCGCGGCAGCACCAGGTAATCGATGGGCGATACGCCGAGCGTGCGCAAGGCGTCGATCTCTTCGTTGACCTGCATGGTGCCGATCTGGGCGGCATAGGCGGCGCCGGTGCGACCGGCGAGGATGATGCCGGTCATGAGCGCCGCCACTTCGCGCACCACGCCGATGCCGACCAGGTCGGCGATGTAGATGCTGGCGCCGAACAGCGCCAACTGCACCGCGCCCATGTAGGCGAGGATGGTGCCGACCAGGAAACTGATCAGCGACACGATGGGCAGCGCGCGCGGCCCGACTTCTTCGATGAGATAGGCAAAATCGCCGCGCCGGTAGCGTGCCCGGCCGGTGACGAAGCGGCCCAGCGACAGGATGATCTCGCCGCCGAACTCGATCATCGCCGGCCAGTCGCGCCAGGCGCGTATCACGCCCAGCCCGACGCCGGCGAGCATGCCCGGCGCCGGCGGCGTGGCGCGCGGCGGCGGCGGCGCCACCGCGAAGGCCAGCGCCAGCATGCGGCGTAAGCCGTCGGGCAGCGCGCTTTGATCGACCTCGACATTGCGCGCGCGCGCATCGCGGATCACGGCGGCGAGGAAATTCACCGCGCTCGAATCCCAACGCTCGAGCTCGCGCGCGCCGAGATGGATGCGGCGCGCCTGCGCCATCTGCGGCGCGATGCTCGCGTAGCGCGGCACGCCGTCACGCAACTCCCAGGCGCCGCGCAGCCACAGGCCGGGCTCGGCGGCGCTGCCGTCGATCGCGAGTCGGTCGCGCCAGTCCGGGGGGAGATCGTCGAAATTCATGGACAAAATGTTCGTGTCGCGCCCAGGGCGGGTGGCGCGATTATAGAGCGCCACCTGGGTAAACATCGTGTGCGGCGTTGTGGGTCAGACTTCAGTCTGACAACCAAAGCGCTGCCACGCTCGTGTCACCTGTCTGAACGTCAGACTGAAGTCTGACCCACAAGGGACCCTGTCGAGCCTCCGAGGCGCCCTAGAACAACGGGTTCAGCGGCGCCTGCCCCAGCATCACGCGGCCGATGTCCTCCATGACATGGGCCTGCAGCTGCAGGTGATGGCGGGCGACCTGGAGGTCGCGTACCGCGCGGTCGAAGCGTGGCGTGAACACGCCGGCGGTGCCGACGAGTTCCTGCAGGGTATTGACCGCCGTCAGCGCCGCGCGCGCGGCATGGACGATGGCAAGACGCGTGCGGGCGACGTCGTCCAGTGTCAGCGCGTGGCCGGCGCGGACCGCGTGCCAGCAACGCGCCACTTCCTGTCGCAGGTAGGCGCGCGCCGCTTCGATGGCGCCCTCGGCCTCGGCAAGTCCGGCTTGCACGCGCGGCTCTTCGCGGGCCGGCCGCGCGCCGGCGAACGGCGTGCGATCGAGCAGCGGCAGCGCCGCGTCCATGGCGCCACGCGCCATGCCGCACACCGCGGCCGCCTTGCTCATGGCCAGGCGCAGGCCGAGCGGAATGCGCCACGCCGGCTGGCCGTCGCGCGGCGCATCGCGCAGGGCAAAGCCATGCGCGGCGGGCACCGGCACGTCGTGCAATTCGAAATCATCGCTGGCGGTGCCCTTGAGACCGCTGGTATGCCAGGTGTCCAGCAGCGTGGCGGCGCTGCTCGGCACGAACACCAGGCGCGCGTCCGGTGCGCCGTTGGCCAGCTGGCGTGGCGTGTCGCCGTCATGCACCATGCACAGCGCGCCCAGCCACTCGGCGTGTCGACAGCCGCTGGTGAAACGCCAGCGACCGCTGACGCGGAGGCCGTCGCCATCGATCACCGCGCGGCCCTTGCCGACCGCTGTCAACGAGACCGCCGCCAAGGGCGCCGTGCCGAGCATGGCACGGATCACTTCCGGCGCCAGCCACGCGTTCATGCACGCGCTCGATTCGGAGGCGACCATCGCGCACCAGCCGCTCGAGGCATCGCCGCGCGACAGTTCTTCAATGACATCGAGGTAGGTTTGCGGATCGGCGCCCGCGCCGCCGTATTCCTGTGCGAGCTGCAGATGGAAGGCGCCCATGGCGGACAGCGCCGCGCGCACCTCGGCGCTGAGACGGCGTTCCTGCTCGATGCTCGCGCCGGCCTCGATCAGCAAGTGGCGCAGGTCTTGGGCCTGCGCAAGCAAGGGGGAGGGCGCGTTCATGCAGGCAGTCCATTGGCGATAGGCGAAGCCCGAGTATACGGGAATGGCGCGCGCGAACCCGACGGCCGCGACGCGCGTTATCATGCCGGCTCGTCAAGCCAGGGGAACGTCATGACTGAAGGTATCGACGCGGTGAACGTCACCGCGTGGCTGGCCGCGCATGTGCCGGCGCTCACGCCGCCGGTGGAGTACGTGTTGATTGCCGGCGGTCATTCCAATCTCACCTACAGTGCGCGCGACGCCGCCGGGCGCTGCTACGTGCTGCGCCGCCCGCCGCTCGGTCATGTGCTCGAAAGCGCGCACGACATGGGGCGTGAATATCGCGTGGTGCATGCCCTCGCCGGCAGTGGTGTACCGGTGGCGAGGACCCATGGCCTGTGTCAGGACAGCGCGGTCAACGGTGCGCCGTTCTTCATCATGGACTTCGTCGAAGGCATGGTGCCGCATGACGACGAAGCGGCGGCGCATATCCCGGCCGCCGAGCGCATCGCACTCAGCACCGACGTCGCCGAAGTGCTGGCGCGCTTGCACAAGCTCGACCCGGACGCGGTGGGCCTGGGCGATCTCGGCCGCAAGGAAAACTACATCGCGCGGCAGCTCAAGCGCTGGACCCAGCAGTGGCAGGCGACCCGCACCGAGCCGGTGCCGGCCATGGAAGACGCGCTGCGCCTGCTCGGCGAGCGCATGCCCATCCAGGTCGGCGCCAGCATCGTGCATGGCGATTATCGCCTCGGCAATTTCATCGTCGCCGGCGGCCGCATCCAGGCGGTGCTGGATTGGGAGCTGTGCACGTTGGGCGATCCGCTGGCCGATCTCGGCTACCTGCTCAACACCTGGATGGCGCCCGAGGAGCGTCGCGGCGACGCCGAGGACAGCATGCCCACCACCGCCGGCGGCTTCAGCCCGCGCGAGGTGCTGGTGGCGCGCTATGCCGAGCTGACGGGTTTCGATCTCGAGCACATCGACTACTACCGCGCGTTTCAACAATGGCGGCTCGCGGCGATTCGACAGGGCGTGTACAAGCGCTACCTGGTGGGGGCCATGGGTAGCGCGCGGGATTTCGACCTGGCCGGCTACAAGCAAATCATCGAACGCAAGGCCGAGATCGCGGTGGCCTTGCTCGGCGGCTGACGCCTGGCGCCACGCGCAGCCGCGGTCTAATCGCGCGTCACGCCGACCAATTCGTTGAGCATGTCGAGCAGGCTCTGACCGGCGGCTTCGATTTCCCGCACGAACTCGCGGTGTTCGCCTTCGAGACCGTCGTCCAGCGCCAGGATCTGCGCGAAGCCGAGGATGGCGGTCATGGGCGTGCGCAGCTTGTGACTCAGGCGCGACAGGAACATGCGCCGTTCGCGCGCCTGCTGTTCACCGAGTTCATCGAGGCGCGCCTCGAGATGACGGCTCAGCAACAGGTGCGTCATGAGCATCGCCACGGCGCTGGCCGCCTGCGTATCGCCAGTCGAAAAGGCCTGCGCCGCGGCGTCCCGTTCAAAAGCCAGTACGCCGAAGGCGACGTCGCGATGGCGCAGTTGCACCACGCACGCGAGTGGTCCGGTATCGCACACCCACACTGGCTGCTCGGCGAGTGCATCGCGCCACCAGGCGGGCGCGGCGGCCTGCGGCGACGGCGGCCAATCCAGGGTTTGTGCCACGAGCGGCGCGTCGACGCGCAGCCACACGCGGCTTGCGCCGAGCAAGGCCGCGCCTTGCGCCAGCACCGCGTCGAGATCGTTGGCCAGCATCGCCTCGAGCAGGGCGGTGGCGCTCGCGCAGCCGGGGCTGGCTGCGTGCGCCGCGACGGCGCGCGACTGCCGGTGTGCCAGCCACGCCAGCCACGCCACGCCGCCGCCCGCCGCCAACAAGGTCGGCAGCGCCAGCGCGGTGCCGTGTGCGGCGATGGCCACGCCGGTCCACAGCACGGCCAGCGCCATGCCGACCAGGCGTGGGCCCCGGCTCGTGTCAGGCGCGGCCCGGGCTGGTAGTGAGGGAGATGTCATGGGCGACTGGCAACGGCCTCGAGGTCGTGGGCAATGGAGTCGAGCGGGCAATCTGACGATTGTACACTTGCCGTTGCCCGCTCTACGCCCGACACTTGCCGCGCGCCGCCCATGGGAGGGCGCGCGACCGGCCCACATTCACGCGCTGCGCGCGCCAGGACAGCACGACGACATGACAGAGGATTCCACCGCGTCCGCGGATGCCTTGGCGCATCCACGCACGCTGGGCTGGGTCGGCACCACGGCGCTGGCCATGGGCGGCAGCAATCAAAGCCTGTTCCTGATCACGGCACTGTTCATCGGTCAGGGCGCCATCGCCGGACAAGGCAGCGCCGCCGTGCCCTTGCTGGTGCTGGGCTTGGTGCTCGGCTACATGGCCATGCCCGGCTGGCTCGAACTGGTGCTCATGTGGCCGAACCGTGTCGGTGGCATCGCCGCGACCTGCGGCGAAGCGTTTCAACCCTATGCGCCGGTGCTCGGCAACCTGGCCGGCACCTGCTACTGGTGGGGCTGGATCCCGACCTGTGGCCTGACCGCCATTCTGTCGGCGTCGGCCATCCACGCCTGGTATCTGCCGCAGGTGCCCATCCACCTCATGGCGGCCGGACTGGTGCTGTTCTATGCCGGCATCAACATTTGCGGCGTGAAGTGGGTGGCGCGGCTCATCACGCCCATCGCCTTTTGTTCGGCGCTGCTGGCCTTCCTGTCGGGCCTGCTGCCGATCTATGCCGGCACCATGAACTGGCAGCAAGCCTTCGATTTCCACCTCACCACGCCGTTCGACGGCATGTTCGGCGCGCTCACGAGCTGTATGGCCGGCCTGTATCTCATCGGCTTCGCGGCGCCGGCCTTCGAGGCCTTCGCCTGCCACGTCGGTGAAACCATCGACCCCAACCGCAACGTGCCGCGCGCGATGTGGGCCTCGGCGGGCATGGCGGCGGTGTATTTCGTATTGCTGCCGGTGGTGTGGCTGGGCACGCTCGGCGCCGAGCCGCTGGGGCACGACCTGGCGCTGGTGCTGGGGCCGACGTTCGCGCCGCTGTTCGGCGCGGGCGCCAAGGCCGCCGCCATCTGGTTCATGATGTTGAACATGTTCCATGGCACGGTGCAGCCCTTGGCGGGCGCCTCGCGCACGCTGGCGCAACTTGCGGAAGACGGTCTGTTGCCGCTGATCTTCGCGCGTCGCGCGCGCTCCGATGCGCCGTGGGTGGCGACCCTGTTCACGGCCGGCATGGCCATCTTCTTCCTGCTGCTGGGCGACCCGATCTGGCTCATCGCCGCCGCCAACTTCACCTACCTGATCGGCATCTGCCTGCCGAGCGTGGCGGTGTGGTTGCTGCGCCGTGATGCGCCGGAAATGACGCGTCCTTATCGCGCGCCGCGCGGCACCATCGGTTTGGGGCTGGTGGCCGCCGTGATCTGGGCCTTGTCGGCGCTGCTGGGCTTTCAGCAGTTCGGCTTGCCGACGGTGCTGTTCGGCCTGGTGTTCGCGTTCTCCGGCACCGCGCTGTACGCAGTGCGCCTGTACACCGACCGTCGCCGCAGCGGCCTGCCCGGCATCAAGCGCTCGCTGCACATCAAGCTGACCGGCGCGATGCTGGCGGTGCTGGTGCTGGACGGCGCCGGTTACCTGCTGGCGGTGTCGCAATTGCCGTCGCACGTCAACCCGGCGTTGATCACCATCCTCGAAGATATCTTCGTCGCCGTTGCGATGCTGACCATCACCGTCGGCCTGGTGCTGCCGGGCATGATCGCGCACTCGGCGGTGGCGGTATCGAAGGCTGCCAAGGACCTCAGCCAGGGTACCGCCGCCGACTTCACGCGCGCCATGCTGGCGCTGGGACGCGGCGACCTGGACGCCGCCTACGCGCGTGTCGACGTGGTGCCGGTCAAGGTCCATTCCCAGGACGAACTGGCGGAGATGGCGGCCAACTTCAATTCACTGCAACGCGAGATCACCGAGGCGGCCCATGGGCTGGCCAGCGCGCGCGAAGGCCTGCGCGACGCGCGTCGCGATCTCACCACCAGCAACGCGGTGCTGGAACAGCGGGTGCGCGAACTCGACGAGGCCATCGCCAAGCAGCGCGACACCGAGGACGAATTGCGCGCCGCCAAGTTCGCCGCCGAGGAGGCCAACCTGTCGAAGTCGCAATTCCTCGCCAACATGAGCCACGAGATCCGCACTCCCATCAACGGCGTGCTGGGCATGACCGACCTGTTGCTCGATTCCAAGCTCGACGACGCGCAGCGCCACTATGCCGAGACCGTGCGCCAGTCGGGCCAGGTGCTGCTCGGTCTCATCAACGACATTCTCGATTTCTCCAAGATCGAAGCGGGCAAGCTCGACCTCGAATCCATCGCCGCGCGGCCGGCGGACATCGTGCGCGAAGTGGTGGACATGCTCGACCCGCGCGCGCGCGCCAAGGGACTCGAGCTGTCGTGCAGCGTCGAACAATCGGTGCCGGAATGGGTGGAGCTCGATCCGCTGCGCCTGCGCCAGGTGTTGTTGAACCTGGTCAGCAATGCCATCAAGTTCACCAACCGCGGTCACGTCTCGGTGGCGCTGCGGGTGGCCACCGCGCAGCCGCTGCGTGTGCGCTTCGAGATTGCCGACAGCGGCATCGGCATCGAGTCCGAGACCGCCGAGCGCCTGTTCCTGCCCTTCACCCAGGCCGACGGTTCGACCACGCGCACGTTCGGCGGCACCGGGCTCGGTCTCGCCATCACGCGCCAGCTGGTGGAACTCATGCACGGCGAGATCGGCGTGCACAGCGTGCCGCGTCTCGGTTCGATGTTCTGGTTCGAACTGCCGGTCAAGCTGGCCGTCGCGGCGCCGCCCAGCGGTGACGCGCGCAGCGAACCGCGCGCCGCGGTGGCCGACGCCAAAGGCAGCGTGCTGCTGGTCGAGGACAACGCGGTCAATCGCGAAGTGGCGCTGATCAACCTGCGTGCGCTTGGCGTGGAGACCGAGGCGGTGGACAACGGTCGCGCCGCGTTGGCGGCGGTGCGGCGCAAGCACTACGCGATGATCCTGATGGACTGCCAGATGCCGGAGATGGATGGCTTCGAGGCCACCGCGCGCATCCGCGCCTTCGAAGCGTCGCCGGAAGGCGGCGGCGGCGCGCGCCGTGTGCCGATCGTGGCTCTGACCGCCAATGCCATGGTCGGCGATCGCGAGCGCTGCATCGCGGCCGGCATGGACGACTACGTGCGCAAGCCGTTCTCGCGTACCGATCTCGAGGTGGTGCTCGGCCGTTGGCTGGTGGCGAGCGGCACCGGCGTGGCGCGCGCCGTGCCCGCCGAGCCGCCGCCGGTGGTGAGCGTTGCGCCCAGCGAATTGCCCGCGCTCGATCGCGACGCGTTGGAGAGTCTCAAGGTGCTGGAGGGGCAGGGCGACGGCGCCGCCGTGCAACGCGTGGTGAGCCTGTTCTGCGAGGATGCGCCGCGCCTGCTGGCGGTACTGCGCAGCGCCGACTTCACCGACCGCCAACGCGCCACCCACGCGCTCAAGGCCAGCGCCGCCCAGATCGGCGCACTGCGCCTGGCCAACCTGTGCGCCGCCACTGACACCTTGTTGCGCCAGGGCGATTACGAGCGCGCGTTGGAGCGGCTGCCCTTGATCGAAAGCGAGTTCGAGACCGTGTGCGCGGCGCTGGCGGCGGCCGGTTACGGCGTGGCGGTCGGCGACGAGTCGCGTATTTCGGCCTGAACGCGCGCCCCGCGGGGCGCGTAGAATGGCGCCCCGTATTCTTTGCCTGCCTGAGGAATGAGTCTTCCATGAATCTCGATCGCGTCGACTCCGGGCGCATGCCGCCCGAGGAATTCAACGTCATCATCGAAATCCCGATGAATGCCGACCCGGTCAAGTACGAAGTGGACAAGGCCACCGGCGCCCTGTTCGTCGACCGCTTCATGCTGACCGCCATGCACTACCCATGCAACTACGGCTACATCCCGCACACCATCGCCGACGACGGCGACCCGGTGGACGTGCTGGTGGTGACACCCTTCGCGGTCACCACCGGCGCCGTGATTCGCTGCCGACCGATAGGTGTGCTGATGATGGACGACGAAGCGGGCGGCGACGCCAAGCTGCTGGCGGTGCCCATCGATCGCATCCTGCCGATCTACAAGCACTGGCAGTGCCCCGAGGATCTGCAGCCCGAGCGGCTGCTGCAGATCCAGCACTTCTTCGAGCACTACAAGGATCTCGAAGTCGGCAAGTGGGTGAAGGTGCGCGGCTGGGAAGGCCCCGACGCGGCCAAGCGCGAAGTGCTGGACGGTCTCGAGCGCTACCGCAGCGCCGACGTCAAACCGCAGTTCTGAGTCGGACGTGCGTCATTGCGCGCCGGCCACGGCCAGCCGGCGCAGCATCGCGCGCTTCTTGTGCTGATGGCTCTGCATGCGACGCAATACGCCATCCAGGAACGTCACCGCCTCGACCATGTAGGGACCCTTGTTCAGCATCACGCACTCGGCGCGCACGCCCATCGCCGCATCGGTGACTTCGGCGCGCGACGGGTAACCGCTCTTGGCCAGCGTCTCCAGCACCTGGGTCGCCCAGATCACCGGCACGTGGGCGGCTTCGCACAGCCACAGGATCTCTTCCTGCACTTCGGCCAGCCGTTCGAAACCGATTTCGGCGGCGAGGTCGCCGCGCGCGATCATGATGCCGACCGGCGGCGAGCGCAGTGACGCGAGCAGGATGTCGGGCAGGGCCTCGAAGCCCTGGCGCGTTTCTATTTTCAACACCACGCCGAGGTGCTGACCATCGCGGCGCGTGAGTTCGTCTTCCAGCAGCAGCACATCCTCCGCGCCGCGCACGAATGACAGCCCGACCATGTCGCAGTGGGCGACGGCGAAATCGAGGTGCTCGAGATCGGCGGGCGACAGGCTGGCAAGGCGCAGGCGACTGTCCGGCAGGTTGATGCCCTTGTCGCTGCGCAGGCGCGCGCCGCCGGGCGGCGTGTGGGTGATGCGCACTTCGAGCTCTTCGCCGCTGTTGGCCAGCACTTCGCCGGCCAGCTTGCCGTCGTCGAACAGGATGCGATGACCGGGCGCAATGTCGTCGAATGCCGCGCCGAGCGTGCTGCCTATGCGCGCCGCGCGCGTGATGGCGCCGTCGGCGGAAAATTCGGCGGCGCGGCCGGCCGTTTCGTCGCGACACACCACCAGCGTGTCGCCGACCTCGAGCCGCAGCGCGCGCTCGGCGGTGACCAGGCCGCGCAACACGCCATGGGCGATGAAGCGCCCGCGACGGCGCAGGCGCACCGCCGCACCGTCTTCGACGTAGATGCGCTTGACGGCCTGCGCCAGCCAACCGCCGGCGTGGGCCGCGACCAGCCGCACCTTGCGATGGCGCCAGCGGCAGTCCTGGATCTCCAGCGCATCGCCGCCGGCGGCGTCGCGCAGCACGTCACCGCTTACCGGCAGCACGCAGTCGACGGCTTGCGGCGGCGGCGCCGGGGCGTCGGCGGCGGTCAGCCACACCATGGCCGGCCGCAGTACCGCGCCGCATTCATCGCGCAGCGGTCCGAAGCGCGCCACGCGCTGCGTACCGTACAGGGCGCCGGTGCGCAGCTTGGGGCCGGCCAGGTCGAGCTGCACCTTGCAGCGTCGGCCGCTGTCCCGCTCGGCCGCGCGCAGGCGCGCGACCATGGCTTGCCACGCCGCCGGCTCATCGTGCGCGGCGTTGATGCGCATGATGTCCATGCCGGCCGCCAGCAGCGCCGGAATGAGTGTTGCGTCGTCGGCCGCCGCGCCCGGCATGGTGACCATGATGCGCACCGCGCGCTCGGCCGGCGCCGCGCCGAGCAGGGCCGCGGTGTGAGTGTCGAGCAGCTGCCGACCGCGCGCATGGTTGAGCGTCGACGGTTCGTCCGGCGCGGCGGCGGCCGGCCATTGGCCGAGACGCTCAAGGGCGCCCAACAGCGCCTCGAGCGCCGCCATGACGTGGGCTTCGCTGCGTCCCAGCGACGACAGGCCGAGATCCACCAGCGCGTCCTGCAACGGTCGCAGGTCATGCTGACGCAGGCTCAGGTAATGCAGCAGGTTGGTGGCACTGTCGCGGTAGTCCGGCCCGGCGGCCGCGATGGCAGCGGAATGCTGGGCGGCGTAGGCGCGCGCCGCCGCGCGCAGGCCGCACAGCTCGGCGTGCAGACGCTCGAACAGCGTGGCGGGGGCCGTGCTTACCATGCGCGTGGCCTGCGTCGGGAGCGTCGCCTGCTCACACCGCCGAGTAGCCGCCGTCGACCGCGACCACCGCGCCGTTCATGAACGAGGCCTCGTCGGAGGCCAGGAACAGCACCAGGTAGATCACTTCCTCGGGACGTCCCAGGCGGCCGGTGAGATGGGCCTGTTCCATGGCTTTCCACACCCCTTCACGGTCGGAAAATTTTTCTACGTACTTGCGCGGCATCGGCGTGTCGATACCGCCCGGCGCCACCGCGTTGACGCGTATGCCCCAGGCGCGCAGATCGTTGGCCATCGAGCGCGCCAACTGCGCGACACCGGCCTTGGAGGCGCCATAGGCCGCCATGTCGGGGAAGCCGACCACGCCGCCGATGGAGGCGTTGTGGATGATGGAACCGCCGCCGCCCTGCGCCACCATCTGGCGCGCGACGCGCTGCGCGAGCAGGAAGGAGGCGCGCACGTTGATCGAAAGCACCTGGTCGAGCTGCGCCTCGGTGGTGTCGAGGAAGGGACTGCCGACCATCACGCCGTGGTTGTTGAACAGCACGTCGATGCGACCGAAGCGCTCGACCGCGCCCGCCACGATGGCGTCGAGGTCGGCGCCGTGCGTGACGTCACCCGCCACGTAGTGCACCCGCCCCGGGTGCTCGGCCGCGACCTTTGCAATGCGCGCGCTGGCCTGCGGCGCGAGATCCGAGGCCAGGATGCGCGCGCCTTCGCGCGCGAACAATTCCACCGCAACCTCGCCCTGGCCGCCGGCGGCGCCGGTGATGATGCAGACCTTGTTGTCCAGGCGCCCCATGAAAACCTCCTCTTCGTTCCTGTACCGAGATGCCCGCGGCGTGGGCGGGCCCGCCGCCATTCTCGCATCGCCGCTGCCCGCGGTCATGGCCTTAAAGTTCAGGCCGGACGCGCCGCAAACATGCTCGGAGTCCATCCTCGACCATGCACGAACTAAGCGTCCTCCAGCACATCACCCTGAGCCTCACCAGTCAGCTCGACAGCCAATCCCTGGCACGGGCGCTGATCGAGGTGCTGGATCAAAGTGGCTGGGCCGCCAAGGCCATGCTGCTGGAATCCTATTACAAGGGTGGTGACGAGGATGGGCCGGTGGTGCGCCTGTTCGATGTGGAACTCGGCATCGCACACCGTTCGGCGCCCGATCTGCGCGGTGTCGAGCAGGCCCTGGCCAGCGATGGGCCGGTGATGTTGCCGGCCAGCGCGGCGGATGCCGCGCGTATCGTGCTGCCGATCCCGGGCCACAGCGCACCGCGGCGGCTGCTGGTGTTGGACTCACCCACGCCCGATCCGCTGTTGCGCATGCAGATCATGCATCTCGCGGATTTGTTCGGTAACCAGCTGCGGCTCATCGAAGCGCGCGAACGCGACCAGCTGACGGGCCTTTTGAATCGCCAGGCTTTCACCCAGACTTTCCTGCAGCTCGCCAGCGGCGCGGCCGAACAGCTCGGCCATGAACTATGGCTGGCGATCCTCGACATCGATCATTTCAAGCGTGTCAACGACAACTACGGTCACCTGTTGGGTGACGAAGTGTTGCTGCGCTTCGCGCGGGTGATGGAGAAATCGTTCCGCTTCAACGATCGCCTGTTCCGCTTCGGCGGCGAGGAGTTCCTGGTCTTGATGCGCACCGACGAAGCGGGCGCGCGTATCGCCCTCGAGCGCTTTCGCGAGGCGGTCGCGGCCTATCAATTTCCGGTGGTGGGCAATATCACGGTCAGCATCGGCTACGCCCGTGCCGGCGCGGGCCAGCTTGCCCCCGACCTGGTGGATATCGCCGACCAGGCGCTCTACCAGGCCAAGCACGAGGGCCGCAATCGCATCCAGGTCGCCAACCAGGCGCCGCTCTGCGAGCAGCGCGAGGTCGGCGGCGTGGAGCTGTTCTGAGCCCGGCCGTCAGCGCGCGGCCTTGGCCGCCGCTTCGCGCGCCGCGCGCACCTTGTCGTTGGTCTGGTTGAACAGCAGCGCGCGCCGCTTCTGCTCCTGCTCTTCGGTGAGCGGACGCTCCGCCCATTCCTTGTAGAGATTGCGGCCCTTCTGTACCGCCGGCCGCGCGCCGACTTCGTCCACCCAGCGTTTCAGATGGGGAAACTTGTCATTGACGCCGGGATCGATCAGGCGCTCCAACAGGCAGGCCCATGGCCAGCTCATGATGTCGGCGATGCTGTATTCATCGCCAGCGAGGTAGCGGTGGGCGCCGAGTTCGGCGTCCATCACGCCGCACAGCCGATCGACTTCACCGCTGAAGCGCTTGATGCCGTATTCGAGCTGGGCCGCGTCGCTGGTGAGATTCTTGGCGTAGTTCTTGAAGTGATTGGCGTTGCCCATCATCGGGCCGAGATTGGCCATCTGCCAGTACACCCATTGCAGCACGCGGTAACGGTCGGCGCTGCCGGGTGCGCCGAGCAGGCGTCCCGCCTTGTCCGCCAGGTATTCGACGATGGCGCCGGACTCGAACAGCGCCAGCGCTTTGCCGCCGCCCGCCGGCGCATGGTCGACGATGGCGGGCATGCGGTTGTTGGGGCAGATGCGCAGGAATTCCGGCTTGAACTGATCACCGCCGCCGATATCGACGGCGATGGTGTTGTACTCGAGCCCGCACTCCTCGAGCATGATGCTGACTTTCCAGCCATTGGGCGTCGGCCAGTAGTAGAGATCGATCATCGGGTTTCTCCGGCAGCCAGGACTGCCGGCATCCTAACATCGAACTCGGGGCGCGAACCCAGCCGCCGGGCGGCTCACACGAAGCCGGCGACGTTCACCATCACCTTGTTCTTGACTATCTTGACCGGCAGCTTGACCAGCGCGCGCTTGGCCTTCTGGTTGGCCAACACCTTGCCGGTCTTGTCGAACTTGGCGCCGTGCTTGGGGCAGCGGAACGCGTAGTTGGTGTGGCCGGGCGCGACATCCACCGTATGCACCTCGTGGGTGCACACCGCGTACAGGGCCCGGAAGCTGGTGGCCGACAGCTTGGTGATGAAGACCGGCGCGCGACCGCTCGCCAACTTGAGCAGCTTGGGCTTGCCGAGCGCAAAGCCGGACGGCGCGCCAGCCGAGGTCCATTGGCCGGTGGCCGCTTCGGCCTCGCTGATGCCGAGCAACTGCGTGACGCTCAAGGCGAGCGCGCATCCCAGCATGGCGCGACGACCGGGACAGGGCAGGGCGGCGGGATCGGCCTCGACCTCGACCGGCGTGGAGTCGGCGTCCGTGTCGAATCGGCTTTCATCATGTGTCATACAAACCTCGTCCTTCGTAATGCAACGACCGTCGGGCATCGCGTGACGCTGCCGCGATGCGGCGCGTGCCCAGGCGTGTCGTTTCGACATGGTAATTCCGCTTGGTTCGTCGCCCGCGGCAAGGACTGGGGGTCGATTCACAGTTTCACGATCCGATGCGCTTCGAGAACCGCCGTGAAAGCGGCGTGCATAATCGCGGGGCGCCGTCGGCGCAGCACCCAGGCAGACACCCAGCAGGAGAATCAGCATGAGCGACAGTCAATTCGAAGCCGGCCTCAAGATGCGCAAGGCGGTATTGGGCGAGGAATACGTGGAGCGCGCCATGGCCGGCCTCGACGATTTCAATCGCGAGTTCCAGGAGAAGGTCGTGACCGACTACACCTGGGGCTTCATCTGGGGTGACGACACCCTGCCGCCCAAGACCCGCAGCATTCTCAATCTCGGCATGCTGGCCGCGCTTGGACGGTCCGAGGAATTCGAACTGCACTTCCGTGGCGCCCTCAACAACGGCCTGTCGCGCGACGAACTGAAGGCGGTGCTGCACCAGGTGGCGATGTACTGCGGGGTGCCGGCTGGCGTCACCTCGTTCCGCATCGCGCGCAAGGTGCTGGCCGAAATCGACGCAAAGTAGGTGTCCGCGACGGCGCGCCGTGGGCGGCCGTCATGGTGCATCGAGACTCAGGCCGCGCGCGGCTCGCTCATGGCGTAGTGCGCGACCAGCGCGGTCAGTTCGCTGGCGGTGCCATCGACCGTTTCCGAGGTCAGGCCCAGGTGCTCGAAAGCGCGGCTGTTGCCGTCGGCCAGGGCATTGATGTGTTCGACCGCGGTGCCGAGTTCCGAGGCGGAACTGGCCTGTTCCTGCATCGCGCGCGCATTGCCTTCCGCCAACTGCAGGATGTCGTGGCTGGCGCGCGTGACCTGCTCGAGGGCCGCGCCCACCACCTGGATGTCGTCGGCATTGCGCGTCACGCCCTCGCGGGTCGAATGCATGGTCGACAGCGCGCGGCGCGTGGCGTCGGTGATGTGTTCGATGATCTCGGTGATCTTGTCGGTGCTGGCGGCGGTGCGGGTGGCAAGCGCGCGCACCTCGTCGGCCACCACCGCGAAGCCGCGACCCTGTTCGCCGGCGCGCGCCGCTTCGATGGCGGCATTCAGGGCCAGCAGGTTGGTCTGCGCCGCGATGTCGCGGATCTCGTTCGAGGCCTGGCCGACCAGGCTGACGGCGCTGTGCAGTTCGTCGATGCGCGCCGAGGACTCGGCCACCGCGCCCATGATGGCATTGCTGGTCGACACTTCGTTGCGCACCGACAGGTTGACCTCGGTGACAATGGCATCGGCGCCGCGTGCGTGGGCCGCGGTGTCGCGAATGCGGGCCGACACCTCCTCGACCGTCGCGCCCATTTCCTCGAGCGCCACGGCGGCTGCGTTCATGCGCCCGTTCTGTTCGCCGAGGCGGGCCTTGAGGCCCTTGATCTCGGTGTCCATCTGCGCGGTCTCGCCCTTCAGGCGCCGCGCCGTCTGCTGGATTTCGAGCACCATGGCAGCGAGGCGCAGGCGCATCGTTTCCGCCGCTTCCAACAGTTCCGGGAATTCCTCGCCGCGTACGATTTCCACGCGACGGCCGAGTCGGCCTTCGGCGAGCGCCAGCAGCGTGGCTTCGACGCGCGCCAGCGGCCGATGCACGCGAGAGATGTTCCACCAGCAGGTCGCACCCGCGATCAGCACGCCGAGTCCACCGCCGAGCAATGCGAGGCGATGATGATCCAGCCACCCGGCAGTGGCGGTGAGGACGAACAGGCTGACCAGCGCGAGGCTGGTGAGATTGGCGCGCGTGTCGAAGGGCAGGCGCTCGACGAGGCTCGGAGCCGCGCTCCGGTATTGCGCGCGTCCCTGGCGCACTTCACGGTAGAACGCCTCGGCGGCGTCCACCTGCGCGCGACTCGGCGCGGTGCGTATCGACTGGTAACCCACCAGGCGGCCGTGCTCGTGATAGGGCGTGACGAAGGCTTCCACCCAGTAATGATCGCCGTTCTTGCAGCGGTTCTTGACCATGCCGCGCCATGGCTTGTTGGCGCCGATGGTGCGCCACAGGTCTTCGAAGGCCGCCGCCGGCATGTCCGGATGGCGCACCACGCTGTGCTTGGCGCCGAGCAGTTCGGTGCGCGAATAGCCGCTCAGATCGATGAAGGCCTGGTTCGCGTAGGTGATGACTCCTTTCAAATCGGTACGCGAGACCAGCGTCGTGCGCGGCGGGAAGGCGCGCTCGACCGTGCTGGTGCTGGAATTTGGGTTCATGGGAAACGGCTGCTCGCTGAATCGCTGATTTCGCGATCCCTTAGCGGCATCGAGCGCGCCGGGCTTGAAACGCGCGGCACGGACGCCCCATGGCGCCCGTGCCGCGCGGTTCAGTGCCCGCTGTTGGTGGGCACGCTGCGCTCGTGCGCCGTGGCGTCCGTGGTGGAGGCGGGCGGCGCCGGGCGCGGGCGTGGTGCGCGGGGTGGCGCCGGTCGCGGCCTTGTGAACCGCGCCGGTGCGTTCATGGGCTCAAAGTGGCCGCACATCAGGCGAGCTCGGCGACCCGGTCAGCGCTGACGAATTCGCGCACCAGGGTGGCGAAGGCATCGGGCTGCTCGAGTTCGGCGAGATGCCCCGCGCCCTTCAGCGTGGTCAGCCGCGCGCCGGCGATGCGCTGTTGCCAGGCCGCGCCATGGGCGGCGGGCACCACCGCGTCGCGGCTCGAGGTCGCCACCAGGGTCGGCGCCTTGATGCGGCACAGACGGCGGCCGACGCCGGTCTCCATGATGGGCCACAGGAACTTGGCGCTGGCGCGCAGCGCCAGTAATTCGTCGACCAGCGCATTCATGGGGTCGCGCCCTTCGAGCAGCAGCTGGCGACGATAGGCCGGATCGGCGAATAGCACTTCCGAGGGCGCGGCCGGACTCTGCGCGAAGGGATCTTCGCCGACCGTGTTCTCCAGCCACATGCCGACCGGATTGACCAGCACCAGCTTGCGTACACGCGCCGGCGCGATGGCCGCCAGTTCCGCCGCCATCCACGCACCGATGCCGACGCCCACCACGTGCACGCTGTCCAATTGCAGGGCATCGAGCACGTCTTGCTGATGCAGGGTGATGTCGAGCGGCCCGACGTTCATGCGCACGAGGTCGTCCTTGGCCGGTCCCCACCCCGGGGCATAGGGCGCGATGACGTCGAAGTGCTCGGCGAGTTTGGCCAGCGCCGGTTCGAAGTCGACCAGGCCGAGGAAATGATGCAGGTACAAAAGCGGCTGGCCCTTGCCCGCGCGGTAGTAGTGGACGGTGAGGTTTTCAGCGCCTACGGCGATGGTTTGCAACTTCATGCCTGAAACCTCCTAGGCTTGCGCCGATGCGTGGCGAGTGGCGGGGGCGACGCTGAAATCGACATCGCGCGGTATGGCGCGGTCGTCGCGCGGCATCGGCTTCGGCGACCAGTGATCCTCGTATTCGCTCCACAGCGGACGGATGCGCGGCATGACCTTGCTGGCGAACAGATCGGTCGAGTACTTGCAAAGATCGGTCGGCATGTCGCCGATGTGCATGAGGCACACGATATGGCCGAGCTTGAGCGTGGTGGCGACCTTCTCCATCTGCTCGCACACCGAATCGGGGCTGCCGGCGACGATGTAGCCCTGGTCGATCATCTCGCGCCACGACAGCGAGGCGGCCTGGTTCAAGGCCGAGCCCTGGCCCGACATCTGCGTGCCGAGGCCGGCGCGCAGGGTTGCCTCGGTGCGGTAGCCGGGTGCGTCGGCAAAGCCGGGATGCACGTGCAGGCAGCGCGAGAAGAAATAGCGCACGTGTTTCTCGTACAGGCGCTGCGCCTCGGCATCGGTGTCGGCCACCACGATCTGCTGGGCGAAAGCCGCCTGGTAGGGATTGAACTCGCGGCCGAGCTCGGCCATGCGCTTCCAGAAGCCTTCCATCAGCTGCGCGCCGCGGATGTAGCCGGTGAAGGACAGGTAGCTGTAGTTGTAATTGTGCTGGGCGCAGAAGTCCCAGGTTTCCAGCGAGCCACCGCCCGGGATCCAGATCGGCGGTGGATCCTGGATCGGGCGCGGCCACAGGTTCACGTAACGCATCTGGTAATGGCGGCCACTCCAGGTGAAGACGTCGGGATCGGACCACGCGCGACGGATGAGGTCATGGGCCTCGTAGTACTTCTCGCGCAGCGTGGCGGGATTGGCGCCGCAGGCGTAGTTGTCGTCCATCGAAGTGCCGACCGGGAAGCCGCAGATCAGGCGTCCGCCGGATATGCAGTCGATCATTGCCATTTCCTCCGCCACGCGGGTCGGCGGGTCGTAGAGGGCGATGGACTGGCCGAGCAGCAGGATGGACGGGTCGCGTGTGCGGCGCGCGAGGGTCGCCGCCATCAGCTGCGGCGACGGCATCAGGCCGTAGGCGTTCTGGTGATGCTCGTTGATGCCGAGGCCGTCGAAGCCGAGGTCGCCGGCGTATTCGAGGAGATCCAGGTAGTCGTTATAGACCCGGTTGGCCTTGCGCGCGTCGAACAGGCGCGAATCGACGTCGACCCACACGCTGCGATGCTTTTCGGCAAAGTCGTCGGGCAGGTAGGGCCAGGGCATGAGATTGAACCAGTGAAACTTCATCGAGTTCTCCTTGATGCGGCAGGGGCGTTGTGGGGCGGGCGCCGGCCAGCGGCGCCTCGCCGAACCATAGGTCCAGGCGGCCGCTGAAACTTGATCTGGATCACGCGCCCGCCGCCGCTGCCGGTCGCCGGGTATTTCAGTGCGGCGCCCCGTCGGCCGCTATATCGGTGCAGCGGATCCAGCATCCCGGCAGGGGCGGGGTGGGGCGTGGCTCCGCGCCTCCGATATTTCGTTTTCAGCTGCGGATTTTCAGGACTCTCTCGACTGCATGGACATCATGATTGAAGTGGACAAGGTCAAGCTTGGCATGTTCGTGGCCAAGCTGGACCGGCCCTGGCTTGGCACGCCTTTTCGTTTCCAGGGTTTTTGGGTCAATGACTTGGAAGCAATCGACAACCTGCGGCGCACGTGCCGCACGGTGTGGGTACGCACCGACAAGCGCGGCCGCCCGACCGACGTCGAGGACAACAACGCGGTCGACTGGAAGGAACGCACCGTCAAGTCGGATCGCGAGACGCAGATCTTCGACTACATGCCGTCACGTCCGGTCAATCACATCGACAGCGTGTCGGTGGAAGCCGAGATGGCAGCCGCGCGCGCCGCGCGCGCCAAGGTCTGCGAAGCGCTGGACGAAGTGGTGGACGACATCCAGCGCGGGCGCAAGATTGCAGTGGTCGGTCTCAAGGATGCCGTCAGTGGCATCACCGAATCGGTGGTGCGCAATCCCGACGCCTGCATGTGGTTGCGACTGGTCAAGGACCGCGACACCTACACCTACTACCACCTGCTCGACACCAGCGCGTTGGCGATCGCCTTCGGCCGCCACCTGGGATTTTCCAAGGTCGAGCTGGCCGACATCGGACTCGGCGCGATGCTCATCGATATCGGCAAGCTCAAGTTGCCGCAGGAACTCATGCGCAAGTCCACGCCGCTCTCCGAGGTCGAACAGCAGGTGGTGAAGAAGCACGTCGATTACAGCGTCGACCTGCTGCACGAAGTGCCGGACATCAGCAAGCGCGTGTTCGAAATCGTGCATGCCCATCACGAGTGCTTCAACGGCAAGGGCTATCCGCGCGCCATCGCCGGTCGCGACATCCCGCCGTTCGCGCGCATGGTGTCGATCACCGACTTCTTCGACGCCGTCACCAGCGACCGTCCCTATGCGTCCGGCATTTCACCGCACGATGCCATGCGCCGCCTGTATGACGAGTGCGGTAAATCGTTTCAGCGCGAGCTGGTCGAGCAGTTCATCCAGTGTCTCGGCATCTATCCGACCGGCACCCTGGTCGAGCTCCATTCCGGCGAAGTGGGTATCGTGGTGGGTCAGAACCGTGTGCGGCGGCTGCTGCCGCGGCTGATGCTGATCCTCGGCGCGGACAAGAAGCCGCTGGCCCAATTCGTGGATATCGACCTGGCCAGCCAGGCCACCAAGATGGGCGACGATTACAGCGCCGTCACCATCAAGCGCAGTGTCGAACCGGAAGCCTATGGCATCGATCCGCGACAGTTCTACCTGGCGCAGGGCCGCATGACGCCCGAGCTGCTCGAGAACATCACCCGGCTGCTGTGAACGCCGCCGCGAAAGAGATCTCCAGCCGCCGCCGCTTTCTCGGCATGCTGGCCGATGCCCTGGCCGGCAACCAGGCGGGCGAGCTGGTGGCGGTGCTGGTACTGCGCGTGCCGCACATGCACGAGATCAACATCAATTACGGCTACGACGTCTCCGAGCAGGTGGTGGGCGAGGTGCAGATGCGCATGGCCACCGCGCTGCGCGAGTGCGACTCCGTCGTGCATCTCGAAGAGGGGCGTTTCGCGCTGATCCTGCCGCGCCTGCACGGCGGCGCCCAGGCGGAACTGGCGGCGTCCAAGATCATTCACGCCTGCCGGCCGCGGTTCGTGTGCGGCGAGCATGAACTGTCGGCGCAGGTGGCGATCGGCGTTGCCCTGTATCCCGGCGACGCGCCCGACGCCGCCGCGCTGCTGCGCTGCGCGGAACTGGCGGCGGCGCAGGCCGACGACAATCCCACCGACTACGGCGTCTACACGCCGGCGCTGGAGAAACGCGCGCGCAGCATCCACAGCTACGTGCTGGAACGCGCACTGCGCGAAGCCATCGCCGGCGATGAGATCTACCTGTGCCTGCAGCCCAAGATCGACCTCAAGAGCGGCGCCCTGGTGGGGGCAGAGGCCTTGGCGCGCTGGACGCGCCATAACGGCGAGGTGGTGTCGCCGGACATTTTCATTCCGCTCGCCGAGCGTTCCAGCCTCATCGTCGAGATCACGCTGTGGACCTTGAACGCCGCGCTGCGCTCCTGCGGCGATTACTTCGATCGCTTTCCCGGCTTCTCGGTGGCGGTGAACCTGTCACCGATAGCGCTGGGCGACCCGGACATCTTCGATTTCGTCAGCCAGGCCGCCAGCATCTGGTGCACCGACAAATGCCAGCTCACGCTCGAGATCACCGAAGGCGCGCTGATTGAAGATCCCGAGGCGGCGATAGCCATCCTCGACCGCTTCCACGGCGAGAGCATCCGCCTGTCCATCGATGATTTCGGTACCGGCTATTCGTCGCTCTCGCAGCTCGGACGGCTGTCGGTGGGCGAGCTCAAGATCGACAAGTCCTTCGTGATGGGCGTCATCCACAGCGAGCGCAACGCCAAGATCGTGCGCTCCGTAATCGATCTCGCGCACAACTTCGGCATGACCGTGGTGGCGGAAGGCATCGAGGACATCGAGACCCTGAACTTCCTCGCCGAACTCGGCTGTGATTACGGCCAGGGGTTCTTCATCGGCCGGCCCATGACGCTGGACGCGTTCGAGGCCTGGGCGGCGCAGCGCGCCGACGCGCCGCGCTGAAGGCGCGCCGACACGCCTGCAAGCCACGGCGCGCCGCGCGTGCCGCTCAGGGAAAGACGATGCTCAGGCCTTCGGCGACCAGCGCCGGCTGGTCCTTGCCCTCGATGTCGATGGTGTTCTCGAAGGTCAGGCGGATGCCGTTGTCCTTGACGTCATCGGCGGCCAGCAGCTTCTGACGCAGGCGCACGCGCGAATCGACCGGCACCGGCGCGGTGAAGCGCAGCTTGTTCAAACCGTAATTCAGGCCGCGGCTGCGGTGCGTGATCGACCAGATGGTGGCGCCGAGACGCGGCACCAGCGACAAGGTCAGAAAGCCATGGGCGATGGTCTTGCCGCCCGGCATCTCTTTCCTGGCGCGTTCGACGTCCACGTGTATCCACTGATGATCGCCCGTCGCCTCGGCGAACTTGTCGATCATGCCTTGATCGACCAGCACCCAATCGGACGCGCCGATCTCCTGGCCCACCAGGTCTTTCATGTCTTTCGGATATTCAATTACGCGCATGACACACAGCCTCTTGTCGGTTTTTGAACTTGAATGCTTGCGCCTGGCTCAGGAGCCGATGGTGGCGCCACCGTCGATGACGAAATTCTGGCCGGTGGTGAAGGCGCCGGCGCGCGAGGCGAGGTAGACCGCGATGCCGGCCACCTCCTCGGGTTCGCCGATGCGCCGCAGCGGATCGAACTGCACGCGACGCGCGAGCGTGTCCGGGTTCTCCCACAGCGCGCGCGCGAAGTCGGTCTTGATGAGGCCGGGCGAAATGGCATTGACGCGGATATTGTGCGGGCCGTTCTCGACCGCGAGGTTGCGCACCAGCTGCAGATCGGCGGCCTTGGAAATGCAGTAGGCGCCCAGCACCGGCGAGCCCTTGAGGCCACCGATGGACGACACGATGATGATCGAGCCGTCGCGCCGCGCGATCATTTCCGGCAGCACCAGCTGTGCCAGCCAGTGATTGGACAGGATGTTGACGCCGAGGATCTTCTCGAACGCCGAATCCGGCAGGCCGCTCATCGGACCGTAATGCGGATTGACGGCGGCATTGCACACCAGCACGTCGATGGCGCCGAGCTGGGCGCGGGTCTCGCCGACCAGCCGTTCGAGCTCGGCCTTGTGACTGATATTGGCGGCAATCGCCACGGCACTTCCCGCCTGGCCCGCGGTCTCGGTGTTGATGGCGTCCGCGACCTCCTGGCAGGCGTCGGCCTTGCGGCTCGAGATCACCACCCGCGCGCCATGGCGTGCGAGCTCGGTGGCGATGGCGCGGCCGATGCCCTTGGTCGAACCGGTCACCAGCGCCACCTTGCCGGTCAAATCGAATAGCGTGCTGGCCATGGATGTCGAAGCTCCTGTGGGTGTTGAGACGGTCCGCGCCTCGGGCGACGGGCGAGGGCGGCAAGATAAAGGAAAAGGCGGCGCGCAAAAACGCCCCGTTCGTGTAGCCGCGAGACGGGCCGCGTCCGTGCGATGATTAACCTATAAGCAACGTCCATGAACAACGTCGAGGGGAAAACCATGAGAGTGTCATTGAAAGGATTTGCGCGACTCGCCCTGTGCTGTGGCCTGCTGGCCACCAGCTTGAGCGCCGCGGCCGACGCCGCGCTCGACGCGGCGCTGGCGGGACCGCAGCGCAGCGATGCCAACCGCGCGCGCGATGCCTATCGCCATCCCGCCCAGACCCTGGCATTTTTCGGCATCAAGCCGGACATGACGGTGGTGGAACTGAGCCCCGGCGGTGGTTGGTACACCGAGATCCTGGCTCCTTACCTGCGCGACAAGGGCCGACTCTACGCCGCGCATTTCCCGCTCGACACCAGCAGCGAGTACGGCAAGAAATCCGTCGGTGCCTTCACCCAGAAGCTGGCCGCCGAGCCGGCCGTCTACGACCGCGTGTCCCTGACCCCTTTCCAACCGCCATCCCAGGTCGCCATCGCGCCGCCCGCCAGCGCCGATGCCGTGCTGACCTTCCGCAATGTGCACAACTGGCTGAAGGACGAAGGTGAAGTGGCGGTGTTCAAGGCCGCGTTCGCGGCGCTCAAGCCCGGCGGCGTGTTCGGCGTGGTCGAGCATCGCGCCAAGCCCGGCACCCCACGCGAGCAGTCACTCGATTCCGGCTACACGGATGAGCAGCTGGTGATCGATAGCGCCACCAAGGCCGGCTTCGTGCTGGAAGAAAAGAGCGACATCAACGCCAATCCCAAGGACACCAAGGATCACGCCAAGGGAGTGTGGGCGCTGCCGCCGAGCTACGCCGACGGCGACAAGGACAAGGCGAAATACCAGGCCATCGGCGAAAGCGATCGCATGACGCTACGCTTTCGCAAACCGGCCAAGTAAGCCGCTGGCAGCGGTTCAGGCCGGGACTCAGCACGATGACGGCTGGCTCCCGGCGCCACGCGCACACAGGAGGCGAGCATGCGCCTGGGAGACGAGGACGAAAGCAGCAATGTCGAAGACCGGCGCGGCCGCGGCGGTCGTCGCGTGGGCGGTGTCGGCCTGGGTACCATCGCCATCGCGCTGGTGGTGAGTTATTTCACCGGTATCGATCCGCGCACCTTGCTCGGCGTGGCGGAGAACTTCCAGAACAATCCCGGCGTCGAGCAGTCACGACCCATCGATCCCGGCAACGATGCCGAAGCGGCCATGAAGTCGGAAGTGGCGCGCGTGCTGCACAAGACCGAGACCAGCTGGAACGAGATGTTCGGCGCCATGGGCGGCAGCTACGTCGAACCGCGGCTGGTGCTGTTCCGCGGTCAGACATCCACCGCCTGCGGCACCGGGCAGGCGGCGATGGGGCCGTTTTACTGCCCGGGAGACAGCAAGGTCTATCTCGACATGGGCTTCTTCGACGAGATGGCCGGGCGCTTTCGCGCCGGCGGTGATTTCGCGCGCGCCTATGTCATCGCCCACGAGATCGGACATCACGTGCAGAACCTGCTCGGCGTCAGCGACCAGGTGCAGGGCCTGCGGCAGCGCCTCAGCCGCGAGGAATACAACCAGGTGTCGGTGCGCGTCGAACTGCAGGCCGACTGCTTCGCCGGCCTGTGGGCTCAGCACGCCAACCGCGTCAAACCGTTTCTCGATCCGGACGACATCGACGAAGCGCTGCGCGCCGCCAATGCCATCGGCGACGACATGCTGCAGAAGCAGGCGCGCGGCGTGGTGATCCCCGATTCCTTCACCCACGGCACCTCGGCGCAGCGCGTGCGCTGGTTCAAGACCGGTTACGCGGGCGACAGCATCAAGGCCTGCGATACCTTCAAGGCGCGCGACCTGTAGGTGCGAATTTATTCGCAGTCATTCAGGATGCGGCGTGCCGCCGCCGGACCATGTGCGAATAAATTCGCACCTACGGGAGGGGATTACACCTTGCGGCTCGCCGCCATCGGCATGTGCGCCAGGCGCTGCATCTCCGCGCTCTGCATCATCGACGGATCGGCCAGGTAGTCGAGCAGCATGTCGGTGGTATCGAAACCCCAGAACAACTGGTCGTCGACGGCGAAGGTCGGCACGCCGTACACGCCGCGCGCGATGGCCGCTTCGGTGTTGCTGCGCAGGCTGTGCTTGACCTTGTCATCGGCCAGTGTCGCCGCCAGGTCGTTCACTCCGAAACGCGCCGCCAGCCTGGCGAGCGCCGCGTCATCGTTCACGTCACCGCCCGTGCCCCATACGAAATTGAACAAGGCCTCGACCACGGCGTGATCGCCGTCCAGCGCGCAGGCCAGGCGCAGCACGCGCAGCGGATTGAAAGGATGCGCCGGCGGCGCCTTGAACGGCACGCCGAGCTTCTTCGCCAGCCAATGACTGTAGCGATAGGTCTGCACGCGCTTGGCCGGGATCTCGGCCGGCCCCTTGTGTTCCCAATGGCCGAGCAGGCCGGCGAACAGCACCGGTTTCAGCGTCACTTCGACATCGGCCGGCAGCCTGTAGAAATGTTTGAACTGCAGGTAAGCGTAGGGCGAGATGAAATCGAAATACCAATCGGCGTGACGGGCCATGGGCGTGGCGCTCCAGCGTGGGAAAGCGCGTCATTGTGCCGAGCCGTGCGCGTCGACGAAAGAGTGGTGGACTAGCCCGGCTTGCCTCGAGCGCACAACCGGGCCGGTGCGGGTCTGTGAAGCATTTCCTCTTTTTCATGCCGCGTACGACTCGCCAATTGTGGCCGATTGTTACTTTCGGTTTTCGATCAACAAACCGCTGCTTCGCGCATTGCCGCGTCACCGGTAGCCATGTTAATTAGCGGTGAGATGTAGGAATTCGCTGAAAGCGAAGCGGCGACATGAACGGCGTCAATGCGTAGGCCGTGTCTGTCGTCGAACACAAGAATCAACAGGACCTGGGACGCTTCGTCATGACCCAATTACCACCCAAATTCCGTCTGCGCCCGCTGTCGGCGGCCGTCATGCTGGCCGCCTTGTCAGCCAACGCCGCCGCGGTGCCCGTCAACTGGGCGCCCAATGCGGATGGCTTCTGGGACGTGACGACCAATTGGAGTTCCAACCCGGCCCTGCCGGGCGCGGCCGACGATGTGACCATCGATGTCGGCGGCGCCACCGTGCGCACCATTACTTTCCGCAGCGGCGCGGTGACCATCAACAGTCTCGTGAGCCAGGAGAACCTGGCGCTGACCGGTGGCACCCTGACGCTCAACAATGCCTCGACCATCAGCGCCGGCTTCACGCAGAACGGTGGCATCCTCGCAGGCAGCGGCAATCTCACCGTCGGCGGCGCTTCGGAGTGGGGCACGTCGGGCTTCAGTTCGTCCACCATGAGCGGTACGGGCATCACGCAATTCGACGCTTCGCTCGCCATCACCGGGGCTGGCACGCACGATTTATCGGCTGGTCGCAATTTGCGTGACCACCGGCACCACTACCTGGACCAACAGCTGCAGGCAATGGCGGACAGATCCGCATGGGCGCCAACGCGCGCATCGAGAACCGCGGTCTGTGGTTCGATAACACTTCGGTGTCGACCTCCATCAATTCCAGTCTCGGCGGCGGCACGTTCGTCAATACCGCCAGCGGCGCGTACCAGAAGACGACGGCCACCACCACCAATATCAGCGCTGTGATCACCAATGATGGCAGCGTCGATGTCGGCAACGGCACTCTGCAATTGACTGGCGGCGGCACGCTGAACGGCAGTTATTCCATCGCCGCGGGGTCGACCCTGGAACTCGGCGGCGGTACGTTCGCGCTGAACAGCACCTCGGTGGCGTTGAATGGTCGCCTGCTGGTCAGCAATGGCGCGGTCAACCAGTCGGGCGCGCTGACGCCGAGCGGCACCGGCGCATTGGAACTGAGCGGCGGCACCCTGAACGTGGGTGGATCCGTCGGCGTGGTGTCTTTCAACCACAGCGGCGGCACGTTGGGCGGCACCGGCACCCTGACGGTGACGGGCGCTTCGAGCTTGAGCACGCCGGGCTTCAGCTCGGCGACGATGACGGGCACGGGTACGACGCGTTTCGATGGCGCGCTGTCGGTCACGGGCGCGGGATTGCACGACTTCACCGCGGGTCGCCGCCTGCTGACGACAGGCACGACGACGTGGACGAACAGCTCGGGCAATAGCGGTCAGTTCCGGCTCGGCGGCAATGCGGTCATCGAGAACCGCGGTCTGTGGCTGGACAATACCTCGGTGTCGACCTCCATCAATGGGGGGCTTGGCGGTGGCACTTCGTCAACACTGCGAGCGCCACCTATCGCAAGACCGGCGCGACGACCACCAGCATCAGATCAGTGATGAACAATGACGGCCTGGTGGAGATCCAGAACGGCACCTTGGAACTCGGTGGCGGCGGCACGCACAACGGTGACTTCGTGATGAGCGGGCCGGGTGTGCTGTCGGTGACGGGCGGCACGCATAACTTCCTCGCGAGTTCGAGCATCACCGGCAGCAATTTCACCTTTGGCGGCGGCTCGTTGAACATGGGCGGCAGCTACGACATCTCGGGCACCACCGCGGTGACGGGTGGCACGCACAGCTTGGCCGCGGCCACCGTGGCCAATCTGGGCCCCACCTTGAATATTTCGGGTGGCTCGCTGGATCTCGGCGCGCTGTCGCCGACGGTGACGAGTTTCAACCAGAGCGGCGGCACGCTGAGCGGCACGGGCACGCTGACGGTGTCGGGCGCCTCGACCTTGAGCACGCCGGGCTTCAGCCAGGCGACGATGACGGGCACGGGCACCACGCGTTTCGATGGCGCGCTGTCGGTCACGGGCGCGGGATTGCACGACTTCACCGCGGGTCGCCGCCTGCTGACGACGGGCACGACGACGTGGACGAACAGCTCGGGCAATGGCGGGCAGTTCCGGCTTGGCGGCAACGCGGTGATCGAGAACCGCGGGCTGTGGCTGGACAATACCTCGGTGTCGACCTCCATCAATGGGGGGCTTGGCGGTGGCACTTTCGTCAACACCGCGAGCGGTACCTATCGCAAGACCGGTGGCACCACGACCACCATCAGCACGGTGATGAACAACGACGGTCTGGTGGAGATCCAGAACGGTGTCTTGGAACTCGGTGGCGGCGGTACGCACACCGGTGATTTCGTCATGAGCGGGCCGGGTGTGCTGTCGGTGACGGCCGGCGTGCACAATTTCCTCGCCAGTTCGAGCATCACCGGCGCCAACTTCACGTTCAGCGGTGCCACCATGAACATGGGCGGCACGTATGACATTTCCGGCACCACCACGGTGTCCGGTGGCACCAACAGCCTGGCCTCGGCCAACGTGGTCAATCTGGGCCCCACCTTGAATATTTCGGGTGGCTCGCTGGATCTCGGCGCGCTGTCGCCGACGGTGACCAGTTTCAACCAGAGCGGCGGCACGCTGGGCGGCACCGGCACGGTGACGGTGTCGGGTGCCTCGACCTTGGGCACGCCGGGTTTCGGCCCGGCAACGATGTCGGGCACGGGTACCACGCGCTTCGATGGCGCGCTGTCGGTCACGGGAGCGGGACTGCACGATCTGACGGGGGGGCGCCGCCTGCTGACGACGGCCACGACGACGTGGACGAACAGCTCGGGCAATAGCGGTCAGTTCCGGCTTGGCGGCAACGCGGTGATCGAGAACCGCGCGCTGTGGCTGGACAATACCTCGGTGTCGACCTCCATCAATGGGGGGCTTGGCGGTGGCACTTACGTCAATACCGCGAACGGCACCTATCGCAAGACCGGCGCGACCACCACCACCATCAGCACGGTGATGAACAACGACGGTCTGGTGGAGATCCAGAACGGTGTTTTGGAACTCGGTGGCGGCGGTACGCACACCGGTGATTTCGTGATGAGCGGGCCGGGTGTGCTGTCGGTGACGGCCGGCGTGCATAATTTCCTCGCCAGTTCGAGCATCACCGGCGCGAATTTCACGTTTGGTGGCGGCACGTTGAACATGGGCGGCAGCTACGACATCTCGGGCACCACCGCGGTGACCAATGGCACGCACAGCCTGGCCACGGCCAACGTGGTCAATCTGGGCCCCACCTTGACCGTGTCCGGTGGCTCACTGGATCTGGGCGCGCTGTCGCCGACGGTGACGACGTTCAACCACAGCGGCGGCACGCTGGGCGGCGCGGGTACCGTGACGGTGACGGGTCCATCGACCTTGAGCACGCCGGGGTTCAGTTCCGCCACCATGAGCGGCACCGGCACCACGCGCTTCGATGGCGCGCTGTCGATCACGGGCGCGGGCCTGCACGATCTGACAGGGGGCGCCACCTGCTGACGACGGGCACGACGACGTGGACCAACAGCTCGGGCAATAGCGGTCAGTTCCGGCTTGGCGGCGGCGCGGTGATCGAGAACCGCGCGCTGTGGCTGGACGACACCTCGGTGTCGACGTCGATCAACAGCACGTTTGGCGGCAGCAACAGTTTCCTCAACACCGCGACCGGCACCTATCGCAAGACCAGCGCGACGACACCACCATCAGCACGGCGATGAACAATGACGGCCTGGTGGAGATCCAGAACGGTGTTTTGGAACTCGGTGGCGGCGGTACGCACACCGGTGATTTCGTGATGAGCGGGCCGGGTGTGCTGTCGGTGACGGCCGGCACGCATAACTTCCTGGCGGACTCGAGCATCACCGGCAACAACATGACGTTTGCCGGGGGCGCCGCGAGCATGGGCGGCAGCTACGACATTTCGGGCACCACCGCGGTGACGAATGGCACGCACAGCCTGGCGGCGGCCAACCTCGTCAACCTGGGCGACATTTTGGATATCTCGGGTGGCTCGCTGGATCTCGGCGCGCTGTCGCCGACGGTGACGAGTTTCAACCAGAGCGGCGGCTCGTTCGGCGGCACGGGCACGCTGACGGTGACGGGTGCGTCGACCTTGAGCACGCCGGGTTTCGGCACGGCGACGATGACGGGCACGGGTACGACGCGCTTCGATGGCGCGCTGGCGGTCACGGGTGCGGGTCTGCACGATCTCACAGGTGGTCGCCGCTTGCTGACCACCGGCACGACGACGTGGACGAACAGCTCGGGCAATGCCGGGCAGTTCCGGCTTGGCGGCGGCGCGGTGATCGAGAACCGCGGGTTGTGGCTGGACGACACCACGGTGTCGACGTCGATCAACAATACGTTTGGCGGGAGCAACAGTTTCCTCAACACCGCGACCGGCATCTATCGCAAGACCACGGGCACCGTTACCACGATCTCAACGACGTTTGATAACCAGGGCACGCTCAACGTGCAGAATGGCACGTTCACCGCCAGGCAGTGTCGTGCAACAGAACGGCAACACCCTGAGTGGCGGCACTTGGCGGGTCAGTGGCAACGGCGTCTTGAATCTCGACGAAGCCGGTGCGGTCAACTTCACCACCAACCAGGGCGACGTGACGCTGGACGGCGCGCTCGCGAGTTTCGCGCGCATCAATACCCTGACCAACAACCAGGGCGCATTCCGTCTGCTCGGCGCGCGCAATTTCTCCGCCGTCGGCGCCTTCTCCAACAGCGGGATCCTGCAATTGGGCGGCGGCACCTTCGACGCGCCCAGCCTCGCCAACGCCGCGAGTGGCGAGATTTTCGGTTTCGGCACGGTGACGCCACGGGTAGTCAACTCCGGCATGGTACGCGCCAGCGGTGGCACGCTGACTGCGAGCAACGGCATCGATGGCCAGAGCGGCACGCTGCAGTCCGATGCCGGCGCGACGCTCGCGCTCGGCGCCGACAGCGATGGTGACTTCCTCGTCAACAACGGCAGCTTGTCGCTCGGTACGTCCAACGTGACCGTCGCCGAGGACTATACCAACGCCAACTTCGGCGAGGGCAATGCGTTCGACGCGCGCGCCAATGTCAGCGGCAGTGGCCAGATCCTGGCGAGCGGCGACGTCGCCCAAGCCTTGAGCGGCCAGCTCGTCGACGGCGGCACCGCCAATCCCGGAATGAACTTCGGCAACATCCACGTCGGCGACAGCGTCACGCGCCAGTATTCGATTGCCAACACCGGCGCGAGCGGTCCGGCCTTGCGCGGCGCCATCCAGACCAGCGTCAATGGCGGCAATCTCGATGACGCGCGCCTGTCGGGCAGCGGCGTGACGGCGTCCAATTTCGGGCCGGTGGCGGCCGGCGCCAGCAGCGCCGCGCTGGACGTGACCCTGACCGGCAGCAGTGCCGGTGCGTTGAGCGGGCAGTCGGTGGCGGTCGTCAACAATTTCGACAACGTCGCCGAGCAGGTGCTTTCGATCAGCGGTGCGGTATTCCGCTACGCGAATCCGACCGCGCATACGCCGGAGCCGATCAACTTCGGCAACCGTCGTGTCGGTGACGTGACGAACCAGGCGCTCACCATCAGCAACGACGTTGCCAACGATGGCTTTTCGGAACGCCTGGATGCCAGCATCGGCGGCGTGACCGGCCAAGCCACCAGCAACGACGGCAGCTTCGCGCTGCTCGCCGCGGGCGCGAGCGACAACGCGAGCCTCGCGGTCGGCATCGATACCGCGACGGCCGGTCACAAGGCCGGCACGGCGACGATTACGCTGACCTCCAATGGCGCCGGCACCAGCGGCCTTGGCACGACGGCGCTCGGCACCCAGACCGTCAACGTGAGTGGTGACGTGTTCCGCCTCGCCAGCGCCAGCGCGCATACGCCTGAACCCGTGGTGTTTGCCAATCGGCACGTGGGCGATGGCGCCAGCCAGGCGCTGAGCCTCACCAACACCGCCGCCAACGACGGCTTCTCCGAGCGCTTGAACGCGAGCATCGGCGGTGCGACCGGCAACGCGACCAGCAATAACGGCAGCTTCGCGCTGTTGAGCGCCGGCGCCACCGACAGCAGTGCGCTGACGGTCGGCATCGACACTTCGAGCGCCGGTCACAAGAGCGGCACGGCGACCATCAGCCTCGCTTCCGACGGCGCCGGCACCAGTGGCTTCGCGGCACTCGCGCTTGGCACGCAGACCGTCAACGTCAGCGGCGATGTCTATCGCCTGGCCAGCGCCAGCGCGCATACACCGGAGCCGATCAACTTCGGCAACCGTCGTGTCGGTGACGTGACGAACCAGGCGCTCACGATAAGCAACGACGTCGCCAACGACGGCTTTTCGGAACGCCTGGATGCCAGCATCGGCGGCGTGACCGGCCAAGCCACCAGCAACGACGGCAGCTTCACGCTGCTCGCCGCGGGCGCGAGCGACAACGCGAGCCTCGCGGTCGGTATCGATACCGCGACGGCCGGTCACAAGGCCGGCACGGCGACCATCACGCTGACCTCCAACGGCGCCGGTACCAGCGATCTCGGCACGACGGCGCTCGGCACCCAGACGGTCAACGTCAGTGGTGACGTGTTCCGCCTCGCCAGCGCCAGCGCGCATACGCCAGAGCCGGTGGTATTCGCGAACCGTCATGTCGGCGATGACGCCAGCCAGGCGCTGAGCCTCACCAACACCGCCGCCAACGACGGCTTCTCCGAACGCTTGAACGCGAGCATCGGCGGTGCGACCGGCAATGCGACCAGCAACAATGGCAGCTTCGCGCTGTTGAGCGCCGGCGCCACCGACAGCAGTGCGCTGACGGTCGGCATCGACACCTCGAGCGCCGGTCACAAGAGCGGCACGGCGACCATCAGCCTCGCTTCCGACGGCGCCGGCACCAGTGGCTTCGCGGCACTCGCGCTTGGCACGCAGACCGTCAACGTCAGCGGCGATGTCTATCGCCTGGCGAGCGCCAGCGCGCATACACCGGAGCCGATCAACTTCGGCAACCGTCGTGTCGGTGACGTGACGAACCAGGCGCTCACCCTTAGCAACGATGTCGCCAACGACGGTTTCTCGGAACGCCTGGATGCCAGCATTGGTGGCGTGACCGGCCAAGCCACCAGCAACGATGGCAGCTTCGCGCTGCTCGCCGCGGGCGCGAGCGACAACGCGAGCCTCGCGGTCGGTATCGATACCGCGACAGCCGGTCACAAGGCCGGCACGGCGACCATCACGCTGACCTCCAACGGCGCCGGTACCAGTGATCTCGGCACGACGGCGCTCGGCACCCAGACGGTCAACGTCAGTGGTGACGTGTTCCGCCTCGCCAGCGCCAGCGCGCACCGCCAGAGCCGGTGGTATTCGCGAACCGTCATGTCGGCGATGACGCCAGCCAGGCGCCGAGCCTCACCAACACCGCCGCCAACGACGGCTTCTCCGAACGCTTGAACGCGAGCATTGGCGGTGTGACCGGCAACGCGACCAGCAACAATGGCAGCTTCGCGCTGTTGAACGCCGGCGCCACCGACAGCAGTGCGCTGACGGTCGGCATCGACACCTCGAGCGCCGGTCACAAGAGCGGCACGGCGACCATCAGCCTCGCTTCCGACGGCGCCGGCACCAGTGGCTTCGCGGCACTCGCGCTTGGCACGCAGACCGTCAACGTCAGCGGCGATGTCTATCGCCTGGCGAGCGCCGGCACCGTCGCCGCGGTGCAGTTCGGCAACGTGCACGTCGGCGATGTCGCCACGCGCACGCTCAGCCTCACCAATACCGCGCTGGCCGACGGTTTCTCGGAAGGCCTGGATGCGGTCTTCGGCGGTGTGTCCGATACGCGTATCCAGACCAGTGGCAGCGTCAGCGGTCTCGCCGCCGGCGCGACCGACGCGGGCTCGCTGGTGGTCAGCCTCGATACCGCCACGGCGGGCAACCTGACGGGCTTCGCGACCTTGCAGTTCACCTCCAACGGCGCCGGCACCAGCGGCCTCGGGCTCACCGCCATCGGCTCGCAGAACGTCGGTGTCTCCACCAACGTAGCGGTGTGGCGCCTGGCCGAAGGCTCCCTCGACAACGGCCAGCCCGTGGACTTCGGCGCGCATCGCGTCGGTGACTCGCCCGCCACGGTCGGCGTGGTGGTGCGCAATGGCGCCGCCAACGACGGTTTCTCGGAAGCCTTGAATGCCAGTGTCGGCAGCGTCGATGCCGGCTTCAGCGCCACCGGCAGCGCCAACCTCATCGCGGCCGGCGCCAGCGATGGCAGCGCCATCCAGGTCGGCCTCGATACTTCGACGGCCGGCGTGAAGAGCGGCAACGCGCGTATCGACTACGTGTCGGACGGTGCGGGCACCAGTGGTCTCGGCCAGAGCGCGGCCGGCAGCCAGGATCTCGCCATGAGCGGCCGCGTCTACGGCCAGGCGGTGGCGGCGCTCGACACCACCAGCGTCGATTTCGGCATCGTGCACGTCGGCGACCTGGTCGGCGAGCAGGCCGTGACCGTGCGCAACCTCGCGCTGGGCTCCTTGACCGACAACCTGCTCGGCAGCATCAGCGTCGTGCCGGCGGGCTTCAGCGGCAACGGCTCGCTGGGCGCCGCCGGCCTTGCGCAGAATGCGGTCAGCAGCGCACTCAGTATCGGCCTCGACACCGGCGCCGCCGGCGTGTTCAACGGCAATGCGACGCTGGTATTCGCGAGTCACAACGACGAACTGGCGGATCTTGCGCTCGACGATCAGAGCGTCGCCGTGCATGCCGTGGTCAACAACTTCGCCAACCCGACGCTCACCGAAACCAGCGGCGCGGGTGCACTGGCGAGCGCATCGGCCGGCCACTTCGTCTACGACTTCGGCCGGCTCACGAGTGGCGCCGGCAGCGTCAACGGGCTGTTGGCCTTGACCAACTTCATCACCGGTCCGGCCGATACCTTGGGTGCGGATTTCGATATCGACGGCGGCGCATTCTCGCTCGGCGGTTTCGACAGCTTCGCCGCGCTCGGCACCGGCGATGCGCACGATCTCTCGGTGTCGTTCAATCCGCTGGTGGTGGGCCTGTTCGAGCAGGTGGTGCGCATCAACCTGTTCGGCGAAAACGCGAGCGGATTCCATGGCAGCCTCGGCACTTTCGAGCTGACGCTGCGCGCCGACGTGCAGGCGGTGCCGGTGCCGGGCGCGGTTTGGCTGTTCGGCTCGGCGCTGGCGGGTATCGCGGGCTGGTCACGGCGGCGTAAAGCGAGCGCGTAATCGCGCCGCCACCGCGGGTGCGAATGAATTCGCTCCCGCGGGTATACTCGGCGCTCCATGCAGCATGCGTCGCCCATCGCGCCGGCCGTCACGCACTGGCGCGGTGTCATCATGGCGCTCGCGGTCGGCGTGTCCTTCGCCAGCAATACCAGTCTCGCGGCACTCGCCTATCGCGGCGGCGCGACGCCCCTGGCGGTGCTGCTGGCGCGCTCCATCACCGCCTTCGTGCTGCTCTACGCCCTGCTTGCGATGCGCGGTATCCCGCGCCGCCTGCCGCCAGCGCGACGCCGCGGCGCCGTGCTCATCGGTTGTGTGTTCGCGAGCTATTCGTTCGGCGTGCTGCAGGCCATTCAATGGCTGCCGGTGGGCCTGGTGGTGGCGACCTTCTACAGCTTTCCGATCCTGGTCGGCCTGATCGAATGGTGGAGCGGACGCCAAGCCTTCAGCGCGCGCACCGCCACCGCGCTGGTGATTGCGTTCTGCGGCATCCTGCTTGCGCTGGACGTGTTCGGCGCCAGGCTCCATCGCCTCGGCATTGCCCTGGTGCTGGCCGGCGCGGTGGGCGTCACCGTCGTCATGACCATGAGCGCGCGCGTGCGTGGCGGCGGCGATTCGCGACCCGTGACGCTGCACATGCTTGCCACCGCGATCACCATCTTCGCGCTCATCGCCATCGTGCATGGCGGTGTGCAACTGCCGCACACGCCCTTGGCCTGGGCCGCATTCATCGGCGCGCCGCTGTTCTATTCGTTCGGCATCATCACGCTGTTCGTGGTGGTGGCGGAGCTCGGGCCGGTCAAGACCTCGCTCATCATGAACATCGAACCGGTCACCAGCGTGGTGCTCGGTTACCTGCTGCTCGATCAGCGCCTGGGGCACAGCCAGCTGCTGGGCATAGGCCTGGTGGTTGCGGCGGTGTTGTTGATTGAAAGCGCCAAGCTCAAGGGCGCGATGGCTCGGCGCTGAACGGCTTGGCAGCCGCGTGCGCCGCGCCCCACAATAGCTCCATCCAGTTTCAGCGCGAGGCCCGCCATGTCGACAGTCGAAGTCCTGATCCCGGTCGCCGCCACGCGCGTCGAGACACGGCCGCTGGCGCCACGCCTCGAGTCGCTGAACGGCAAACGCATCGGCTGGCTGGACAACATGAAGGCCAACGCCGGCGCGCTGCTGCGCGAAGTGGCCGCGGCGCTGCGCGCGCGTGGCCATCAATTCGAAGCGGTGAGCGCGGCCAAGAACGCCACGGCGGCGGCGCCCTACAGCGTGATGGCCCATCTCAAGACCTGCGACGCGGTGGTGCTGGCAATCTCCGACTGAGGCTCCTGTACGTCGTGGAGTGTCCATGACTCGATCGTGCTCGAAACCGCCGGCATTCCGACCGCGGTGATCTGCAGTGACGAATTCGGCCCGCTGGGGCGCGCCGAAGCCGAGGTGCTCGGCTTGGGCGCCTTGCCCTTGCTGCCGATCCCGCACCCGCTGGCGGGCAATGACAGCGCGCTGGTGCGGGCCAAGGCCGAGGCCATCGCCGATGAAGTGCTGAGCGCCTTGACCGACAGCGCGGCGGCGCTTGCCGCGCGCCACGGCGCACGTTTCCTCACCTTGACCGACAAGCGCATGGCAGGCGGCGCGGTGTGCACAGACGAAGCCTGCGTCTACGACCCCGGCCTCAGCGACGCCGTGCGACCATGAGCAACACCATCGAACTCGATGTCGACGCGCTCGATGACGAATTCGAAGCGCGCGGCTGGAGCGACGGCCTGCCGGTGGTGGCGCCGACCCGTGCACGGGTCGACGCCATGCTGCGCTATTGCGATCGCGCGCCGGGTCTCGAACTCGGCACCATGCCGCCAAGGCACGGCATCGTCACGCCCGAGATCCTCGCCATCAACGCGGTGATGGCGGGTTGCCGGCCGGAATATTTTCCGGTGGTGCTGGCGGCTGTCGAAGCGATGCTGACGCCGGCCTTCAACCTGTTCGCGGTGCAGGCCACCACCCATCCCTGTGCGCCGTGCGTGATCGTCAACGGCCCGTTGGCGCGCGAGCTTGGCATCAATGCGCGCTATGGCGCGTTCGGCCCCGGCGCGCGCGCCAATGCCACCATCGGTCGCGCGGTCAGGCTCATTCTCTTGAACGTAGGCGGCGCGGCCGCCGGCGTGCTCGATCGCTCGACCCAGGGTCAACCCGCCAAGTACGCCTACTGCATCGCCGAGAACGAAGCGGAGAGTCCGTGGCCGCCGCTGCACGTGGAGCGCGGATTCGACGCCGAAGATTCGACTGTCACCGTGACCGGTGCCGAGGGCCCGCACAATCTCAACGATCACGTCAGCGACAAGGCCGACGGCATACTCGCCACCCTGCAGGGCGCGATGAGCGACATGGGCAGCAACAACGCCTATCTCTACGGTCAGCCGACCATCGCCTTCGGGCCCGAGCATGCCGCCATCCTCGCGGCCGACGGCTGGAGCAAGGATGCCATCCGCCAATTCGTGTTCGACGAGGTGCGGCTGCCGCGCTCGTTGTGGCAGCGCGGCGGCATGGCCGGCATGTTTCCCGACCTGTTTCCCGACCAGGACATGAAGCCTGTCATCAAGTGCCCCGAGGATCTCCTGATCGTGGTGGTGGGCGGCTTCGGCCGTCATTCCTGCTGGCTGCCGACCTTCGGCGACACCACGCGCGCCGTCACGCGCCTGGTGGCGCGCGCCGATGGCAGCCCTTTGCGCTCGATACGCGATTCAGGCTGACACGCAAATCTTCAGGAAGCTCTGATCAAGCGTAGCGAGCATGCTCGCGCGCTAGGAGCCGCGCAGCGAGTGACGAGACATATCAGATAGATAGGCGAGGAGCGAGCGAGCACGCGACACCGCGCCCGAGCAGCTTTGTTGCTTAATCAGAGCTTCCTTCAGTGTTCCCAGATCACGTGCTCGTGTTCTTTGTACGCGGTCTTCAACATGGCCAGCAGGGGACCGGCGCGGTGCGCGGCGCTGACCGCTCGGTCGCGCTTGTCCTCGTCATCGTCCGCGCGGCGCGTATCGGCGTCGAGGGCGCGACCCGCGCCGTCGTCGAGGGCGCTTTCCAGCCTCGCCAGCGCGGCGGGAATGTCCTCTGCCGCGAGCGAGCCGGGTACCGTGCCGCTGTGACCCATGAGATGGATGAGTTCGCGCGCGACCGCTTCGAGCATCAGCACGTCAGGCGAATACTTGCTCTTGAAGGTGATGGGCATGGCAGGTGTCCGCTTGCTTGAGAGCGTCAGCCTACGCCAGGTTCAAGGCAGAATCGCGTAGGCCCGCGCCGGGAATCCGAAACCGCGTTTGACCTTGGGCCAGCTCACGGCGATCAAGGCGCCCGTGGCCGGCACCTGGTCGAGGTTCGCCATCGCTTCGATCTGCCAACGACCGTGCTTCAACAGCCATGCCTCGGCGGCGAAGTCGTCGCTGGCATCGGTATCGAGTGACTCGTGGCCGATGGCGACGACGCCGCGTTGCTCGACGAGGAACTGCACCGCCGCTCGTGACCAGCCGGGAAAGGGCGCACGTTTGAATCGTTCCGGCGCGCTGTCGAAGTCGCGGCTCATGTCGGTGCGCAGCGCCGCGAAGGTGCCCCTGGGCACCGTGCCATGGACTTTTTCCCAGGCCTCGATGTCGGCCACGCCGAGGGCGTGATTGGGATCCTTGGCCAGCAGCGGCGTGATGTCGAACACCACCAGCGGCAACAACATCTCCTCGAGCGGAATGTCGTCCATGGTCTGGCCCTTCTCATCGAAGTGCGCCGGCGGATCGATGTGCGTGCCGTACTGGCCGACCATCGCGTAGAAAGTGGTGCGAAAGCCGTGTTCGGCGATGGTGTAGGGCCGATGGGTGTCGGGATCGGCCGCCGCGCCCATCGCGGCCTGGCCGAAACCACGCCACACCGGCGTATCGGGGCCGAAGGCATGGGTGAGTTCGACGCGTTTCTTGCCGGCGATGATCGCGTAGGCATCGGCCAGGCTGCCGTCGGCGCGGGCCGGGGCGAGCGGCATCACGAGCGCAAGCGTGAACGCGGTGAGTAGCGGCAACAGCGAACGCATGACGGGTCTCCAGGGTTGCATCGAGGCTGAGGTCGGCGAATTTCCGCCGCAGTGTAACGCCTTGGCGCCATGCGCGGGCGGGGCGCGCCGGCGCGCGAAAATGCCATAATCGCGGCGCGCCATCGAGCGCAAGACTGACTCGAGACCAGGAGGAAAGCATGAGCAAACGTGAGGTCCTGTCGCCTCTTCCGGGCACTTTCTATCGACGGCCCGCGCCGGATGCGCCGCCGTTCAAGGAAGACGGGGCGGAGGTCGCGGTCGGGGACGTGCTGGGCCTGGTCGAGGTCATGAAGAATTTCCAGGAAGTGACCGCCGAGCATGCCGGCGGCGCCATCACCTTCCTGGTCGAAGACGGCGAAGCTATCGACGCCGAGCAAGTGCTGGCCGAGATCAGCGAGTGAACATTCGTCGTGTACTGATCGCCAACCGCGGCGAGATAGCCGTGCGCATCAATCGCGCCTGCCGCGCGCTGGGTGTGGAAACCGTGCAGGTGCACAGCGTCGCCGACAAGGACTCGCTGGCGGTGCGCCTGGCCGACCAGGCCATCGAGATCGGGCCGGCGCCGGCCGCCAAATCCTACCTGCGTATCGACGCCATCATCGACGCGGCGCGCGCCAGCGGCGCCGATGCGGTGCACCCCGGCTACGGATTCCTGGCCGAAAACGCCGACTTCGCCGATGCCGTGGCCGCCGCCGGGCTGGCCTTCATCGGCCCCGATGGCGACGCCATTCGCTTGCTGGGCGACAAGGTCGCGGCGCGCCAGTTAGCGGCCGAAGCCGGTGTGCCGACCGTGCCCGGCAGCACCGCGCGCCTCGCCGACGTCGAGGCCGGGTTGGCGCTTGCGCATCGCATCGGCTATCCGGTGATGATCAAGGCGGCGGCCGGCGGCGGCGGTCGCGGTATACGCGTGGTGCATGGCGCGGAGGAATTCGCGCGGCAGTTTCCCCAGGCGGCCGCCGAGGCTACCGCCGCTTTCGGTGACGGTGGCCTGTACGTCGAGAAGATGATCGAAAGCGCGCGCCATGTCGAAGTGCAGATCCTCGGCGACGGTCAGCGCTTCGTGCATTGTTTCGAGCGCGAGTGTTCGCTGCAGCGTCGCCGTCAGAAAGTGTGGGAAGAAGCGCCGGCTTTCGATCTGCCGAGCGAAGTGCGCGCGCGCATGTGCACGGCGGCGGTCAAGCTCGCCGCGCGCGTCGCTTACAAGGGCGCGGGCACGGTCGAGTTCCTCTATGACCGCGCCTCCACCGAGTTCTATTTCATCGAGGTCAACACCCGCATCCAGGTCGAACACCCGGTGACGGAAATGATCACCGGCCTCGATCTCGTCGCCGAAATGATCCGCATCGCCGGCGGCGAGCGCCTATCCATCGAGCAGGACGACGTGGTGATTGAAGGCCACGCCATCGAATGCCGCATCAATGCCGAGGATCCGGCGCGCAACTTCATGCCCGGACCGGGCACCATCAAGAGCCTCGTCGTACCGCGGGCGCCGCACGTGCGCTTTGATTCGATGCTGTTCGAAGGCTACACCGTGCCGCCTTTCTACGATTCCCTGCTGGGCAAGCTCATCGTGCACGGCGCCGATCGCGAGGCCTGTCTCGCGCGTCTGCGCGAAGTGCTGACGACGCTCGCGATCGAAGGCGTGCCGACCACCATCGCGCTGCATGCGGCGCTGGCCGCGGATGCCGAAGTCGCGGCCGGCAACATCGATACACGCTTCCTCGAAGGCTGGCTAGGCACCGCCTTCCCTCCGCCGACAAAGACGCAGTAGCGGCGAATTCATTCGCTCACTCAGGCCTGGGAACGTGTCGCAGGCGGGTGCGCCACTGCGCGCGCCAGCGCGCACCAAGCTTCCACCACAGGCGGCTCACGCGGTCTTCGAATTGCGGTAATGGTCGTGCTTCGTATATCGGAAGCGGACCTGCATCACGCATTTTCCGGTGCGCCTCGATTGACCCGCGCGCCGCTTCTGGCGCTTCATGTAGGCGCATATCGTTAAGCACGCCAGGACCGCGTGTCGCTGGCGACATCTCGACACCAGAGAAAAAGGAAGGGCTCCGTCGTGAACTATATTCGTCTCATCGTCTGTTCAGGCCTGGCGGCCATCGCGCTTTCGTTGCAAGCGCAGGCGGCGCCAGCGATCATCGTCAATGGCAGCGCCAGCAAGGAGATCGCGCCGCCGTCAGGCTCCTTGGAGTCCGACGCGGAGTCGGGCGCGCCGCTCGCCCGCACCTCGGTGTCGGTAGCCGACGAACTGCCGGGCGTATGGTCGTATTCCGCGCTTGCCGATATCGGTGTGCCGAAGCTCGCCATTTTCGGCGCCATCACCAATACCAGCGGTGATACCTTGCGCGGGCCCTTCGGCGGCGAGGTGCCCTTGATGCGCGTCAACGCGACCTTGCGCGACACCATCAACATCGTGGCGCCATCTCCCGATCCCTACATCGTCACGGCCGAGATGGATATCGACGGTCTGTTGGAAGTGAGCGGCACCGACGGCGTGGTCAACGCGCAGTTTTCCATCACTCCGCTGAATAAACTCAGCGCCAACAAGTTCGCGACCTTCAATACCGATCAGACGGTGGTCGATTTCAAGCTGCCGATCTCGTTCCAGTTCACGGGCGACGCGCAGTTCGACCTGAGTTCGTCGTTGTTCTTCTTCGTCTCGCGCGTCGATGCGGGCGCCCATGTGCTGGCCGATTTCAGTCACACGGCGATCATCAACATCATCGTCACCACGCTGGCCGGCGACGTGATCCCCGATGTCGTGATCGAGAGCACGTCCGGCAATTTCGGCACCACCCCGGTGCCCGTACCGCCGTCCCTGGCGATGCTGGGATCGGCGCTCGCCCTGCTGGCCAGGCTGCGTCGCCGTCGCTAGACGCGCTCCAGCACCACCACCGGGATTTCACGCCCGGTCTTGGCCTGGTAATCGGCGAAGGGTGGATACACCGTCACCATGTGTTGCCACAGGCGCGCGCGTTCGGCGCCCTCGGCGGTGCGCGCCATGGCGGCGAAGATCTCGGTGGCCTACCTGCAGTTCGACGCGCGGCTCGGCGCACAGGTTGTGATACCAGGCGGGTTGCGTCGGCGCGCCGCCCTTGGAGCCGATGATCACGTAAGCCCGGTCGACCGCGTCGTAAATCAGCGGCATGGTGTGTAGCTCGCCGCTGCGTCGACCGCGGGTGGTGAGCAGCAGGGTCGGCACCGCCGCGCCGCCGCCGGCGAAGCGCGCGTCGAACATATGCCCTTCGCGCCCGCCGCTCTCGCGGTAGACCTTCAAATGCTCGCTGATCCAATCCGGCAGGCGACCGCTCTCGAGGTCGCGCAAAGTCTCGTTGATGTCCAACTCGCTCATGACGTGCTCCGATGGTGTGAGGCGGCGTGCCTGGCCTGGGTGCGACCCAGCATGCCCCAGCATGAGTGGCCGTGAAAGTCGCGTCGGACAGATCGAGCACGAATCGTGGGCAAAAAAATAGGTGCGGCGTGAGAATCACGGGCCGCACCTTGAATGCGAGGGTTACGGGGTTCCAGGACTCGAAGGCCCGTCGTAGTCGCAGGGGGTGCAACCACGCCGTGAAATAACGCCTTCGTCGCCCTACATCGTGTACCTCGGTGGAGAACGGTATGAGCCGCCGGGGCAGGCGGGCTCGGGCTGTTCGAAATCGGTTCGCTGGACTGTCTTCTGTCTCCGTTACGACGAGGGCGGGGCGCCTGTGGCCACTCGCCGCCCATCCATTCTGCTCCAGGGCCTGGCCGTGTCGGCTCGCCGCCGCCCTGAGCGGGTCAGTTCTTAGATTGAATGTTCGTTCTAGAATGTTCGTTCAATCTATCCTCGCGTTGACAGCCCGTCAAGGTTGGAATGACTATTCCGAAAAAATAACTAACTAAAGGGGAAGCCCGAATGGAGTATTTCGGACTAGCCCCATCGCTTCAGGGGAGTTGAGATGTTTATGACCGACGAAAAGTTCACCGGGGGAGAGTCGGGACGCTCGCAACGTGCCAAGGGCAGACGCGAACAGATCCTCGACGCCGCATCGCAATGCTTCGCCCGGGAAGGTTTTCATGGCGCCAGCATATCGCGCATTTCCAAGCTGTCCGGCATGAGCCCCAGACACATATACCACTTCTTCGACAACAAGGAGGCCATCGTCAGGGGTATCGTCGAGCGCATGGTGGTGCGGTGGCTCGAATTGCTACAACCCTATCCGACCAACCTCGACGTCGTGCCGCTCATCGCCGAGCGAGCTCGCATCGCCGCACGCGAACGCACGCGTGTCGACTTCGTCGAACTGTGGCTGGAGGTGTTGGCCGAAACCGCGCGCAACACCGCGGTGGCGGCGGCGGTATACGAAGCCGACGAAACCATACGGGTCGCAGTCACCGAGCAGGTGCGCTACATCCGCGCGGCGCGCGGCGTACGCAACGACACCTCCATCGAAGCAATCGTCGACGTGGTGCTGGCGATCTTCGAAGGTCTGACCAATCGCTCCATCGTCAATCGCAAATTCGATTGCGAAGCGGTGGACAAGGTCATGATGACGACGCTGCGCGCGGCGCTGGAAGCCTGAAGCCGGCTCCCGCCGCCGCGCTTCAATCGTCGGCCGGTGGCAGCCAGCTCGCCGGGTCGACCTGGTAATAGGCGCGCAGGGTTTCGTAGAGGCGCGGATGCGCGGCTGACATCGCCGCGCCCCGTTCAAAGAACGCTTCGGTCGCGACGGCAAAGAATTCCGCCGCGGACGTCGCGCCGTAATCATCGAGCACGCCATCGGTGACATTGCGCGCGCGCAGGCGCAACAGGTCGAATTCGCGTCCCAGCACGTCGATCCAGGCGCGCTGGGTGTCGGCATCCGGCAGCGCCGGCACGCCATCCATCTCGCCATTCTCTTCATCGAGTTTGTGCGCGAACTCATGCAGCACGACATTGTGGCCGTCGCCCGCCAGGGTCGTGCCATGCACGACGTCGGTCCACGACAGGACCACCGGTCCGCGCTGCCAGGATTCGCCGCTGCGCAATTGTTCTTCGTGGGTTTCCAGCGCGCCGTCGCGATGAACCACGGGCACGAAGAACGATTCCGGATACACGAGGATGCTGCTGAAGCCGCCAAAGTAATCGGTCTCGCGATTCAACAGCAGCAGGCAGGCCTGGGCGGCGATGGTGACGCGCATGGCGTCGCTGATCGCGAGTCCATTGCAACCGATGAACTGTTTCTCGCGCAGCAGAACCTGCATGTGGCCGTGCAATTGTGCACGCAAACCCGGCGGTAGTTGACGGTACAGCGGCACGTTCGAGTCGAGCAGGCGCGTCCACTCGGCCGGCAGCTTCACGTCGAAATGGCGAGCACGACGCCGCCGACGCAAGGCGGCGGGCACGAACAACGCGGCAATCAGGGCCACGACAATCATGGCGAGCACGATGGCAGGCATGATGCGAGTGTAACCAATCGACACGCATCGCCGATGATCGGCCTGACAGTGACCGGCCGGTACTGGCGGTCGGGTCGTGACTCGGAGTAGGGTACCGCCCCAGCCCTCAGTGGCGACCGATAACAGCATTCTGCATTTCACGAGAGGATTTAGAACCATGCGCGAACTGACACTGGCCGAACTCGACGTATTGCTCAAGGAAGGCATTGCCTACGCCCAATCGAAAGGACGCCCGTCGTCGATCGGCGTGGTGGACATGGGCGGCAACCTGCGCGGCGCGCTGCGCCCGGAGAAGGGCCGCATCGCCAACATCGAGATCGCGGTCAAGAAGGCCTGGACGGCAGTTGCCTTCCAGCGTCCGACCGACATGGTGCGCGATGTCATGCTGCCGGGCGCATTCGGCTACGGTCTGCAGCACACCGATGAACGCATCTGCATGGTCGGTGGCGGCTACCCGATTTTCGACGAGGCGGGCGACGTGATCGGCGGCATCGGCGCCAGCGGCGGCACCATCGAGGAAGACTGCGAAACCTGCCTGGCCGGCATGCGCAAACTCGGCTTCCAGACCGAGTTCGTCAATCCGCTCGCCGCCAAGAAGTAAAGCGCAGCCCCTCGGCCGTCGGCGCGATTGCATTCGCGCACGGCGCGTGGTCCATGGCCTGCGATTGAATTCGCAGCCAGTGATCGTCAAGCCGAGGTCCGCGGCGCCGCTATATCCCCGACAGTGAATCAATCCATTGGAGGGGATATGGCATCCGTGCATGGTGAACTTTCCGTCAATGAGCGCCGCCTCGCGGCGCGCCGCGCCGTCAACGTCGGCACCGCCTGGAGCGATGGCCGTCGCGCCCGCCACGGTGAAGTGCTCGATACCTCGAGCCATGGCGTGTTCCTGAAGCCCGGCTGGGCGCCCTCCGAGTCCTTCATGCGCGGCGATGCCATCGAACTGCGCTGCCGCGTCGATGATCTCGACATCGATCTGCACGGTGAAGTGTGCTGGGTCGGCCACAGCGCCGATCATGACGTCGACGGCATTGGCCTGCGCATCTACAACACCGACGCGCTCTCGCGCCTGGTGGACGGCCTGCACCCGCACTGATTGCCCGGCGCTCGCCGCCATGGCTTGAGCGCCATGCCGCGACTGGTTAGATTGCCGCACTGACCACAAGGAGCGGCGCCATGGGCATGCTGCGTGCGGACATCGAAGCGCTGGAGCAGAACGGCATCACCGGCGTCGCCCTGAAGCGGCTCGGCGATCCGGACGTCATCGCCTTGTGGTTCGGCGAGGGCGACCTGGTCACGCCCGACTTCATTCGCGACGCCGCCAAGCAGGCGCTGGACGAAGGCTACACGTTCTATTCCAACCCGCGCGGTCGTCCCGAGCTGCGCGAGGCGATCGCTGCTTATCTTGGCCGCCTCTACCACCTCGAGGTCGACGTCGAGCGCATCACCGTGCCCGGCTCGTCGATGCTGGCCATCACCATGGCGGCCCAGATGACGCTCAACAAGGGCGAGCACGGCCTCATCGTCACCCCGCATTGGCCGAACATCGATCGTGCCTACCAGGTCACCGGCGCGAGCTTCAGCACCGTGCGTCAGCGCTGGAGCGAGCGTGGCTGGAGCCTGGCGCTGGACGATCTGCGCGCCGCCGTGCGCGCCAACACCCGCGCGCTGTTTATCAACAGCCCGTGCAATCCCACCGGCTGGGTGATGTCACGCGACGCGCAGCGCGAACTCTTGGATTTCTGCCGCGAGCGCGGCATCGTCATCATCGCTGACGAGGTCTATCACCGCACCGTGTACGACGCCGAAGCGGCGCCCTCGTTTCTCGAGGTGGCGAGCGACGACGATCCGCTGATCGTGGTCAATGGCTTCTCCAAGGCCTTCACCATGACCGGCTGGCGCCTGGGCTGGATGGTGACGCCGCGCCGCTACGCGACGCAGATGGCGGTGCTGTCGGAATGCTTCAACACCGGCGCGCCGTCCTTCGTGCAGCGCGCGGGTGTGGCGGCGCTGGAACACGGCGATGCACTGGTGGCAAGCCTGCGCGCCCAGTACCGCGCCGGCCGCGACGCGGTGATGGAGATCCTGGGCGCCCATCCGCGCGTCGAACTGGCGACGCCGGAAGGTGCGTTCTATGCCTTCCCGCGCATTGCGGGCCTGCGCTCCTCGCTGGCCTTCGTCGAGGGCGTGCTGGCCGAGGAGAACGTCGGCCTGGCGCCGGGTTACACCTTCGGCCCCGGCAGCGACGAGCATTTTCGCCTGTGTTTCGCGCAGTCGCCCGAACGCCTGCGCATCGCGCTCGAACGCATCGTGCGCTACATCGACCGTCACGCCCTGTAGGCGCGAATTCATTCGCGCCTACAGGGCGATGAGACCTGGGTGACGTAGCCGTCAGTGCGTGAAAGTGGAGCTCACGCCAGGCCGCCCCTTCAGCCACGCCTGCTGCAGGCGCGCGAGCGACAACAAGCCGAGGTACTCGCCGCCTACCCGCGCCGCTTCGGCGCCGGCCAGCGGCTGTTGCGGTTCACCCAGGTGTTCCAGCACCAGTTGCGCGTTACGCAGGCTGTGGCCGGCGCTCCAGGCATTGGGCAGGCCGACCGTGAAGAGACCCGCCGCGGCGGCGGCCGCCACGCCGGCCGCGGTGTCTTCGAAGGCCACGCAATTGACCGCCGGCTGATCGAGTTGCGCGAGCGCCAGCTTGAAGATATCCGGCGCCGGCTTGCGCTGCGCGACATGCTCGCCATTGGCCAGCACACGGAACCAGCCGCGTGCCGCGTCACCGAGGTTGGCGCTCAACAAGGCATCGATATTGGCCGGCGTGGTCGACGACACCAGCGCCAGTTGCAGGCCGGCGGCGCGCGCCTCGCTGATCAGGCGCGCGATGCCGGGCCGCAGGTGCACGCGGCCGGCGGCGACGAATTCGCTGTAGAGACGGGTCTTGGTCGCATGCAGGGCCGGCACCAGGCGCAGCAGCCGCGTACGCTCGGCGTTGCCCATGGCCTGGCTGCGGATGGCATGGCGCAGCCGCGCCTGGCCGCCGCTCACCGCCAACAGGCTGGCATAGCGCTGATGCGTCCAGTACCAGCCGAGGCCATGTTCGACAAAGGCCGCGTTGTAGGCGGCGCGATGGGTTTGTTCGGTATCGGCGAGCGTGCCGTCGACATCGAAAACCAGGGCTTTGAGCATGGACGTCCTCCGCGCGTGGTGACGGTCGCGAACCGCGCAACCCCCAATCTACACCACGGGCCGCTGCCCGCAACGGCGCCTGGGTGGATAGATAGCCGAGCGCCGGCCGCCCTGCAAGCGGCGCGCACGCGGCCCAATCAGTCCAGGACATCACAGTTCGGCGGTGCCGACGCGTCGGGCCGTGGCCACACTCGGCGTGCGCGCCTACCATGGCCCCATGCCTGGTTTGAAACTTCTTCGACCGTCAGGCGCCGCGCTGTGTGTGGCGCTGCTGGTGATGGCCTTGGCGGGCGTTGCTGGCCAGGTCGATGCCGCCACCGCGCCCATCAAGCTGGTGGCCGAAGTCGGGCCGGGCTTCACCATCACGCTCAAGAAGGCCGGCAAGCGCGTCGTCACCCTCAAGCGCGGCAGCTACGCCGTCACGGTCAGGGATCGCGCCTCGGATCACAACTTCCGCCTGGTCGGGCCCGGCGTCAATCGCGCCACCCAGGTCGCGCGCGTCGAAACGCGTAGCTGGGCCGTGACCCTCAAGCCCGGCACCTACACCTACCTCTGCGACCCGCACGCCAATCGCATGAAAGCTTCGTTCCAGGTCACGCGTTGACGAGGACCGACAGCACCGCGGTCCAGGCTGCCGCCAGGTTGGCCGGCGCATAACCACCGCCACCGAAGGCCATCAGGCGCCCATCGGCGTGGCGCGCCGCCAGAGCGCACAGGCGCGTTGCGACATGACGGTGCACCGTCGGTGTGTACTCGAGCTGCGCGAGCGGGTCACCCGCCAGGCTGTCGGCGCCGGCTTGCAGGATGAAGAACTGCGGCGCATGCGCGTCGAGATGCGCCTCGATACGCGGCCACACGGCCATCAATTCGCGATCGCCCGCGCGCGGCGGCAGTTCGATATTGAGCTTGCTGCCGAGCGCGCCGTCGCGACCACGCTCATCGGCGTGACCGCTGCCGGGAAACAGCGTGCGGCCGTCCTGGTGGACATCGGCGATGATCACGCCGGCATCCGTTTCGAAGCCGTAGTAAACGCCGTCACCGTGATGAGCATCGATGTCGATATAGGCGACGCGCTCGATGCCATGCACTTTGCGCAGGGTTTCGATGACCACCGCGACGTCGTTGTACACGCAGAAGCCGGCGGCGTGATCGCGCGCCGCGTGGTGCAGACCACCGATGGGCTGCAGGCTGCGTTTGAACTCGCCGGTCACCACCCGTCGCATGCCATCGAGGGCGGCGCCGACCACGCTCGCGGCGATCGCATGCATGCGGGGGAAGACCGGCGTATCGCCTTCATCCAGCGCGGCCAGTCCGTTTTGCTCGGCGTGCATGACGCGCTCGACATGGGCCGGGGTATGGAAGCGCGTCAGCTCGTCGCGATCGGCGCCGCGCCCCGACAAGGGCTGGCAGTGCGCGAGCAGGCCTTGCTCGAGGCTTGCGGCGAGGAAGCTCGCCTGGCGCGTGGTCGAAAAGGGATGGGGCGGCGCAAAGCCGTAGCTCGCCAGCGTGTCGCTGACGAACAGCGCCACGCGCGCCGCATCCGCCGACGCCAGACGTGGCGTCATGCCCAAGGCCAGGCCCGCCGCGGCCATGGCCCGCAGGCAGCGGCGGCGTGAGCCGTCATGGTCGGCGCCCGCGGCGCCGGTGGCCACACTGCCGCGCTTGCTCATGGAGATCTCCGGGACTTGGCGGTCACCTTACGCGTGGTCGGCGGCGCCGGGCAATGACAAGAAACGGGACGGCGCGCGGCGCGCGACCTGTCATGCTTGCGCGTGGTTTTCGAGCGTGGACACTCGCCTATGCCCCCCCCGTTCCGCCGGGCGTGCTCGCCCCTCCTTGCAACGCTTACGCTGCTCATCGGCATCGGCGCCGCGTCGCCGGCCCGATGCGCTTCTGAGGCGCGCAGCTACCGCATCGCCGCGACCATGGTCATGCCGCACCTCGACGAAATGCGGCGGCAGGTCACCAACCACACACGCTGCGTGAAAGACGAGGCGCCCGATGGCCTGTTCCCGGTGCTCGATCAGCACGCGCTGCGCGGCTGTCGTCTCGATTATCCGAAACTGACCGCGAACGGCGACGGCGAGCGTCGTGAGTACGTGCTGGTGTGTGCCAGTGCGCGGGTCGCCAGCGGTACCGCCAGCATCGACGACAGCGGCGCTGCGCTGGTGGGCGTGCTGACGGTCAAGATGGGCGGCAAGAACATGACGTTCAGCCAGCGCGTGGAAGCGCGACGCGGCGCGCCATGCACGCCGCCCTAGTGAGGTCACTCAGAATGGAATGTCGTCGTCGAACACCGGCTCGTGGGTCGGCACCGGCGGCTCGTCATCGCGCGCGCGTCCACGGCCGCCGCCCGCGCCTTCGGCCTCGACCGACCACACGTCGAGACTGTTGAAGTATTTCACTTCGCCCTGGCGACTGGTCCATTCACGGCCGCGCAGGCTGAAGTCGACGCGCACCTGGTCGCCGGGCTTGAAGGCATCGATCGCCGTGACGCGATCGCCGGTCAACTGGAACAGCACGTATTGCGAATATTGCGACTTGTCGCTGAGCTCGAGCACGAACTCGCGCTTGGAGAATCGCTCGGTGACCTGCTTGGTCTCGAAGATGGCGTGCAGACGCCCACTGACTTGTATACCCATGGCCGGCAGCATAGCGGCAAGCGCCGCGACCGCACAATCTTCGCTCGTGAATTAGTTTTGCGAGCCTCGTAGGTGCGAATTCATTCGCACACTCGGCTTCGATACGAAGACGAATGTGCGATTGAAATCGCACCTACAGCAGATCAGCGCGCCGCGCAGATCAGCGCTTTCACTTCGGCCAGCGCCTGGTCCGCCAGCGCGCGCATCTCATCGTCGCTCCTGTCCTGGATGGGATGGGCGACGAACAGGCTGTCGGCATGGAAGCCCCACGCCGTGCCCTGCGCCTGGGCGGCGCCGCGAAACGCTTCCGAGGCGATGAAGCCGCCGGCCACGCCACGACTGTCGAGTTCGCGTATGTCCTGCAAACTGCACGACGTACACGAGCCTCAGTCGGCCAGGCCTTCGACCACCACATCGCAGTTCGATGCGATGTCCTGCAGCAGTTCGAGCGGCGCCGGGCGCGTGAAGGTCGGCTTCTTGTAGCGCTTGACGGTGAGGCCCTCGGCGCCGAGCAGACGATCGAGATGATCGAGGAACACGTCGCCGCGCGATTTTGAAATATCGAGCAGGCCAATGGTGAGACCGGCGAGGCTCGCCGGCTTGGCGAGCGGCGCGCGCGCGAGCGGCGCGAATTCGCCGGTCGGGTCGTAGAGGATGTCTGTCATGCACGGATCTCCCGGGTCACAGGGTCGGTACCGAGCTCGCCTTTCACCAGCCAGCCCGGAATGATGGCGGAAAACATGCCGGCCTGACCGCCGGCGCGCACCAGGGTCAGGCCACCGGCGCGGAATTTCGCGGCGAGGCCGTCGCCTGCCTGGCCGGCGGCGCCCGGCGCGGTGCCCATGCCGAGATCGACGCCCTTGATGCGCGTCGCTTCATGCAGGGCGGCGGTGGCGTCGGCCTTGCTCCAGCCGGCCTGGTCGAACACGCGGCCGTGTTCGGGACCTATCACCACCACCGCGTCGGCGCCATTGATCATGTCGACGTGGTTCAAGCCACGCAGACTGCCGGCCAGCGAATAGACCAGCGCTTCGGGCGTGCGCGATTTCTGATCGGCGCAGCCCAGCGGGCCATCGGCGCTGAACAGCGTAACCGACGACTGCGCGCGCGACAGGCCGCGGTCCTCGGCGAGCGTGGTCCACGGCGTGTCTTCGTCTTCGGCGAAGCAGAAACCGAATTTGCCCGGATGGCCGAAGGTCGACATGTCGGTCTCCTGCGGTTTGCCGCCGCCGATGTTGCGCACCGCGAGCTGCAGCGCGCGGCCGATGGTGGCATTGGCGCGATTGCCCTGGCCGAGCACGTTGCCGGCCCAGTTCATGCCGAGCGCTTTGCGCAGCGGGCCGTTGACGATGATCATCGGGCCGGAGAACCAGGTGGTGGCCAGCAGCCCGTGCAGGCAGAAGGCCGGATCCAGCGCTGCCTCCACCGCCGCCAGCACGGTCGGCAGGTATTCGGGTTTGCAGCCCGCCAGCACCGCGTTGATGGCGACCTTCTCGACCGTGCATTCGGTCAACAGCGGCGGCATGCGGCCCAGCACTTCGTCGGGCGCACGGCGCGTGGCCTGCAACATGCGGTAGATGCGTTCGGCGCTAGGCGGCACCACCGGCAGGCCGTCACTCCAGCCGCGTTCGTAGCAGTATTCGATGCTGTCGGTGAGGGCCGGTACTTCCACCTCGCGTGAGCGTACGGCGAAGTCGCCGTACTTGAGGGCCAGGCGTTCGGCGATGCCGGGCTGCACGGCCAGCGAACCACAGCCGGGGCGATACCCCGGCAGGGATTCGCCCAGCGACGGCAGGCCGGTCAGCGCCCGCCACTCGTCGCGCTCCCAGCCCACCACCCGCGCCGCTTCACGGCCGCCCTCGACCTTGATGAGGGTCGGCACGGTTTCAATGCGCAGGCGATAGGAGGCTTCGAGATCCCGGTCGTCGACCACCCGGCGGGTCGAGGGGAAGTCCGGTTCATCCTGCACGTAGACCGTCAAGGCCGCGCCGCTGGCCTCGATTGCTTTCAGCACCGGGTCGACCAGCACGCAGGTCGGGCAATCCTGTTTGACGACGGCAATCAGGCCTTCGGGAAGCTGCATGGGGCTCCCTCTGCTCGCGAACTGGGCGGACGCTGAGCATAGTGCAAATGATTGCGTCATCGAAGCGGCCAAGGTTTCGCGCCGCGCGACAATGCGCTAGCGTGCCGCCATGGCGCATTCACTCAGGACAGGGGCGACGATGCGATGGCTGGCGCTGTGGCCGTTGCTCGGCGCATTGGGCTCGGCCGAGGCCGCCGCCATCAACGTGCTGTGGTACACCTACGCCGATCCGCTGTCGGAATATCGCGGCGCCGACAGCGGCATTCAAAGCATCGCCAACCTGGCGCCCGGCTACCCGCAGGGCAGTGGCCTGGCCTGGAATCTCACCTTCTTCGACAACCACAGCCCGACGCCCGATTTCAGCGCCTACGACGTGCTGGTGACCGAGAGCGGCGAGGCCTTTCGCACCAATGCGCCGGGCGGCGCGCTGGCGACGCCCAACTACGACGCCATACTCGACAATCGCGCAGCCATCAGCGCGGCGCGCGGCGATCGCACCTTCATTTCCGGCACCGACGCCGATTTCCATGCCATCCGCGGTGACTCCGGCAACTGCGCGGCGTTTTCCGGCTGTGGCCTGTGGGACGGCGCGCGCGGCTACCTGGTCAACATGGTGAATTGGGCGGCGAGCGGCAACGGGCTCGGCATCGTCGCCTTGCTCGACGGCGAATTCCCGGCCGTGGCCGATCGCTGGTGGGCGCAACCGAACTCGTTCCTGCACGACGAACTGGCCGGCCATGTGCAGTACTTTCGCGACAACGCGCCCGTCCTGTCGAGCGCCGCCGAGGGTTATCCGCTCAACGCCGGCCTGACTGCCACCGGCCTCGGCGACTGGCGCAATTCCTTCCACGCCGGCTTCGTCGACGTCGTGGGTTATACCGGCACGGTGTTCTCGAGCGCGCGGCCCGGCGTGGCGATGAGTATCGCCACCACCGCCTTCGTCGGTGCGGCCTTGACGCCGACACCGCCACCCACCGGCGTGGTGGTGGATGAGCCGCTCGACGGCGGCACGCTCGGGCCCATCACGCGGCCGGGTATCAACGGTCCGCCCATCAGCCTCGACCTGTCCGGCACACCCGTGCCGGGTTCGGCGCCGAGCGCGGTACCCCTGCCGGCGGCCGTGCTCGAACTGGGCGCCGCGCTGTGGGTGCTAGTGCGGCGCCGACGGGTGCATAATCGCAGCGCCTGACGACAACGCCACAGCCGGTGCCCATGGCCGCACACTCCGACAACCCGTCCGCCACGCCGCCCGCGCGTAGCCGCCTTGCGATCCGCGCGCTGGTCGCGGGGCTCGGCCCGCAGGTGATGCCGATGCTCATTCGCGACATCGCGCGCGACGGCATGACGCTCGAATTCGAAGATCACGCAAGCGCCGTCGATGAACGCTGGGCGACGCCCGGCGCCGGCGTGCTGGTGTTCTTCGTGTCGGTCATCAAGGGCCAGCGCCAGCGCAGCTCGGTGTTCGGCCGCATACGTCAGCGCGAAGCCCACGGCCTGGTGGTGAGACTGCTGGGCCTCGAGGAAGACACCGTAGAAGCGCTGAACTACCTCTTGTCACTGTCCGGCGCGCGGCGCGCCAAGGCCGGCCCGCCACTGGCGCCGGCGATCTCGAACGATACGCTGTTGGCCGAATGCGGCGCGGTGCTGCGCAAGCATGCGCCGCTGCTCGCCGCCCACTATCTCGATGGCGTGGTGATCACGCTGCAAGACATGAAAGCGCAGACGGCGGTCGCCAACGAACACAAGCGCTACAGTTCCATGCTGATGGAACTCAACGCGGCGCGCGCGCGGCTCGACGCCACCATGCAGACCCGCACCGCGCTCGCCATCGACAACCTGTTCCGACACGAGCACGGCGCGCTCGACAATGCCGAGGGCAGCCTGTCGCTGGTCGAGTCCATCGACCTGCGTTCTTCGCTGGCGGTGATGGAGGCCATCCACGAGATTTCCACGCGTCTGCGCAGCGCGTGGCTGGCCTGCGAGCGCGCCCTGCAGTACGTCGTGCCGCCACGCACCGATCTCACGGCGGTCGCACCCGGCACGCTGTGTCATCAGATCCGCGACACGATTTATTTCGACGAACAACTGACGCGTCTGCGCCAGGTGGATTTGACCAAGGGTTTCAGCGAGCCCTTCATCGCGGCGCTCGAGGCGCTGTATGCCGACATGGCCGCGGTGTTCGCGCGCCACAACGTGGGCCCGGGCGGTGACGGCTCGGCGTGGAATTCGCGTGACTGAATATGTTCCTGCGCCGGTCCTTCAGGGGCGAAATCATGAACGCCCGGGAGTGTCAGACTGAAGTCTGACCCACAGGGGCCAAGGCATTTGGAGTGTCAGAGTGAAGTACGACCCACAGGGGCCAAGGCATTTGGAGTGTCAGAGTGAAGTACGAGCCACAGGGGCCAAGGCATTTGGAGTGTCAGGCTGAAGTCTGACCCACAGGGGCCAAGGCATTTGGAGTGTCAGACTGAAGTACGACCCACAGAGGCCAAGGCATTTGGAGTGTCAGGCTGAAGTCTGACCCACAGGGGCCAAGGCATTTGGAGTGTCAGACTGAAGTCTGACCCACAGGGGCCAAGGCATTTGGAGTGTCAGACTGAAGTCTGACCCACAGGGCCGAGGGCACTTATTGTGGGTCAGACTTCAGTCTGACAGCCGCGCCTGCGAACCACGCGGTCGTCGAAACACCCGTCAGCGTCCGAGCAACTCGCGCAGTGCCGCCTCCAGCGTGCGCTCGGCATCCGCCACCCCAGATAGGCTCCGCCACGCGACGTGATTGTCCGGCCGCGCCAAGATTGCGCCCTGGTCCGAGATCTCGCGTAACGCCGCCCAGCGGCCATCGACATCGTCGTAGGCCTGGCCCGCGCCGATGGTGGCCTGCACCAGTTTGACATCGAGGCGCGCGCACACCGTGGTGGCGGCGTCCCGCCAGGCGGCGCCGTCGCTGCCGGTGATGAGCACGAAGGCGCCGTCGCGACCGGCGAGATCGTGGCTCGACAGGCGTTCGCCGGCATGCCGCAGCCAGGCATGGGGCAGGCGATGACCGGGATGGGTCGTGGCGTGGTATTCACCACCCATGGGATCGGGCAGCGGCGGCGGCGTGCCGTCATCGAGCAGCGCGCCTTGCGTGTAGCAGAAGCCCAGCTCGAGATCGTGCGCCTGGAATTCCGTGCGCTGCGTTTCGAACACCTCGGCGGCGCGCGCGCGACGCGTGGCGCCCATCGGCGTGTCGGAGAAGAACAGTTCGAAGTTGGCGGCGCGCAAGGCATCGCTGTGCAGCGGCGAGAAACCCATGCCGGCGTCGAGCACCGCGTGGTTCAGCGCCGTGAACATCGCCCAGTCGACGTTGCGCCGGCCGATCGGTTGGCGCTCGCTCGCATAGCTGTCCAGCAGGCTCGCCGACGCGCGACCCTGCACCACCGCCGCCAGCTTCCACGCCAGGTTGTGCGCATCCTGCACCGCGGTGTTGAGGCCGAGGCCGGTGGTCGGTGGATGACGGTGGGCGGCGTCGCCGGCCAGGAACACGCGGCCGACCTGGTAGCGATCGGCGAGCACGCCCTCCAGCGTCCAGTGGCTGACCTTGTGCACCGTCATCGGCGTGTCCGGCAGTTTCAGCAGCGCGCGCAGGCGCGGCAGCACGCTCACCTCGTCGATCTGCTCGGGGTCGTCCGGATTGAAATTGAAGTGGATGGTCCATTCTTCCGAGTGCCTGCCCCAGGTCGGGCCCATCGGCACCATCGCGCCGCTGCCGAAGGTGCCGCCGTGATCGGGATTGATGAACCAGGTGATGAGGCAGGCATCGTCCCACCACGGCGACAGGTCGGCGCTGACGTGTGAGCTGACGATGCGCGCGATGTTCTTGAGGCCCGACATTTCCACGCCCAGCGCCGGTCCGACGGTCTTGCCGCCATCGGCGCCCACCATGTACTGCGCGCGCACGCTGTAAGTACAGTCGCCCGCCACGTCCCTGACCAGCGCCGTGACGCCGTCGCCGTCCTGCGTGAAAGACAGCAGTTCATGGCCGAAGCGCAGCTTGCCCGGCGCGCGACTTTCGGCGTGTCGGCGCAACAGCGGCTCGAGGCGGATCTGCGGGTAGTTGCAGGACGGGCAGGGGCTGTCGCGTGCATACAGCGGTGCGACCTTGCCGCCGCCGAAAGCGTCGATCTCGTAAAACGTCTTGCCGTCCAGCGGACCATCGCCGCCGAGCGAGGTGCGCCAGCGCACCTTGCTCATCTGCGCCATGGGCGTACCGACCGCGTAGATGCTGTCCGCCACGCCGTGCTGGCGAAACACTTCCATGGTGCGCTGGTTGAGGTAATGGGCCTTGGGCAGGATCGAGGTGCCGGCGTGGCGTTCGATGAGCAGGTGCTCGACGCCGAGGTCGGAAAGAATCAGCGAAGTGGTCAGGCCGCAACCGCCGCCGCCGACGATCAATACCGGGATATCGAAATCAAAAGTACTCGAAGCGACGGACACGCGCGGTCTCCCTGTTCGATTGGAATGGGCGCGCCGTGCGGCGCGCGCGGTCGCTCAGTCGGCGCTGGCGAACAAGGCCAGCGCATGGGGCATGGGCGCGCCGGCCAGCGCCCAGGCGCGGGTCTGCAGTTCGCGCGCCGGCACGCCGTTCTTGAAATCATCGAGCATGCGCTGCGGGTCGTAGACCGGCCCGACCGGGTCGGCGGCGAATTCCGGGCCACGCATGTAGGCGGTGGCGCTCGCCGCGTCGGCAAAATTGTCGACCTGCATTTCCACGAACTGGCCGTCGGGGTCGCGGTAGTAGAGCGAGGTGGTGACGCCATGCTGGATCGGCACCTTCGGTTCGATGCCGCGCGCTTTCAGCGACTCGAAGCGCGCGAGCAAGGCGCCGAGATCGGCAAACGTGTAAGCGGTGTGCATGAGACCGACGCTATGCGGCGCGCGCTCGGCGAACGGCGCGTCGGGCGGCGGGTTCAACAAGGCCAGGCGATGATGTTCCTCGTCGTAGGTGATGAAACAGATCATCGGGTCTTCGTAGACGACGTGCGCGTCGAGCACCGCGCAATACCAGTCGCGCATCGCATCGCGACGGTTGGTCATGAGAACGGCATGAGCGAATTTCGGCGTGTTGGCCATGGACTTTCCCCGCGGTGATGATGCCCGGCCGCATCGTCACCGTGAGGCGACGCTCCCGCGGCGGGGTGCCCGGCGAGCATATAGGCGGCCCGCGCGACAGGCAACGCGCCGCTGTCGCGCCCTAGGCGAGCGCCACGATCGCCTTGCGCGTCGCCACCAGGCGGTCTTCGTTGACCGGGCTGACGGCGATTACCGGCAGATCGGCGCCGGCGGCGCGGAACGCGTCGAGCTGCGCGCGGCATTGTGCGGCGCTGCCGAACACGCACACCTCGCGCACCAGTTCATCGGGAATGTGCTTGACCGCCGCGGCGCGGCTCGCGTCGCGGCCGAGCGCGCGTATGGCGTCCATGGCGGCGCCGAAGCCCGCGCGCCGCCATTGCCGGCGGTAATTGGGCAGCAGCGCGAAGAACGCGAGGTTGTAGCGCGCCGCGGACAGCGCGGCGTCGGCGTCATCGCTGATGAAAGTCGGAATGCTGAGCACGCAGGTGCATTCATCGAGCGCGCGCGCGTGGCGCGCGGCGCTGTCACGCGCGGCCGCGACCAGGCGCGGCAGGTAGCTCATGGGCGACAGGAACGGCATCAGGCCGTCGCCGACTTCGCCCGCCACCGCCGCGCTCTCGACGGTATTGGCGGCCACGTACACGCGCACCGGTGCGCTGGAGGCCGGCTGTTGCAGAAAGCCCGAGCCGGCGCGGCCGGCGAGCCCGTCCTGCACATAGGCCACGTAGTCGCGCAGATGGCTGCGCGCGTCGCCCATGTCGATGCCTAGCGAACCGAGCAGGCCGCGGTGACTCATGCCGAAACCGACGCGCAGGCGCCCGCCGTGCAGTTCGGCGATGGTGCGACAGGTGGACGCGGCCAGGAACGGATGGCGGAAATAGATGTTGGCGATATTGGTGCCGACCGTCAGCTCGCGGGTGGCGCTGGCAATCGCCTGCGCGCAGGCCAGTGCATCGCCGCGCCCTTCGTTGACGAACACCGAGTCGAAACCGTGCTGCTCGGCGAGGCGCCCGATGTCGACGAATTCCTGCGGCGGACCGGCGGTGACGGTGGAGAGCACGACGCCGAGGCGAGCGCGGCGGGCAGGGACGGACATGGCTGGTTATCCTCGGCGTTTCGTGGAGGGACGGGCGGGCGCGTCAGGCGATGTCGAGCGTCGTCACCCGGCGCAGCTCGCGTCGGTGTTTCTGATCCTCGAACGGTCGGGCGCGGTGCATGGTCGTGCGGTTGTCCCAGATCACGAGGTCGTGCGGCTGCCAGCGATGACGGTAGACGAACTGCGTCTGGGTGGCATGTTCCATCAATTCGCGCAGCATGAGTTTGCCTTCCGGCAGCGACCACTCGACGATGCGCGAGGCATGGGACGCCAGGTACAGCGCACGACGGCCGGTGACCGCACTGTGGCGTATCAGGGGATGGACGGCGCCCTTGAGCTTTTCGAGTTCGCCGGGCGAGAAATCGAAGCCCAGGGTCTGGCGCGAATAGGCGATGGAGTGGTGCACGGTGAGGCCTTCGAGCTCGGCCTTGAGTGCCGGCGACAAGGCGTCGTAGGCGGCGCGCATGTCGGCGAACTCGGTGTCGGCGCCGGCCGGCGGCAGCACGCGCGTCGACAGCAGCGAATAGCGCCCCGGCGGATTCTCGAACGAGGCGTCGGTATGCCACAGGCGATTGGCCAGACCGTAATGGCGGCGACGATCGTCGGCCGCCAGCACCGCGCCGTGCTCGTCGACGTTGGAGATGTCGGTCAGGGCCTCGTTGCCGAAGCGGTTGGCGCCCAGCGCCGCCGAGCCGGTCTTGGCATGCAGCGCGCCGTCGAAGCGCTGCGCGAAGTCCAGCTGTTCACTGTCGGTGAAGGGCTGTTCGCGAAACACCAGCACGCCGTAGCGGTCCATGCCGGCGCGGATCGCATCGAGCGTGGCGCGGTCCTCGACGCGGCGCAGGTCCACACCGCGCACTTCGCCGACGAACAAGGGATGCAAAGGCGTGAATTCGAGTGCCATGGACTAGACCTGTCATCACCAGTGAGCGCCCAAGCATAGGGCAGCGGCGCGGCGCGCGCACCTGACCGTAAGGTGAGGTTGGCGGGGCTCGGAATTCAAGCGCGCAGCGCGCGCGCTCAACTCTCGCGATAGAACATCAACACCAGTCCCAGGCACACGAAACACAGCGGCCAGCTCCAGGCCGCGACCCGCGCCAGCGTGCCCTGCGCGCGGATCTCCAGCCAGCGCGCGCAGCCGGCCGCGATCGCGAACAGGCCGATGCCGAGGTGGCTCAATTCCATCAGCAACGCCTCCTGCTGGTTGTTGAGATCGTGGCTGTGGGACAGCAGCAGGATGCCGCCGACGATATTGCTCAAGGGAAACACGTACTGGTAACGCGTATCGGGCAGCGTGCCGCGCCGTACGCGCCATTCGAAATACGCGAACACGAACACCACCAGCACGGCGAGGCGATGCTGCAGCACTTCCGGTGCGCGCATGGCGGCGAAGAAGTTGATGTCGCCTATCGGCCACGACTCGGGATCGGATCGGAGCAGCACGAACACGCCGAGCGCCGCGAACAGCAGCGGCCAGTGGCGCGCCGGCCGCCAGCCGGCCTGGGCCAGCAGCGCGATGAGGCCGATGGCGGTGACGAACACGCCGGACCAGTTGTGATTGTATTCGGACCACAGCACGTCGGCGGCATCCACCGGCGGTGACAGGCCGGCGCCCGGCACGTACACCGGCAGGGCGCGCTGGTTGGCGCTGGCGGCGAGGGCATCGAGCCGCGCCTGCGCCTGGGGAATGGCGAGCTCGCTGGCGTCGGGACTCTCGAGACGCGGTGCGCGCAGCGTGAACACACGCTCCTTGACCGTCGACCATGGCGCGAGGTCGCGTCCGAGGTCGACGGCCGGCGGCAGCGATGTGAGCGCGCCGGCCACGAACATCACCGACACCGCGATCATCATCTCCACTTCGACGAAGCGCCGTACGCGTTCGACCAGCGCCGCGTCGCCGGCGAGCTTGCGCACGGCAAGGAAATTGCCGGCGCCGAAGCCGAGCAACACCAGCAGCATGAAGGCCTTGGTGGCGCTCATCGCGCCGTACTGGCTGCCATAGACCGCCGCCACGCTGCCGATGTAGATCCAGGCTTTGCAGGCGGCCGAAATCGCCAGCAGCACGACGCTCATCACGCACACATGGGAATAACGCAACGCGAGGCGCGCACGTTCCTGCGCCGTGGCGCGGTTCAGCACCACCAGGAAATAGGGCAGTCCGCCCAGCCACGCGTAGGCGCCGACCTGGTGCAGGGTCGAGGCTGCCACCATCAGCGTGGCGTGATCGAGGCGACTGACCGCGTGGGTGGTCGACACCATGCCGACCAGCACCGCGAGCGCCGCCAGCGGCGCGCGCCACCGCGCGTCGATGTCGCCCAGGGCAATCGTCAGCGCGCCCGCGACGATGGCCAGCGCGGCGATGTTCGAGGGCGCGCTCAGGGCCACGCCGGCGCTCATGCCGACCGAGCCCATCATCACCATGCTGTCGATGCCGGCGGTGGTGGCCGCGGTCAGCGCCAGCAGCCACGCGCTGCCGCGCAGGACCTTCGTCAGTCGTGCCAGCACATCGCGCGCCGGCCCGGTGGCGCGGTCGATGACCGGCAGCACCACGCCATGGCGAAACAGCACGCCGCCCACCACCAGCGCCGCGCCGGTCAGCGCGAGACAGCGCAGCAGCACGCTCAGGAACGAGAAGACATCCAGCAGCAAGGACACGTCTTTACCCTAGGGCTGCGCCTTCACCGAGAACGGCACATTGCCGCGCGTGACATGGCCATCGGGGCTCAGCACGTACCACTCGATGCGGTACTCGCCGCCCGTCAGCGCGCCGGCGGCGGCGCGCAGGTGTTCGGCGCCACCATCGTCCAGCACCACGAGATCGCGGGCCGTACCGGCGGCATCGATCAGGCGCAGGCGCGCGCGCTTGCGATCGAGACGGCTGTTGAATTTCAGATCGACGGCGACCTCGCCGGCCGCCACCTGGCCATGGGCGGGCGGCTGACTGTCTACCACCAGGGCGTGTGCGGCTGCCGGTTGCCAGGGGGCGAACAGCACCAGCACCCCGAGCAGCAGCCACAAAGCCAAACCGTCGGCGCGGCGCTCGCCGCCACCGAGGACACATCGCTTCATGCTGAATTCCCCACTGCGCGAGGCGTGCACTCCGCGATCATTCGCAGCCAGGCGCCACCTCGCAGCTCGGTAATTTACCAGTTCGCCTGGCGCTTGCCCCAGTCTGGATCAAATGTCGGCACGATGCGCACATGGAGTGTGTGGAAATGACGACCGACTTCGGCACAGCAGAGGGGGCGCCGGAGCGGATGGGGATTATCCGCTCCGGCGCCAGAGTCGCGCACCGTTACAGGGAGGGGCGGCACACGACAGGGGCCACAAGAAACATCTGGCTTCACGTGGGACGAGTGTGGGCGAGCCCAGGCAATTATTGAAATGGATTTAAAGAACAACCAACATTCACTTCATGAATCTACGCCGTCTCGATCTCAACCTGCTGGTGATCTTCGATGCGCTGATGGCGGAGCGCAACGTGACGCGCGCCGCGCAGCGCATCGCGCTGTCGCAACCGGCGTTCAGCAACGCGTTGTCGCGCCTGCGCCATCACCTCAAGGATGAGTTGTTCATTCGCGCGCCCGACGGCATGTTGCCGACGCCGCGCGCGCTGGAACTGGCGCCGCAAATCCACGCGGTGCTGACCGCGCTGGAGTCGGCGCTCGATCCCCAGCATTTCGATCCGGCGAGCGCCGAGCGCACTTTCACCATCGATACCAACGATTACATGGTCAGCACCGCCATGCCGGTGTTGATGGCGCGCCTCGCCGAACTCGCGCCCGGCATCGACGTGCGCGTGGTGCCGCCGGCCGGCAAGGCCTTCGAGCGCCTCGACACGCGCGAGGCCGATTTCGCGCTCGGCACCTATGGCGAGATCCCGGAGCGCTTCGGGGTCTCGATCATCGATGACAACAATTTCTCTTGCGTGATGCGCGCCGGTCACGCGCTGGCGCGCGGCCGCTTCGATCTGAAACGCTATGCCCAGGCCCACCACCTGCTGGTGACGCCGCGCGGCGATCCGAGCGGCTTCGTCGACGAGGCGCTGGCGCGCCACGGCCTGACGCGCCGCATCGCGCTGACGGTCAATCATTTCACCGTGGTGCCGGCGATCATCGCGGCCAGCGATCTCATCACCACCATCCCGCGCCGCATCGCCGAACTCTACGCGCCGCTGTACGGGCTGAAGCTGCGCCCGTCGCCGGTGGCGACACCGCCCAATTACGCCCACATCCAGCTGTTGTGGCACAAACGCTTGGGTCAGCACGCCGCCTACAGCTGGTTCCGCGAACTGTTGTTCGGCATCGTCGCGCGCGAGCGGGGCGGTGCCTGAAGTTGCGCGCGCAGCTCTGGAGCTGGTCGCGAAATGACCGCGATCGCTGAATTTCGAGACCGCTTGCAGGCCTCGCTCGGGTCAGCACAAACCCTGCAGTTGCGCCGCTTCCTCGCGCGCGCGCTCCGCGCTGCCGAGCAGCTGACGGTTCAGGCCGATGCGCTTGAACCAGTAGTGCAGGCCCAGCAGATCGGTAAAGCCCATGCCGCCGTGCACTTCGGTGGCGGTGCGCGCGATGAAGCTGCCGACTTCGGCTAGGTGGGCCTTGGCGTGGCAGGCGTAGAGTTCGGCTTCCGCCGGCAGGGCGCTCAAGGCATGGGCGGCATACCAGGTGAGAGCGCGGCACGGTTCGAGCGCGGCGGCCATCTCCGCGCACAGATGCTTGACCGCCTGGAACGAGCCGATCACGCGCCCGAATTGTTCGCGCGTGCCGGCGTAGGCGACTGCCATGTCGAGCATGGCCTGCGCCGCGCCCAGCGTGTCGGCGGCATGCAATACGCGGCCATGGGCAATGAGCGTCCTGGCATGACGCGCATCGTCGCTGCCGGGCAGCAGCTCGGCAGCCACGCCGTCGAAACGAAGTTCGCCGAGGCGGCGTGTGCGGTCGATGCTGATCAAGGCTTGACGCGACAGGCCCGCCGCATCGGCGTGCACCATGAACAACCGTGCCTCGCGACTCGCGACCAGGTAGACATCGGCCTCGAAGTCGAGCACGAACAGCGCGCGGCCGAACAGGCGGCCGCCTTCCAGTCGCACACCGGCGTCTTCACGCGCGCCGCATAGCTCGGCCAGCGCCGCGCCCGCCACCAGTGCGCCGCTCGCCAGTCGCGGCAACCATTCGGCGCGTTGCGCGGGGCTGCCGGCGCATTGCACGGCCAGCGGCGCCAGCACGGCGGTTGCCACGAAGGGCAGCGGCGCGACGTGCCGGCCCAGGCATTCCGCCACCAGCGCCGCTTCCAGCATGCCAAGGCCGCTGCCGCCGTGCGCCTCGTCGATGACGAGACCGGGCAGGCCGATGTCGGTGACGGCCTGCCACACGTCCTCGGCGCGCGCTTCCAGTTGTTCGGCGAAGCGACGCGTGCGGGTGAGCGGCGCGTGATCGGCGAGCAGTCGCGACACGCTGTCGGCCAGCAGGGTCTGTTGTTCGGACAGTCCGAAATCCATGGTGCTTGCCTCAGGCCAGTTTCGGTTCGCGCGGCATGCCGAGCCCGCGTTCGGCGATGATGTTCTTCTGGATCTGCGCGGTGCCGCCGCCGATGATGAGGCCCAGGAAATACATGTAATGCTGCTGCCACATGCCGTCGTCGCGCAGCAGCGGGCTGCCGCGGTACAGCGCGCCGATCTCACCCAGGGCGTCGATGGCGAGCGCTTCGAGTTCGTGACGGAGCTCGGTGCCGACCAGTTTCACCACCAGGCCGGCGAGACGCGCCGGTGTGTCGTTGACGCCGGCGGACAACAAGCGCAGATCGTTGGCGCGCAGCGCCAGCATGCGGCCCTGGATCTTCATCAGGCGTTCGCGCAGCAGCGGATTGTCGATGAGGCGCGTACCGTCGACGGTTTCGCGCTTCATGAGCTCCACCAGCGCGTTGAAGCGCATCAGCGTGTTGTTCGGATCGCCGAGCATGCCGCGCTCGAAGCCGAGCAGGGTATTGGCGACTTTCCAACCATCGCCGCGTTGCCCGATCATCGAATCACGCGGCACCCGCACATCGGTGAAGAACACCTCGTTGAAGCTCGCGTCGCCGACCATGGTGGTGAGCGGCCGCACTTCGATGCCGGGCGTCGACATCGGGAACAGCAGGAAACTGATGCCCTGGTGCTTGGGTGCATCGGGTTCGGTGCGCACCAGACAGAACATCCAGTCGGCGAGATGCGCGGTGCTGGTCCAGATCTTCTGGCCGTTGACGCGCCAGTGATCGCCTTCCAGCACGGCATGGGTGCGCAGGCTGGCGAGATCGCTGCCGGCGTTCGGTTCCGAATAGCCCTGGCACCAGATCATCTCGCCGTACAGGGTCGGGCGGATGAACTGTCGACGCTGCGCCTCGCTGCCGAAATGCAGCAGGGTCGGGATCAACATCTTGATGCCCTGGCCGGCGAGTCCGGGCGAGACCTGCGCGCGGGCGAATTCCTCGGCGATGATGCGCGCCTCGAGGATGTCGGGCGGCGCGCCATGGCCGCCGTACTCACGCGGGATGGTGCGCCCCGCGTAGCCGTGTTCGATGAGCTCTTGTTGCCAGGCCAGGGTGCGCGGCGCGCGCAGGTCGACGCGCTCGGGCGCCTCGTGGCCATGTTGCTCGATGAAGGCGCGCAACTGCGCGCGGAACGCCTCGTAGGCCGGGCCGAATGACAAGTCCACCAACGACTCTCCCAAGGAATGTGCCGACGAGTGTAACCGCCGACCTTGCGCGACGCTAAAGCGCCGCCGGCGCACCGCCAGCCGTGGTGGTCTAAGGTCTTGCCAGGTGCCGGCACCGTGCGCGCCATGGCCGTCCAACCGCGCCGCTTGTCAGTGTGACAGGCGCTTGATACAAACCCTTTGCCAGGGCGCGATTGCGCGTGTATCCGTCGACCGCGCATCGACGTGCATCTCAGCGGGGAGGATCTCGACATGCGTGCAGCGGTATTCCATCGCGCCGAAGCGGCGCTCACCATCGAACAGGTGCCCGAACCGCGCATCGGCGCGCGCGACCTCATGATTGCCGTCAAGTGCTGCGGCATCTGTGGCTCCGACCTGCACATGGCCGACGTGCATGGTCCGGAAGGCGGCATGCGGCCGCTGCCGGCCGGCACGGTGATGGGCCACGAATTCTGCGGCGAAGTGGTGGAAGTGGGGCGCGACGCAGCACCGAAATGGAAGGTTGGCGATCGCGTCACGGCCCTGCCTTTCATCGGCTGCGGTCAATGCCAGCCGTGCCTGTCGGGCATGGGGCATCGCTGCGCGACGGTGCGCTACACGGGCTTGGGCGATCTGCCCGGCGCTTATGCCGAATACCTGCGCGTCGGCGCCAGCGAAGCCTTGCTGCTGCCGCCCGGCGTCGATTGGCGGCTGGGCGCCATGGTCGAGCCGCTGGCCGTCGGCCTGCACGCGGTGCACGTGGCGCGCATCGCGCCCGGCGAACGGGTCCTGATCATGGGCGCGGGACCCATCGGCCTCGCGGCGACGATGTGGGCGCGCTACTACGGCGCGCAGGCGGTGGTGGTGTCGGACAAGGTGCCGGCGCGCCTCGAACTCGCCATGAAGATGGGCGCGACCGCGACCGTCAACGCCGCCGTCGAAGACGTGGTCGGCACTTGCAAGCGCGCGGCCGGCGGGCGCGCCGACGTCATCCTCGAATGCATAGGCGTGCCCGGCACCCAGCAGCTGGCGATGGACTATGCGCCGTCCAACGGCCGCATCGTCATCGTCGGTGTATGCATGGCGCCGGACACCGTGCTGCCGCCCAAGGCCATCAGCAAGGAGCTGCAGATCAATTACGTGTTCATGTACCGCAAGCGCGATTTCGAAATCGCCATCGAACTGATCGACCAGGGCCGCATCGATCCCTCGCCGCTGCTGTCGGCGGTGGTTGGTTTCGAGGCCTTCCCCGCCGCCTTCACCTCGCTCAAGACCGACAAGAGCGCGTGCAAGGTGCTGCTCGAGCCGGGTTGAGCGTCGCGCCGTGCCGCAGGATGTGCTGGGTCTCGCCGGCGTCGCGGTGTGCGCCGTCACCGGCGTGCTGGAAGCCGGACGCAAGCACATCGACCTGTTCGGCGTGGTGGTGATCGCGCTGGTCGCGGCCCTCGGTGGCGGCACGCTGCGCGACCTGCTGTTGGCGCGGCCGGTGTTCTGGGTGGTCAATCACGATTACCTGGTGGCGGCCCTGCTGGCCGGCGTCGCGACCTTCGTGGTGGCGCGCCTGGTGCGCCTGCCGCAGCGCCTGTTCCTGATCCCCGACGCGCTGGGCCTCGCGCTGTTCACGATACTCGGCACGCGCATCGCGCTGGACCTCGACGCCCATTGGCTGGTGGCGAGCCTGATGGGCGTCATCACCGGCGTGTTCGGCGGCATCGTGCGCGACGTGCTGTGTAACGAAGTGCCGCTGGTGTTCAGCGGCGAACTGTACGCGACGGCCGCCTGGAGCGGCGCGCTGCTGCTGGTCTTGACCAGCGCCTGGCACATGCAAGGCACGCTTGCCGTGGCCGCGCCGACGCTGGCGGTGTTCATGATCCGCATGGCGGGCATTCACTGGCGTATCAAGCTGCCGAAATTTTCCATGCGCTGAACCGCGCGCCATCAAGCAATGGGCGAATGACTCGCGCCCCACGGATCTGGAATCGCTATGACCATCATCACTTCCCTCACCACCACGCCGGTGCTGTCACCCTTGGCGCGTCCCTTGAAAACCGCGTCGGGGCATATCGAACGTTTTCCGCTGGTATTGATCGATCTGCATACCGATGCCGGCATCACCGGTCATGCCTACGCCGAGATCTACCTGCCGGAACTGTTGCCGGCCCTGGAGAGCGCGATCCTGGGCCTCGGCCAGATGGTGGCCGGCTTGGAACTGCAGCCGCGCGACCTGTATACCTTCATGCTGCGGCGACTGCGCCTGTGGGGCGCGAAGAACCTGGTGGGGGTGGCGCTGGGTGCGCTCGACATGGCGTGGTGGGACGCCTACGCACGCAGCCGCGGCGAACCCTTGTACAAGACCCTGGGCTGCGCGCCGCGACCGGTGCCGGTCTACATGAGCGCCGGCATGTACGACGCCGCGGCAGTGGTGGAAGTCGCCCAGGCGGCGGTCGACGAGGGCCATCGCGCGCTCAAGATCAAACTCGGCTTCGACAATTTCGCCGAGGATCTCGCCGCCGTGCGCGCTGCCCGTCGCGTACTCGGCGATCGCGCGCTGATGGTCGACTACAACCAGTCGCTGACCCCGCAGGAAGCACGCCTGCGCTGCCGCGCGCTGGATGACGAAGGCCTGGCCTGGATCGAAGAACCGGTGGCCGCCGACGACTACGCAACCCACGCCGAACTCGCCGCGAGTCTCGATACGCCCATTCAGATCGGCGAGAACTTCAACAGCGCCGATGAAATGCGCGCCGCCATCACCGCGCGCGCCATGGACTACGTGATGCCCGACCCGCAGTTCATCCGCGGCGTGAGCGGCTGGCTGGAAGCGGCGGCGCTGGCGCGCAGCGCGCAGATGGAATGCTCCTCGCATCTTTTTCCGGAGGCCAGCAGCCATCTCTTGTGCGCGACGCCCACCGCCCACTATCTCGAATGGCTGGACGTGGCCAACGGCCTGCAGAGCGAGCCGTGGACCTTGGTCGATGGCACGCTGACGCCGCCGGCGCGGCCCGGCATCGGTATCGAGTGGGATGTCGCGGCCATCGCGCGCCATCGCCTGTGACGCCGTGAACGCCACCGCGCGCGCACGCCGCGGCATGCTGAGCGCGCCCCATCACCTGGCGGCCAGCGCCGGCCTGCGGGTGTTGCACGACGGCGGCAACGCCATCGAGGCGATGGTGGCCGCGGCCGCCGCCATCGCCGTCGTCTATCCGCACATGAACGGTCTCGGCGGCGACAATTTCTGGCTCATCCATGCGCCGGGGCAGGCGCCGATCGCGCTCGCGTCGTGCGGCGCGGCGGCGGCGCTCGCGACGCGCGATCGCTATCGCGAGGCGGGCTTCGATGCGATTCCGGCACGCGGTCCGCACGCCGCGCTGACGGTGGCGGGCGCGGTCGAGGGCTGGCGCGCGGCGCTCGCCGTCAGCGCGCAATGGGGCGGGCGCCTGCCGCTCGCGCGCCTGCTCGAAGATGCCATCGTGCACGCGCGCGACGGCGTGGCGGTCACCGCTTCGCAATTCGACAACACCCAGGCCAAGCGCGAAGAACTGCTGGCCGTGCCGGGTTTCGCGCACGCCTATCTCGACGCCGGAGCGGCGCCGGCCGTCGGCGCCTCGTTCAAGCAGGCGCGGCTCGCCACCAGCCTCGAACATCTCGCCCGTCACGGCCTGGACGATTTCTATCGCGGCGAACTCGCGCGCAGCCTCGCCGCCGATCTCGAGCAGCTCGGCAGCCCGCTGCGCTACGCGGACCTCGCCGCCCATCGCGCGCGGTGCGTGGCGCCGCTGTCGGTGACGGTCGACGGACATCGTCTCTACAACCATCCGCCGCCGACCCAGGGCCTCGCGTCCCTGCTGCTGCTGGCCATCTATGCGCGCATGCCGGCGGCGCGCAGCGAGGGCTTCGATTACGTGCATCGCCTGGTCGAAGCCACCAAGCAGGCGTTCCTGGTACGTGATGCAGAGGTCACCGATCCGGCCTATGCGCAAGGCGACATCGCACGCTTTCTCGACGACGCGTTCATAGCCGCATGCGCGGCGCGCATCGACCCGGCGCGCGCCCTGCCGTGGCCACGGCCGGCGTCCCACGGCGACACAGTGTGGTTGGGCGCGGCCGACGGCGCCGGGCGCATGGTCAGTTTCATCCAGAGCATCTACTGGGAATTCGGCAGCGGCGTGGTGCTGCCGCATAGCGGCCTGTGCTGGCAGAACCGCGGCATGAGTTTCGCGCTGGACGGCGCGGCGCTGAACGCGCTCGAACCCGGGCGCCTGCCCTTCCACACCATTCAACCGGCGCTCGCGCATTTGCAGGACGGGCGCGTGATGGCCTACGGCACCATGGGCGGTGAAGGTCAGCCCCAGACCCAGGCCGCGGTGTTCACGCGCCACGTGATGCACGGCATGGATCTGCAGGCGGCCATCGACGCCCCGCGGTGGCTGCTGGGCCGCACCTGGGGCGCTGACAGCACCACACTGAAACTGGAAGGTCGCTTCGACGCGGAGCTCGGCGCGGCGCTGGCCGCGGCCGGTCACGCGGTCGAAATGCTGCCCGACTACAGCGCGCAGATGGGGCACGCCGGCGCCATCGTGCATGGCCCCGACGGCATGCTGGCGGGCGCCAGCGATCCGCGCAGCGATGGCGCGGTGGCGGCTTACTGAGGGTGAAACAAGGACGCCGGCGCCAGGCCGGCGTTGCGAGGCGGGTGAGGGTGGTCGGTTGCTCGCGCTAGCGCACGATAAGCGGTGCGAACTCGAACTTGCGCGTCAACTGCAGGCGTAGCCTGGCGGTGTTGGGCTGCGTATTGCCGGCATCGCGTACGCTGACCTCGAGCTCGAGATTGGTGCGCGTCGGCAGGTGATCGGGAGCGTTCAACCACAACAGCGTCTTGGAGCGCTCGCCCGGCGCGAAACTGACATTGACGATGCGCTTGAGCAACGCGTGCTCGCGCCGCGCCACGTTCAACTCGACGGCCAGCGACAGCGGTGCGCTCAAGGCCACGTCCTGCTGACCGTCGGCCGGTTCCAGGATCAACTCGGCGTAATACTCGCCGACCTTGGGCAGGCGCAGCGGCGCGCTGAGGGTATCGGTGAGGACCTGGTTGAATACCAGTCGGCCCAGCGCCGGCTCGGCGTAGCGAAACAGGTCGGCGCCGGCCGCGCCCCACGACAGCAGGCACATCAGCGCAAGCGACATCAGGCGCATGATCGATCTCCGGGACGCTGAGAGGCGGGGCATGAATACCGCTCGCGCCCGTCAAAAATAACCATTGTTTACACTGTGCGGCGCCACGCGCGGAATCTCCGCGAGGCGCTGCACACATTGCGACATCGAGCGATCACGGCGCTTGCCGCGCCGACGCGGCGGCTCGATCATGTCGTCTTCGATATCATTGTCCTATCCCCGGCATCGGAGTTCCACCGCATGGCAACGCGACGCGGCACCGCACGCGCGGAGCGACTCGACGGCAGCGCCGCCGCCGACACGCTGTTGGGTCTGGCCGGCAACGACAAGCTGTTCGGCCTGGCCGGTAACGACGTGCTGGACGGTGGCCTCGGCGCCGACCTCATGAGCGGCGGACGCGGTAACGACAGCTACCGGGTCGACCATGCCGGCGACCGCGTCGTCGAGAAACGCGGCGAGGGCACCGACACGGTGCGCGCCAGTGTCAGCCACACGCTCGCCGCCGAAGTCGAGAATCTCATCCTGCTCGGCAGCGCGGCCTTGTCCGCCACCGGCAATGCCGGTGCCAACCAGTTGACCGGCAACAGCGCACGCAACCTCTTGACGGGCGGCGCCGGCAACGATGTCTTGAATGGCGGCGGTGGCATCGACACGCTGCGCGGCGGCACGGGCAACGATACCTACATCGTCAATGTCGGCGCGGTGCGCATCACCGAGGCGGCAGGCGCCGGCATCGACCTGGTGAAGAGCTCGGTGAGCTACACCTTGCCGGCCAACGTCGAGAAGCTCATCGTCACCGGCAACCTGTTCGTGCATGCCATCGGCAACGCGCTCGACAACATCATGATCGGTTCGGCCGCCAGCAACGTGCTGGACGGTAAAGGTGGCGACGATGTCCTCGACGGCCGTGCCGGCAACGACACGCTGAAAGGCGGCGAGGGTAACGACATTTTCTACGTCGATGCCGACGGTGACAGCGTGATTGAAGGCGTCGATGAAGGCCACGACACCGTGCGCACCGCGCTCGACGGCTACGTGTTGCCGGCCAATGTCGAAGACCTCGAGTTGAGCGGCGCGCAGAACCTCGCCGCCACTGGCAACGAACTCGCCAATCACATCAGCGGCAATGCCGGCGCCAACCACCTCGCCGGCGGCGACGGTGGCGATACGCTGGATGGCGCCGCTGGCGCCGATCTCATGGAAGGCGGGCCCGGCAACGATGTCTATTTCGTCGACCATGCGGGCGATGTGATCGACGAGGCCGCCGCCGTGACCTTGCTCAGGTTCAACTTCCAGAACGTGGCCGGTGACACCTTCGCCAACCCCGGCACGGCGCTCAAGGTCGATGCCATCAGCGACGTGGGCGCGTGGACCACCCAGGATGCCGGCACCTTGCTGCCGGACGGCTTGAAAGGATTCGACCTCGAACCCAACCGTGGCCTCGCTCTCGGCGCGACGGGCTTCGATGATGGCGATCCGCTGAGCAGCGCCGACGACGGCAACGCCTTGCTGTTCTCGTTCACGGTCGCGGCGGGGCAGCGCATCGACATCACCGGTTTCAGCTTCGCCGAGCAGTCGTCCAACGGCGCGCGTGGCAACGGCCCCAGCCTCTGGCAGCTGCATATCAACGGCGAACTGGTCGCTTCCGGCAGTGCGACGCTCGGCAATCCGGGCGGACAGCACGCTGGCGCCATCGAACTCGATGCGCTGCTCGGGCTGACCGGCGCCGTGACGGTGTCGGTCTCTGCGAGCGGCACCGATGCCGCCAACGGAAGCTGGCGCATCGACGATTTCATCCTCACCGGCACGGTCGGCGGCGGCGGCATCGATGTCGTCAACAGCAGCGTCGACATCACCTTGAGCAGCGGCGTCGAGCAACTGGTGCTGACCGGCAGCGCGGCGCTGCGTGGCACCGGCAACGAATTTGCCAATGACATCACCGGCAACGGCGCCGCCAACCTGCTGGACGGCGCGGGCGGCGCCGATCGTGTCAACGGCGGCGCCGGCGACGACGTCATCGTCTACGACGCGCTCGATACGCTGCTCGACGGCGGCACCGGCACCGACACGCTGCGCGTCGATGGCAGCGGCGTGACGCTGGACCTCACCCTCGTCGACGATGCGCGGCTGCTCGATTTCGACCATCTCGACATCACCGGCAGCGGCGCCAACGCCTTGATACTCGCGCTCAGCGACGTGCTGGCCATCGGCGCCGACCACGCCACCTTGCGCATCAGCGGCGATGCCGGCGACAGCATCACGTCCAGCGGCCAGGGCTGGATGGCCAATGGCGACGGCGTGCAGACCATCGATGGCGAGCAGTACCAGTCCTACAGTGCCGCCAGCGTGCATCTGCTGGTGGATCTCGAGCTCAGCGCCAGCTTGAGTTGAAGCGGCGCGCGGCGCTGGCTACAGTCGCGTCATCTCGGCGATGGAACGCCCGTCATCGAGTGATGAGCCATGACCAAGCATTCCGTGGATGGCGCCGCCCTGCTGGCGCCCCATGCCGCGTTCGTGACCAGCGGGGTCGCCATCGACCTCGCGGCACGCGATGAGCAGCACCGCCCGCAGCTCGGCGTCGGCGTCGGCTGCCGCGTCGATCTCGCGCGCGGCGAAGTCACGGTGCTGACCCATGTCGACCATTCGCGTGCGCTGCTCGCGGCGCTGGCGCGCGTGCCGTCCATCGCGGTGGTGTTCGGGCGACCGAGCGATCACCGCTCGCTGCAGCTCAAGGGCCACGATGCACGCATCGAAGCGCTGGCGCCCGACGACGAGGCCTTGATGCTGGCCTATCGCGACGCCTTCGCCGCCGACATGATCAAGGGCGGCATGTCGCGGCATCTCGCCCATGGCTATCTCAACATCGACGTGCGCGCCAGCGTGGCACTGCGCTTCACGCCCTACTCAGCCTTCGACCAGACGCCGGGCCCGGTGGCCGGCACGCGCATCGGCTGATGGCGGGCCTCGCTCTCATCGATCTGCGCGCCTGCCTGGAAGGTGGCTTCCCGGCGCTGATCGCGACCTGCGCGGCGGACGGCACGCCCAATGTCAGCGCGCTGTCCGACGTGCGTTACATCGACGAGCGCCACATCGCGCTGTCCTTCCAGTTCTTCAACAAGACGCGCGCCAACATCCTCGCCAATCCGGTGGCGCGCCTGCAGCTGACCGATCCGCGCGACGGTGCACGCTACCTGCTCGGTATCCGTTACCTGCGTACCGAGACCAGCGGGCCGTTGTTCGCCGCCATGCGCGCCAAGCTCGCCGGCATCGCCTTTCACAGCGGCATGAGCAAGGTCTTCGTGTTGCGCGGCGCCGATGTCTACGTGGTCGACGACATCGAGCAGAGCTCCGGGCCGCGCGCGCCGCTGCGCGGTCCGAGTCGCTTGCTGGCGGGGCTGCGCGATTCGCTCACCAGGCTCGCCGCCACGCCGGACCTGCCGCGCTGGGTGGACGCCAGCATCGACGCATTGAGCCGCGGCCTGGGCTTCGCGCACTGCCTGTTGCTGCTGGCCGACGAGCCGCACGCGCGTCTGTACACGGTCGCCAGCCATGGCTATGGGCGGGTCGGCGTTGGTTCCGAAATCGCCTATGGCGAAGGCGTGATCGGCATCGCCGCCGAACAGCGCACCGCCATTCGCCTGACCCACATGGCGCAGGAATACCAGTACGGCGAGGCGGTGCGCGCCGCTTACCTAGCCCGCCATCCCGGCAGCGACATCGAATCGCGCATCGCGCTGCCGGGCCTGGATCGTTCCGGCAGCCAGTTGGCGCTGCCGGTCATCGCCGGAGAACGCCTGGTGGCGGTGCTGTACGTGGAAAGCGCCGAGGATGGCGACATCGATCACGACGACGAGGATGCCTTGACGCTGCTCGCCGAGGCCTGCGCGCGCGCTTTTGGCGCGTTCAGCGAGGGCGACGAGGCGGACGAGGCAGCGACGGTCGATACCAGCGCGCCGCTGGCCGGACCGGCCATGCTGGTCAGTCACGATGAAGATGATCACAGCGTGTTCGTCGACGACGAGTACCTGATCAAGGGTGTGGCGGGCGCCATTCTGTGGCGCATGCTGCGCGACTACGTCGAGCTCGGACGCGTGGAGTTCAACAACAAGGACCTGCGGCGCGATCGCGCGCTGGGCCTGCCGGACGTGGGGGACAACCTGGAAGCACGGCTGGTGCTGTTGCAACGGCGCCTGCGCGAACGGCTGCCGGAACTCGCGCTCGATAAAACCGGGCGCGGACGGTATCAATTGCGCGTGGCGCGGCCCTTGCGTCTGGCCACGCCACGCGGCTGAAGCCCCGGCACACGCCGGCTGGCCGTCAGACGATGGTCGGTGCAATCAGCTTGCCGCCGACCGACACCACCATGTAGACCCAGCCGACCAGCGTGATGATCACGCTGGCAATCAGCGCGCTGCGTTCGGAAATCTGCTTGCTACTGTTCATGCTCATGCTCCTCGTTGGTTCGTCGGGCGGACCGCGTCATGGGTTTGGCGGTCCGGCGTCCGCCGCTATGGCCTGACGCGAGGGGAAGCATAGGCAGGGTGTCGACTTCCGTTTCTTAAAACTTCCGGAAGAAAACCCTAAAAGAATCTTAAGCGCGGAATATTACCGGGCGGGTGGCGCGCGCCGGCGGCGCGAGTGTGCGCGCCGTCACAGGCGCCGTGCCTTCATACCACCACGTAACGGTTACGACCGGCGGCCTTGGCCTGGTACACGCCGGCGTCGGCGGCGCGCAGCATGTCATCGAAGCAGTCGCCGAGCTGGGTGGTGGCGCCGACGCTGACCGTGATCGGAATGCGTTGGCCATCGAAGTCGACTTGCAGGCCTTCCACCGCCTTGCGCACCCGCTCGCACACGATGTCGATGTCGGCAGCGTCCTTGAGAACGGTCAGGCACACGAACTCTTCGCCACCGTAGCGCGCCACGATGTCGCTCATGCGCAGCTCGCGGCACAGGCACGATGCGATGGCCTTGAGCACCACGTCGCCGGCGGTGTGACCGTAGGTGTCGTTGACGGACTTGAAGTGGTCGGCGTCGAGCAGCAGCGCGCCGAGCCGCACGTTGCCGCGTCGCGCGTTGCCGTACAGCGTGGCGGCCACTTCGAACAGGTAGCGGCGGTTGTAGACGCCGGTCAGGAAGTCGCGAATGGCCGAATCGCGGATCTGGCGCACGTAGCCCACCATGTTGGTGTTCTGCGTGACGCGGCAATAGAACTCCTCGACCACGAACGGCTTGGTCAGGAAATCATTACCGCCGAGCTTCAGAAGCTTGGCCGAGATGTCGTGCTTGTTGCTGTCCGACACGCCGATGATGGCCAGGTCCTCGCGCCGGTAACGCTGCCGCAGCGCGGCGATGAGCTCGTAACCGTCCATCACCGGCATGTTGATGTCGGTCAGCACCAGGGTCACATCGGGATGCTGGTCAATGACCGCCAAGGCCTCGCGGCCGTCGCCGGCTTCCAGGGTATGGAAGAAATATTTCTCGAGCAGGGACTTGATGTACAGGCGGAAGCTGCGCGAATCGTCGACCACCAGGATCTTGGTGGCGCGGTTCTCGCGCAGGCGGCCGATGAGATAAGCCACGTGTTCGATTTCGTGGCTGTTCTGCTTGACCACGTAATCGACGATGTTCTTGGCCATCATGCGTTCGCGCACGGCGGGCTCGGCGCTGCCGGTCAACACGATGACCGGCACGCCATGGGCGCGCACCGCGTCCACCACTTCGCCATCGGCGGCGTCGGGCAGGTTCAGATCGAGCGCGGCGCAGAAGAACCGTTCGGGGTTGCTGGCCAGCAAGGCCTCGGCGCCGGCCAGGCTGTCGGCGGTCTCGACCACGAAGCCGCCGATCTGGCGCAGGTAGCCGCACAGCAGTTCGCGTATGGCCTTGCTGTCCTCGACCACCAGCACCGCGTGGCCGGCGGGGCTCGGTGCCTGGGATTTCAAGCGCGACAGTTTGGACAAGGCAGGAGCAGCGGCCGACATCAGAGTCCTTCAATGGGGGCGCAAGTGGATGCTGGCCCCTGTATCGGCGATGGCATTGGCACGCTTGAACACGCCGCGCACAGGTCGTGTACGAGCGGCTACATTAGCCGCCATGGATGCGCGGGCACAGCGGCAAATGGACCAGGCGACGGCCGGCGCTGCGCGCTGGGCGCGGCGCGTGGTGCTGGCCCTGGCGCTGCTGAGCGTGCTGCTCGCGGCCTTCGCGGCGCGCGACGAATCGCTGACCTGGGACGAGCCGGTGTTCATCGTCGCCGGACTGTCCTACTGGCAGACCGGCGATCATCGCCTCAACAGCGAAGCGCCGCCGCTCGCGCAACAGCTGGTCGCGCTGCCGCTGCTCGCCATGGGCTTACCGCGCCCGCCCTACGATACGCCCGCCTTCAGTGCCGCCAACCAGGTCGGCTTCGCGGTCGATTACCTCGCCGGCCAGCGTGAGCATCTGGCCGATATCACGCGCCGCGCGCGCGCGCCGGTGTGGCTCGCGAGTGGCCTGGCCGTGTGGCTGGCCGGCCGTTGGGCGCTGGCGCTGTTCGGCCCGGCCGCGGCGCTGACGGCAGCCTGCGGCGTGGCGCTGTCGCCCACCCTCATGGCCCATGGTCGCCTCGCCACCACCGACACCCTGTGCAGCACCGCCATGCTGGCGGCGAGCTACATGCTGTGGTGCGCGCTCGCGAGCGGCCGTTGGCGCACCTGGCTGGCCTATGGCGCGCTGGTCGGCACGGCGGTGATGATGAAATTCACCGCGCTCCTGCTCGGCCCCCTGGCCCTTGTGCAGGTCGTCCATGCCGTGCTCGCCGAGCGGCGCGCCGTCGCACCCGTGCTGGCGCGCGCGGGCGCCGCGTTCGCCATGTTCGCGCTGGTGGTCGGCGCCTGTTACGCACGTCCCTTCGATCTGCGGCCGTTCCTGGATGGCCTCGGTCACCTCTATGTCAACACCAACAGCGACTACCACAGCTACCTGCTGGGCGCGGTGCTCGATCGCTCCGCCTGGTATTACTACCTCGCGACCTGGCTGGTGAAGACGCCGCCGGCGGCCCTGCTGTTGCTGGCGGCGGCCCTGGTGGGCGCGGCGCGTCATCCGCGCGGGCGTGAAGCGGCGCTGTTCGTGTTGCTGCCGGCGGTGGTGATGATGGGCGTGTCGTGCTTCGACACCATCAACGTCGGCATCCGTCGCATCCTGCCGGCGCTGCCGATGCTGGCGATATTCTCGAGCCTGGCGGCGAGTGCGTGCTTCGCGCGCCGTACGCGCCTCGCGGTGGCCGCGCTGCTGCTGTGGATGCTGGGCGAGACGCTGTATTACTTCCCGTACCAGCTCGCCTACATCACGCCGCTGGCGGGCGGCCCGTCGCGCGCGCCCTACGTGCTGGACGACAGCAACATCGACTGGGGCCAGGAACTGCCGCGGCTCGCGCGCTGGCAGGCGCGCCACGCGCCGGGTGAACCGCTCTACTTGAGCTACTTCGGCACCATTGCGCCGTCACTGTACGGCGTCGAGGCGACGCCCATGAGCGAGGCGCAGTACCGAGCACCGGCGCCCGGTCTGTATGCGCTCAGCACCCATCGCCTGGTGTGGCTGCGCAAGATTGAGCACTTTACCCACGCCGGCGTGGATTGGTTGACGCGCTATGAGCCCGTCGCGCGCATCGGTTATTCGATCTATGTGTACCGATTTCCGGACCCGCGCTGAGCGTGGGCCACAAACTGCGGCGAATTCGCTGTGGGCAATCGACCAGGGCATTGGCTTGCAGGACGCATTTGTCGCTCATCGAAACAAAACTTTCGGCGCCACTCCTTATTCGAAACGCAGCGCCTCTATCGGGTCGAGCCGCGCCGCCTTGCGCGCCGGGAAATAGCCGAACACCACGCCGACCGCCACCGCGAACAGGAACGCCAGCAGGATCATGCCGGGGTCGAGGATGAGCGGCACCGCCAGCATCTTCGACAAGCCCATGGACGCGGCGATGGCAATGAGAATGCCGGCCACGCCGCCGAAACCCGACAGCACCACGGCTTCGATCAGGAACTGCAACAACACGTCGCGTTCGAGCGCGCCGATGGCGAGACGGATGCCGATCTCGCGCGTGCGCTCGGTGACCGATACCAGCATGATGTTCATGATGCCGATGCCGCCGACCAGCAGGCTGACCGCCGCCACCGCGCCCAACAGACCGGTCAGCACCTGGGTGGTGCCGGCCAGGGTGCGCGCGATCTCCTGCAGGTCCATGACCGTGAAGTCATCGTCTTCATGGGGCGCGATGTGGCGCCGTTCGCGCAAAAGATCGGTGATGTCGCGCAGCGCCACCGCGGTCGGCACGCCGTCGCGCGCCGAGATCTGCATGGAAGTGACGTCCTGGTTGCCGGCCACGCGCCGCCAGTAGGTGCGCATCGGTGTCAGCACCATGTCGTCCTGGTCCATGCCGGTGGTGGTCTGGCCCTTGGTCTGCAACAGGCCGATGACGTCGCAGGACACCTTGCCGAAACGGATTTTCTCGCCGACCCCCTGGCGCGCGCCGAACAGGTTCTTGCGCACCGTTTCACCGAGCACGCACACCGCCGCGCCGCCGCGCAGCTCGCCGCTGGTGAATTGGCGGCCGGCGGCCAGCGTCCAGTTGCCGACCTCGAAATAACGGTTGTCGACGCCGTAGATGCTGGAGAGCCAGCTGTTGTTGCCGGCCACCACCGCCAGCGCGCGCGAGGCGGTCGGCGCGACGGTGGTGACGCTGTTCACTTCGCGTGCCACCGCCTCGGCATCGGCCAGTTTGAAATTCGGCGCCTCGGTGCGTTGCATGCCGACGCGCTGACCGGGGCGCACGATCAACAGGTTCGCGCCGAGCTGCGAGATGTCCTGGGTGACGCGCGCGGTGGCGCCCTTGCCAATGGTGACCATGGTGATGACCGCCGCCACGCCGATGACGATGCCGAGCACCGTCAGCGACGAGCGCAGGAGATTGCGCCGGATGGCGCGCACCGCGAGGATGAAGGCGTTCCAGATCATGGCGGCGGCGCGTCCTCGATGAGGCCATCGCGAAAATGGATGGTGTGGCGCGCGTAGTCGGCCATGTCCGGCTCGTGGGTGACCATCACGATGGTGAGTCCCTGCTCGCGATTGAGCGTGGCCAGCAACTGCATCAGCTCATGGCTGCGCGCAGTGTCGAGGTTGCCGGTCGGTTCGTCGGCGAACAGCACGCGCGGCTCGGCGGCGATGGCGCGCGCGATCGCGACGCGCTGCTGTTGACCGCCGGACAGCTCGTTGGGCGCATGATGGGCGCGATCGGCGAGCCCCACGGCGGCCAGCGCCGCGAGCGCGCGTTGACGTCGTGGCTGCGCGCGCAGGCCGCGATAGATGAGCGGCAGCTCCACGTTCTCCAGCGCCGAGGTGCGCGCCAGCAGGTTGAAGCCCTGGAACACGAAGCCGATGCTGCTGCGACGCACGAGCGCGCGTTCGTCCTGGTCGAGCACGCCGACGTTGATGCCCTGGAAGAAATGACTGCCGCTGCTCGGCTTGTCGAGGCAGCCGAGGATGTTCATGCAGGTCGACTTGCCGGAGCCGCTCGGGCCCATCATGGCCAGGAAGTCGCCGGCCGCGATCGCGAGATCCACGCCGCGCAATGCCGCGACCCGCGCTTCGCCATCGCCATACACGCGGCTCACCGCGCGCAACTCGACCAGCGGCGCGGCCGACGCCGAGGCCTCGCTCATCGCGCTGCCTGGCGATAGTCGACGGCGACCTTCATGCCGGCCGCGAGGTCGCCGCCGGTGACGGCGGTGAATTTCTCGTCGGTATCGCCGATGGTGACGTTCACCGCGCGCGGCGTGTCGCCATCGAGCACCCACACGCGGCGTTCGCGGCCGCTCGGTGGCGCGGAGCGCATCGAGGCCTGGCGTGACGGGAAACGCATCATGAGCTTGCCGAGGATGCCGCCTTCGTTGCCGCGGCGAGGCGCCGCCGGCGGCACGAAACGCAGCGCCGCGTTCGGCACCAGCAGCGCGTCCTTCACTTCACGCACCACGATTTCCGCGGTGGCGGTCATGCCGGGGCGCAGCGCGAGGTCGCCGTTGTCGACGCGCAGCACCGTGGTGTAGGTCACCACGCCGTCCTTGGTCTCGGGTGCGTAGCGCACCTGGGTGACGGTGGCGGGGAAGGCGCGTGACGCGTAGGCATCGACGCCGAAGCTCGCGCGCTGACCGGCCGCGACCACGCCGACGTCGGCTTCATCGACCGCCACCTGCAATTCCATCTGCGTGAGATTCTCGGCAAGCGTGAACAACAGCGGCGTCTGCATCACCGCCGCCACGGTCTGGCCGGGTTCGATGAGGCGCTTCAACACGATGCCGTCGATGGGCGAATGGATGACGGCCTTGGCGAGTTCGGTTTCCTTTTCGTCGAGGATGGCCTTGGCCACCGCGACTTCGGCCTTGGCGCTGCCGACCGCGGCCTGGGCGCGCGACAGCGCCGCGCGCGAGGCATCGAGTTCGTCGGCCGAACACATCTGCTTCTCGGCGAGCTTGGCGCAGCGGCCGTTCTTGAGACCGGTCTCGACCACCGTGGCCTCGGCTTCGCGCAGGCGCGCCTCGGCGGAGGCCAGCGAGCCGCGCGCCTGCACGGCGGTCGCTTCGAGACGCTGGGTATCGAGTCGCGCCAGCACCTGGCCGCGTTTGACGGTGTCGTTGAAGTCGACCAACACCTCTTCGACCATGCCCGACAGCTCGCTGCCGACATCGACCTGGGTGAGCGGCTGCAAGGTGCCGGTGGCGGTGACCTTGACGGTGAGAGCGCCGATCCGCGCCTCGGCGCCGACGTACTCGATGGTCGGCGCATCGCTGCGCGCGGCCTCGCGCTGGGCCCATTGCATGCCGCCGGCCAGCAGCGCGACGGCGCCCAACAGCCACCACAGGCGGGCGCGGCGACGCGCGCGGCGGGCGGCGCCGAGTACCGCTTCGAGATCGGCGCCGGGCGCGGGAGACGATGCATTCATGGGCTGTGCTTACGTGGGCCGAACAGGATTGGATGAGTGGGCGTCATCAACGAAACAGGGCGAGCGCCTTGACCAGCGTATTCCAGATGCCCCAGGCCAGGGGCAGGCCGACCACCAGCCACAGGCCTGCCACCGCCAGCGTCGAACTGCTTGCGGCCTGCGTTGCGCCGTGGCTCACCTGTGCGGCCTGCACGTCGTGGGCGAGCTGGCGCTCGGCCGCGAGTTCGGCATCGCTCATGAACCAGTGCGCGGCGAGCGGACGCACCATGAGATTGCACAGGAAGCCGCCCGCCAGCAGCGCGGCCAGCACGTACATGGTGGTGTCGTAGGCGGCGCTCTTGGCGACGCCGGCCTTGATCTGCGCGTCGTTGATGTAATTGACCAGCACCGGTCCGAGGATGCCGGCCACCGACCACGCGGTCAGCAGGCGGCCGTGAATGGCGCCCACCATCTGCGTGCCGAACAGGTCGGCGAGATACGCCGGTATGGTCGCGAAGCCGCCGCCGTACATGGTGAGGATGACGCAGAACAAGGCCACGAACAGCGCCACGCTGCCGGAGGCGCCGGCATGGGGCGCGGCGGCGTAGAGGGCCATGCCGAGCACGAAGAACACGAAGTAGGTCATCTTGCGGCCGATGTAGTCGGAGCACGATGCCCAGCCGATGCGGCCGGCGATGTTGAACAGCGACAGCAGGCCGGTGAAGCCGGCGGCGATGGCCGCAATCTGCCCGAGCTGCGCGGCGTTCAGCTGATCGAATTTCACATCGAGGCCTATCAGGCGGCCGCCGAAGATCTCCTGCAGCATCGGCGACGCCATGCCGATCACGCCGATGCCGGCCGACACGTTGAGGCACAGCACGCCCCACAACAGCCAGAACTGCGGGGTGCGCCAGGCGCGGTTCACGTGAACGTGACGCTGGGTGATCATGCTGTCGCCGACGGCCTGCGGCGGCGGCGTCCAGCCCGCCGGCTGCCAGCCGGTGGGCGGCACGCGGTAGGCGAAGGCGCCGGTGGTCATGAACGCGAAGTAGATGACGGCCAGGGTCACGAAGGTCTGCCACACGCCGACCGAGGTCGGCGTGGCGTAATGCTTCATGAGGATATCGGCGAGCGGCGAACCGATCATGGCGCCGCCGCCGAAGCCCATGATGGCCATGCCGGTGGCCATGCCGCGCCGATCGGGAAACCATTTGATCAGGGTCGAGACCGGTGAGATGTAGCCGAGGCCGAGACCGATGCCGCCGATGAAGCCCGAGCCCAGCCACATCATCCACAGCTGGTGCAGGTACACGCCCGCCGCCGAGATCATGAGGCCGCCACACCAGCACAGCGCCGCCACGAAGCCGGCCTTGCGTGGGCCGACGTGTTCCAGCCAGCCGCCCCACAGCGCGGCGCTCGAGCCCAGGAACACGAAGAACAGGGTGAACATCCAGCCGAGCAGGGGTTTGTCCCAGTCGCAGGTGGTGGTGGTGAGCTTGGCCAGCACGCCCATGTCCGGCGGGCAGGTGATGGGCGCACTGATGCCGACGGCATGCATGAGCGGCAACCAGAACACCGAGAAGCCGTAGGCCATGCCTATGCACAGGTGAATGCACAGCGCGGCGAGCGGCACCAGCCAGCGGTTGAAACCGGGCCGGGCGATGGTGCGTTCCTTGGCCAGCAATGACATCACGACAACTCCCCGACGAGGGCGCACGCGATGGCGCGCGCAGTGGCTTGGTGGCGCGATTCTACGCGCAAAAGCGCAGCGCTCTATGCGCCATGCCCGGCGTGCCGACGTGCAAATTGATCGGGCGCAGGACGCGCCCGGGGCGCGGGCTGGCAGCGGCGCGCAATTCTGCGACAATCCGGCCCACCATGAAAAAGCCCTTCCCGTTTGACTTCTTCTACGCGCTGACGACCCTGCTGCTGAGCTTCACCATGGTGCACATCGCGTACACCCTGGTCATACGTCCGAATGCCGATGCGCAGCTCGCCTACCAGCGCGAGGTGTGGGCCAAGGATCCGATGGTGCACATACCGCGTTCGATCTGGGTCATCCTGCATGACCCCGAACCGGAAACCTGCTGGGTGCTGGCGATATGGGCCGGCTTCATTCTCGGTTACCGCGAATATCGCGTGCTGCGCGAACGCAAGCTCCTGCAACAGGATCTGCTGGGCCTGAAGGAAGGCGAAGTGATCTTTCCCGATTCGGTGCGCGAGTTCTCACGCCAGATCGAAAACCTGCCGGCGCCGGTGCGCGGCCGTCTGCTGCCGCGCACGCTGCGCATGTGCATGACGCGCTTCGGCGCGACCGGCAGCGTGCAACATGCCGCCGAGGCGGCGCGCGATGAATGTGAACTGGAAGCATCACGGCTGGACGCCGAACTGTCGATGATCCGCTTCGCGGTGTGGGCGATTCCGGCGGTCGGCTTCGTCGGCACCGTGCGCGGCATCGGCGCGGCGCTGCAGGAAGCGCAACGCGCGGCGGCCGGCGACGTGACCGGCGTGACGCAAGGCCTCGGCATCACCTTCAATGCGACGCTGGTGGCGCTGACGCTGGCCATCACCATCATGTTCTTCCTGCACCAGATTCAATTGTCCCAGGACCGCCTGGTGCTGGACGCCAAGGCTTACGTCGACAACTACCTCATCCGCCACCTGCGCGAACGCTGAGCCGGCGCGCGCCGAATGTGGTGACTGTCATGGTGCCGGCGCCGGAATGATGTAGGCTGTCGCCTCCGTTATTGCAGGAGCAGCCTGGTGGCCAAGCGCTTTTCTTCTCATCTTCATGCCATGCGCGCCGTGATGGCGCTTGCCCTCACGTTTCTTGCCCTGGGCGCGGTCAGCGCCGACGAAGCCGCCGACAAGCTGCTCGAAGAGAAGATCCTCAAGGTCATACGCGAGCACCCCAAGGAAATCATGCAGGCGGTGGTCGGCTACCAGCGCGCCCAGGCCGAGCAGCGCATGCGCAGCGCCGAGACCAAGCTCAAGGAGCAGGTGGCGCAGCTGAAGAGCGAGGAACTGTTGGGCGATTCACCCGCGCGCGGCAAGGCCGGCAGCAAGCTGGTGCTGGTCGAATTCTCCGACTTCCAATGTCCCTACTGCGGCAAGGCCTTCGAAACGGTACAGCAGTTCATGGCCGCCCATGAGCACGACGTGCTGTTGGTCTACAAGCATCTGCCGCTCGCCGAGATGCATCCCGACGCGACCAGCGCCGCGCTGGCCGCCTGGGCCGCGCAGCAGCAGGGCAAGTTCTGGGAATTCCACAACGCCATGTTCAAGGGCCAGGATCATCTCGGCGAGGCGCTGTACACCGACACCGCCAAGAGTCTCGGCCTCGATCTCGAGCGCTTCAACAAGGACCGCGCCAGCGATGCCGCCACGGCCGCCCTCAAGCGCGACCTCGACCTGGCGCGGAAGCTCGACATCCAGGCCACGCCGCAGTTCCTGCTCAACAGCCACCCAATCACCGGCGCCGCGCCGCTGGAGGAATTCGAGAAGGCGCTGGGCGAGGCGCGCACGGAGGTGAAGTAATCGCGGATCGCCCTGTGGGTGCGCCGCATTGATTCGCAAGTCAGTGAAGCCTGACCCACAAAGGCGCGGCGTGGGTCAGGCTTCAGCCTGCATGCCAATGAATTCGCACCTACAGGAATGACTCTCCGACCCTTCAATCCTCGTCGTCATCCATCCTGAACGGCTGCCACCACAGCACCAGTTGCGGCATCAAGGTCAAGGCTGCCAGCAGCGCCACGCTCATCGCCACCGCCGTCAACAGGCCGAACAGGATGGTGGGGATGAAGTTCGACAGCATCAATATCGAAAAGCCCACCACCACCGTCACGGTGGTATAGAAGCCGGCCTTGGCCACGTTGTTGTGGCAGTAGTGCATGGTCGCGAGCGGATCGCGCAGACGCCGGTATTCGAGCTTGTAGCTGTACAGGTAATGGATGCAGTCCTCGACCGCGATACCGATGGTGATCGAGGCGATGGTGATGGTCATGATGTCGAGCGGGATCTTCGCCCAGCCCATGAAGCCCAGGATCGTGACCGCGCCCAGCAGGTTGGGCAGGATGCCGATGATGGCCGCCTTCAGCGAACGGAACATCACCAGCAGCGGCACCATGATGCAGGCCATGGCCGAGCCGAACGTCAGGATCTGGGATTTGTACAGGCTCTGCAGCACGTTGTTGTAGAGCACCAGCAGGCCCGAGATCTCGTATTCGTCGCTCTTGAGCTTGAGCCGCTCACGCAGGCCGCTGTCGATACGTGCCAGCAGTTCCTTGCGCTGCAGGCCCGGCAAGGTGTCGATGATGCGCGCCGACAGGCGCATCTCGTTGTCGTAGACCGACACGAAGGGCGTGAACAAGTTGGCCTTGGCGGCGTCGGGCATCTGGCGGTAGATGGTCTCGATGCCGTCGGCGCCGAGCGGCTTGCCATCGTTCATGGCCTCGGCCACGCGCAGGGTCGAATCGAGCGACAGCACCTTGCCGATCTCCGGCTGCTTCTCGAGCCAGGCGTGCACCGCCTTCAGGCGCGCAATCTTCGCATCGCTGAACCATGACGACGGCGCCTGTTCGGCCTTGGCGACGTCGTCGAACATCGCCGCCAGATCGCCGGTGCCCTTGTGGGTGGCGTCGACGCTGCCCTCGTCCGGCGGAAATTTGAGCACGATATCCAGCGGCGTGGTGCCACCGAGCTGCTGATCGATGAGCGACAGGCCCTGGTGAATCTCGGTGTCCTTGTGGAAATAGGATACGAAGCTGTTCTCGACTTCGAGCCGGCGTGTGCCGAGCGTCGCCACCACCGCCACCAGCAGCGAGACCACCAGGATGGCCTTGCCATGACGCTCGGTGAGATGCGCCAACCACTCGGTGAAGGCATAGCCCTGGGACTCCGGTCGCGTGAGCGCGCGGCGCCGGGTCATCACCAGCAGCGCCGGGAACAGCATGAAGGTGCTGGCGAAAGCCACCAACAGACCTATCGACATCATCCAGCCGAAATCGATGACGGGCTTGATGTCGCACAGCACGAAGGAGCCGAAGCCGATGATGTTGGTCAGCACCGTGTAGAACGACGGCCGTGCCATTTCCATGGCGGTGCGCCTGACCAACTCCTGCTGGCTCATGTCCGGATGATCGCGCAGCAGTTCGCGATAGCGCACCACCAGGTGGATGTTCATCGACATGGTGAGGATCAGCATCAGCGACACGAAGTTGGTCGAGATGATGGTGACCTTCCAGCCGACCAGGCCGAGCAGGCCGAACATCGCGGTGCTGGCGTACAGGCAGCTCGCGAACGGCAGCGCCACCCAGCGCACTTCGCGGAAGATGATGCCCATCATCACCACCAGGAACAGCAGCACGGCGCCGCCGAAAGTCGCCATGTCGCTGTGGATGAAGGTCATCATGTCGTCGATGATCATCGGCATGCCGCCGAGGTAGAGCGTGGCTTGGCCGCTGTGCTTGGCAAGGATGGCGCGGATCTCGGCGATGGCAGCGCGCGTGGTCGCTTCGTATTCCTCCTTGGCCTGTTCGTAATCGGGGCGCAGGCGCGCCAGCTCCTGCTCTTGCGCGGCGCTGAGACCGCCGTGGATGCGCTTGTACAAGAGCTCGTCGCGCAGGTTCGACAGCCGCGGCAGGCGCGGATGATCCTTCAAGAAGATCTGCATGGCGCCGACCTTGCCGTCGGCGCTCGCCACCAGGTTGCGATACAGCGGACTGGTGGTGAGTTCCTGGCGCGCGACTTCGAGCTTCACTTCATGGGAGCGCAGGGTTTCGAAGTTCATGCCGAGGTCGGCCATGCGGCCGGTGACGGTCGACAACAGCGGCACGTCGAGCACGGTGATGATGTCCTTGACGGCTGCGACCTGGGTCAGCTCGTCGCGCACATCGCTGATCATGCCGAGCGTGGCGGGCGTGAACACATCGCCGTCTTTCGGCACCACGGCGACGAACAGGAAATCGCGCGTCTGGTAGCGCATCGCCAGCTGGCGAAAACTGCGCAGGTCCTTGTCGCTTTCCAGCAGCAGGGCGTCGGTCGAAGCATCGAGCTTGAAGTTGCGCAGGCCCGGCAACAGCGCCGCCATCACGAAACCGAGCAGGGCGAGCGCCAGCCACGGATGGCGCAGCACGACGCGTTCATACAGAGCGGCGATGCGATGAGACATGGGGGCAGCCTGTTGCGGGAGAACGTCCGATGTGGGGCTAGTGTAATGCCCGTCCCACGCGGCCGGCACGCGCCTGGCGCGGCGTTCGTGGTTGCCCTGCAGCATTGTTAAAGGGGGTTTCGGGCAATTCCCCTTTCTGGGAAGCTCGTCCTATAATCGGCCACCGCGTTGGCCGCCCGGCCAACTCATAAGAACAGGCGCCGCCTCTCGAAATAACGGGCCGAGCGCGCATTAAAAGGGATAGCTATGCGATGGGGAGCTGATGGGGTGATGCCCCGGCGATCGAGGGCAGCCCAGGGTGCGGCTGCGTTTATGTTCTTCCTCGCACTCTTGACCAGTCCTGGCGTCTTCGCCCAGGCCGCGCCGGAGGCCGTCAAGCAAGCCGCCAGCGAGGCCGCCGACGCGGCGGCCGATGCCGCCGCCACCGTCGCCGAGCAAGCCGCCAGCGCCGCCGATGCGGTGGTGGAGAAGGCCGCCGAGGTCAATGCCGCCGCCGACCAGGCCGCCGGCGAACGCGAGGGCAACAAGCTCGACATGGGCGTCTCCATGGATCCCCTGTCGTGGTGGACCGGCGTGAAGCGCCTCATCGAACTCGGCGGCAAGCTCGTCATCGTGCAGCTGACGGTGTCGGTGTTCGGTCTCGCCATCGTGATGTTCAAGGTGCTGCAATTCCTGGGCGTGCGCGACGGCCAGTTGCGCGCGCTGCACAAGGCCATCGACACCTGGGAGGGCGGCGACGTCAAGAAAGGCCAGGAGATGATCAAGCGTAACAGCCTCGGCTTTGCCGCCGATGTCGAATACGCCTTGAAGCGCCTGCGTCCGGACAACGTCGAACTGGTGCGCGAAGAGCTCTATCGCCGCGCGCGGGTGTTCCTCGCGCCCTTGCATGCGCACCTGCCGACCATCGAAATCATCTACTACATCGCGCCGCTGCTCGGCCTGCTCGGTACCGTGACCGGTATCATCGCCTCGTTCCAGGCGCTGGAAGCGAGCGGCGCGGCCAACGACGCCGCCAAGCTCGCCGGCGGTATCTGGGAAGCCCTGCTGTGCACCGGCGTCGGCCTGTCGATGGCCATTCCGTTCGCGGTGCTGCATTCGCTGTTGGAAACGCGCCTGAATCACATCGTGGCCGGGGTCGAGGACGTCATCGCGCGGGTCTTCACCACCGAACTCGACATCGGTCAGGCCGACTCAAGCCCACGTGCGTGAACTGCGTCTTCAGCGTCCGCGGCGCGCGCGCCGCATCACGCTCGTGGCGCTGGTCGACCTCGTCATCATCCTGTTGATCTTTTTCATGCTCAGGACCAACTTCCTGCAGCCGCGCGCACTGGGGGTCGGCACCTCGACCCAGAGCCAGTCCGATCAGCCGCCGCCAGTGCCACCCATGCAGGTGGAGCTGCATCGCGACGGCAGCATGTGGCTGGCGGGCCGCCAGCTCGACGACAAGGAGCTGTTCGCGGCCGCCGCGCAGCGCCAACGCGGTGACAAGGACATGGCGGTGGTGGCGGTCGACGATGGCGTCAAGCTGCAGCGCGCGGTGAATGTCATCGACATTCTGAAGAGCACCGGCATCGCGGCGGTCGATTTGCGGCGCGCGCGTTCCTTCGACGCGCCCGAGACTCAGTGAGCGGCGATGATCATCGAACCACCCAATCCCAAGGCCGACCGGCGCTACCTCGGACCGCACGGCAAGCACGGCAACCTCGCCGAACGCGACGCCAACGTCATTCCGCTGATCGACGTGGTGTTCATCCTCATCCTCTATTTCCTGCTGGCCGGCAGCCTCGATCAGGAACTGGTGGAGGCGCTGTTGCCGCCGCAATCGAAGAGCCTGACCCAGGCGCCGCAGAAGGTGCCGTTCGTGACCGTCGACAAGGATGGCAAGGTCACCTATCAGAAGGCCCAGCTCGACGACGCGGCGCTGGTCAAGGCCCTGAACGCCGATGGCCATCCGCCGCCCAAGATAGCCCTGCAGGCGGAAGAACAGGCCGATGCCGGGCGCGTGGCGGACGTCATCGCGCTCATCGGTCGCGCCGGCATCGGCGATCTGTCGTTGATTACCCGGCCGGCCGCCATTCATCGCTGATAGACTCGCCGTCCTGCTGGCCGCGACGCGGCCAAGATTGTCATGAACATGCATTGGAAGACCCTGCCGCGAGACGCGGCCAGCGCCATCGTCACGGCGAGCGTGCGTCACCCCTTCGCGGTTGTGCTGCTCAGCCTCGCGCTGACGCTGGCGGCGGGCTGGTATACGGTCGGCCACGTCGCCATCGATACCGATACCGGCAACATGCTCGATCCCGAGCTGCCGCACATGAAAGCCAGCAACGCGCTGGACGCCGCCTTTCCCCATCTGCCCGGCGACGTGGTGGTGTACACCGAGTCGGCGCACGCCGGCGAAGCGGAGGATGCCGCCGATGCGCTCGGCGCGCGCCTCGCCGAACGCAAGGACATCGCGCGCGCCCTGTCGCAGCCGGGCGGCGGTGAGTTCTTCGCGCGCAACGGCTTGCTCTACCTCGAAACCGACGCGCTGTGGGACCTGTCCGACCGCCTGACCAGCGCCGAGCCGCTGCTCGGCGCGTTGGCCAACGACGCGAGCCTGGGCGGTCTGCTCGATGCCTTGGGCCTGGGGCTCGAAGGCGAACTCGACGACAGCCAGCGCGCCCAGCTGGCGGGCATGTTCGACAAGCTTGGCGTTGCCTTGCAGGCCCATGCCGAGGGCCGCGCCGAGCCCGTGCACTGGCGTGACGAACTGTTCGCGGGGCTGGGCGAGGGCGGGCCGCATCGCGCCTTCGTGCTCATCGACCCTGCGCAAAGCGACGACAGCTTTCGACCGACGGAAGACGCCATCGAGCGGCTGCACGCGCTGCTCGCCGACATGCGCGCGCAGTATCCAGGCGTGAAATTCTTCGTGACCGGCAGCGAAGCGATGGACGGCGAGGAACTGGTGACGGTCGCCGACGATGCGACGCTCACCACCAGCTTGTCGTTCGTGGCGGTGGCGCTGGTGCTGGTGTGGGGCTTGAACGCCGCCGGCCTGGTGGTCGCGGTGCTGCTGACCCTGGCCTGCGGTCTCGCCTGGACCTCGGCGTTCGCGGTCGCCTGCGTCGGCAGTCTCAATCTCATCTCGGTGTGTTTCGCGGTGCTGTTCATCGGCATGGGCGTCGATTTCGGCATCCAGTACGCGATGCGCTACCGCGAAGAACTGGCGCTGCACAGCGAGCGCGGCGCGGCGCTGACGGAGGCCGCGCGCGGCGCCGGCGGCGCGCTGGTGCTGGCGGCGGTCGGCGCCGCCATCTGCTTCTTTGCCTTCGTGCCGACCAGTTACCTCGGGCTCGCGCAGCTCGGCGTCATCGCCGGCTTCAGCATGGGCGTGGCCCTGATTGCCAATCTCACGGTGTTGCCGGCCTTGCTGGCGCTGTTGCCGGCGCCGCGCGCCCTGGCGCGCCGTGCCAGCCCCGCGGCGCGCACTCGGCACGGCGCGCTGGCGCGCTTCGTGGCGCGCGCTCGCACGCCGATCATGGTCAGCGCGCTGCTGGCGGTGGTGGCCGGCGTGGTGTTGTTGCCGCGTGTCGAGTTCGATCTCAACCCGCTCAATCTCAAGGACCCGCACAGCCCCGCGGTCGAAGCCTGGCGGCGCCTCGCCAGCCAGGCCGACAGCTCGCCTTATACCGCCGACGTGCTCGCCGATTCGCTGGACGACGCGGTCAAGCGCGCCGCGCGCTTGCGCGAGTTGAAGGAAGTCGACAAGGCCATCACCCTCGCTGACTACCTGCCAACCGACCAGGACGAGAAACTCGAGATCATCGACGGCATGCGCGCGGCATCGGGCGCACTGCTGGCCACCTCATCGCAAAACGGCGCGCCCGACGTCGCCGCCGAAGCGGCAGCCGTCGAGCGCCTGTTGAAGCGCATCGATGCAGCGGGCCCCAGGCTCGGCGACGGCGCGCTGCGCGCCAGCGCGACGCGTCTCAAGCAGGGCCTGGAACGCCTGCGTGCGGGTGAGGGCTGGCCGACGAGCAGCGTGCCGGCCGTGCGCGCGCTGTTGCTCGGCGACCTGCCGCAGGCCATCGCGCGCCTGCGCAGCCTGCTCGACGCGGGGCCGGTGTCGATGAAGGACATTCCGGCCGATCTCGCGCAGCGTTACCTGGCCGCCGACGGCCGCGCGCGCGTCGAGATCTATCCGAGCGAGAATCTCAACGACAACGCCGCCATGCGCCGCTTTGCACGCGCCGTCACCGCGCTCGAACCCCAGGCCACCGGCGCGCCGGTGGAACTGGTGGCCGGCAGCCATGCCGTGATCCAGGCCTGCGTCGAAGCCTCGGTGCTGGCGCTGGTGTTGACCATCATCATGCATGTGTTCGTGTTGAGCGGCGTGCTCGACGCCGTGCTGGTGGCGGCGCCGCTGGTGCTCGCCATGTTGCTGACCGTCATCACCTCGGTGCTGTGCGATGTGCCACTCAACTTCGCCAACATCATCGCGCTGCCGCTATTGATCGGATTGAACAATGCTTACGGAGCCTACCTCGTGATTCGACGCGGCCATGCCGATGACATTCATCATTTGCTCGATACCAGCACGCCGCGCGCGGTGCTGTTCAGCGGGCTGACCGCGGTGGCGTCTTTCGGCACGCTGGCGGCGTCCAAGCATCCCGGCATGGCCGGCATGGGCGTGTTGATTGCGCTGTCGCTGGGCTATGCCCTGCTGTGCGCGCTGGTGGTGTTGCCGGCGCTGATGGCGGCGCTGGAAGGCCGTCGCCAGACGGCGCCCTGAAGCGGCCATGGACGTTCTGTACTGGAAGGCCCTGATCCTCGGCATCGTCGAAGGCCTGACCGAGTTCCTGCCGATCTCCTCCACCGGTCACCTGATCCTGGCGGCGGACCTGCTGCACTTCAACGACGACAAGGCCAAGGTTTTCCAGATGGTGATCCAGACCGGCGCCATCCTGGCGGTGATCTGGGAATACCGCGCGCGTTTTCTCGGCGCCCTCACCGGCCTCGGTCGCGAGCCCGCCGCCAACCGCTTCGCCGTCAATATCCTCGTCGCGTTCCTGCCGGCGGTGATACTCGGCCTCGCCTTCGGTGACTACATCAAGGAGATGCTGTTCAAGCCCATGCCGGTGGCGGTGGCCTTCATCGTCGGTGGCATCGTGATCCTGTGGGCCGAGCGCCGCGAGCATCGCATTCACTGCGAATCGGTCGACGACATGGGCTTCATGGACGCTCTCAAGATCGGCCTCGCGCAATGCTGTGCACTGATTCCCGGCACGTCACGTTCCGGCGCGACCATCATCGGTGGCCTGTTGTTCGGCCTGTCACGCCGCGCCGCCACCGAGTTCTCGTTCTTTCTCGCCGTGCCGACCCTGGTCGGCGTGGCGGCCTACGATCTGTACAAGCATCGCGCGCTGCTGGCGTGGTCCGACATGGGGCTGTTCGCGGTCGGTCTCGTCACGTCCTTCGTGGTCGCCTTCCTGTGCATACGCTGGCTGTTGCGTTACATCATGCGCCACGACTTCACGGTGTTTGCCTGGTATCGCATCGTGTTCGGCGTGGTGGTGCTGGTCACCGCGCACACCGGACTGGTGGACTGGACAGTGCATTGAAGCGCGTGCGCGCGCTCACCCGGTAATTTGCAAAACTGTCGACGAGTAGTCATTTCCACGTCACAAGCTTGGGTCACGATACCGGACAGATGAAAGTCCGGCGCGCCGTGATGCGGCGCGGCGGTTTCTGTTTGGCAACCCGGAGCGAAGTAGCATGGACGACTTGGTGGATGAATTGTGCGCGGCGGCACGCCGGCACGAAAGCGCCTTGCATGCCCTGCGCGAACCTGGCCACCGCGCCACCCCCGACGAAGTTCAGCGCCTGGAGCACAAGCTCGAATGCTGTGAGCAATGGCTCAAGCTGATCCACGCCGATGACGCCCTGGAACGCAGCCGCCGCGGCGCCGTGCGCCCCTCGATACGCGTGACGGCGCGCCTGCCGGCGCCCACCGATCTGCCGGTGCAGCACAACGACAAGAGCCGCGTGCGTCGCGCGTCCTGAGTCGCCCGGCGTGGCGCACCGCGACAATTAGTCGCAGCCGGATTCCCGCCAAGACGTCTAGACTGTAGGTGCGAATTCATTCGCACAGCGGCTGACCGGCGTTTCAAGCCGGACCGCAAATCAATTCGCACCTGGAAGGGGAAACGTCGCTGGCGCGGAGCCTTCTTCTGGTGCGCGAGCTGCCGGCATGCGTCCTGCCGTGCCTGGGTCGGCGGCGGCAGGCTTGCGACGGACAGGGACAAAGGCTCTGAAATCCCGCCGATTTCGGTCCTGGCATGGAACTTGTCTATTGTCCGAGAGCAACCACGAGAACGTAGTGCCGTGGTGGGCGGATGAATGCAGGGATGGGCACGGCGCCGCTGCGCCCAGTTACCGGCATTCCACTAGCGACGAGGGTTAATCATGCGCGACATCATCCAGGATCTGTGCGCGAATCTGCGTGAATACGAGGCGGCGCTGTGCCAGCTGCGCGCCTCGGGCAAACCGGGCCGCGCGGACGAAATGGCGCGCATCAAGCGCGACGTCGAACTGATCGAGCGTTGGCTGCGGGTGGCGGGCGGTGAAGAAGCCCTGGCGCGCATGCGCGCCGAGCCCGCGCCGCTCTACCGTTCCCGAGTCAGCGCTTGAACTTCGCTCAGCCCAATACGCCGCGCGCGCGCAGCTCGGCCACCACCCTGTCGGCGGCTTCGGCCGGCGTGCAGGTGGTGGTGTCGATGCGGATCTCGGCGGCTTCGGGCGGCTCGTAGGGCGAGTCGATGCCGGTGAAATTGCGGATCTCGCCGGCCCGCGCCTTGGCGTAAAGTCCTTTCACATCGCGCTGCTCGGCGACCTTGAGCGGCGTGTCGACGAACACTTCGATGAATTCGCCGTCCTCGAGCAGCGCGCGCGCGGTCTCGCGTTCGCTCCTGAACGGTGAGATGAAGGCCGTCAGCACGATGAGGCCAGCATCGACCATGAGTTTCACCACTTCCGCCACGCGCCGGATGTTTTCCACGCGGTCGGCATCGCCGAAGCCGAGATCCTTGCACAGGCCGTGACGCACGTTGTCGCCATCCAGCACGTAGGTGCGATGGCCGAGCGCATGCAGTTGCTTCTCGACCAGGTCGGCGACGGTTGACTTGCCCGCCCCCGACAGGCCGGTGAACCACAGGCAGGCCGGCTTCTGTCGATTCTGCGCGGCGCGCGCCGCCTTGGTCACGGACAGGTCCTGCCACTTCACGTTGTGCGAGCGGTGCAGGGCAAAGTGCAACATGCCGGCGCCGACCGTGTTGTTGCTGATGCGGTCGATGAGGATGAAACCGCCGGTGTCGCGGTTCTCGCGATAGGGGTCGAAGGCGATCGGCCGGTCGAGCTCCAGTTCCACCACGCCGATCTCGTTCAGCGCCAGCTGCTCGGCGGCCACGTGTTCCATGGTTTCGATGTTGAGCTTGTGCTTGACCGGCGCGACCGTGGCGGTGACGGTCTTGGTGCCGATCTTGAGCAGGTAATTGCGCCCGCGCAGCAGCGGCGCATCGCTCATCCATACCACCGTCGCCTCGAACTGGTCGGCGGCCTGGGCCGGCAGTTCGGCGCTCGAGATCACGTCGCCGCGCGAGGCATCCACCTCGTCGGTGAGCGTGAGAGTGACGGACTGGTTGGCGACCGCCTGTTCGAGAAAGCCATCGGCGCTGACGATGCGCGCCACCGTGGTGTCGCGTCCCGAGGGCATCACCACCACCGGATCGCCGGGGCGGATCACGCCGCCGGTCACGGTGCCGGCAAAGCCACGGAAATCGAGGTGTGGACGGTTCACCCATTGCACCGGCATGCGAAACGGCTGCTTGTGCAGGCGCATCTCGTCGATTTCTATGGTTTCCAGCAAGGTCATGAGCGGCAAGCCCGTGTACCACGGGGTATTGGCGCTGGGCTCGGTGATGTTGTCGCCGCGCACGCCCGAGATCGGAATGGTCAGCACCTCGGGCAGACCGATGTGCGCCGCGAGTTCGCGGTATTGCTGGTCGATGCGCGCGAACACCTGCTCGGAATAATCGACCAGGTCCATCTTGTTGACCGCCACCAGCACGTGGCGGATGCCGAGCAGGCCGACGATGTAACTGTGCCGGCGCGTCTGCGGCAGGAGGCCCTTGCGTGCATCGATGAGGATGATGGCCAGATCGGCGGTCGAGGCGCCGGTCACCATGTTGCGCGTGTACTGCTCATGGCCGGGAGTGTCGGCGACGATGAACTTGCGCTTGTCGGTGGAAAAGAAGCGGTAGGCGACATCGATGGTGATGCCTTGCTCGCGTTCGGCGGTGAGTCCGTCTAGCAGCAGCGCGTAGTCGATTTCTCCGCCGCGCGTACCGACGCGCCGCGAATCGGCTTCCAGCGCCGCGAGCTGATCCTCGAACAGCATCTTCGACTCGTACAGCAGGCGGCCTATCAGCGTGCTCTTGCCGTCGTCGACGCTGCCGCAGGTGATGAAGCGCAGCAGGCTCTTGTTCTCGTGCGCCTTGAGATAGGCGTCGATGTCGGTCGCGATGAGGTCGGATACGTGGGCCATCAGAAATACCCCTCCTGCTTCTTCTTCTCCATCGAACCGGCTTCATCGTGGTCGATGAGACGCCCCTGGCGCTCCGAGGTGGTGGTCAGGAGCATTTCCTGGATGATCTCGGGCAGCGTGGTGGCGTTCGATTCCACCGCGCCGGTCAGGGGATAACAGCCGAGGGTGCGGAAGCGCACGTTCTTGATCATGGGCTGTTCGCCCGGCCTCAAGGGCAGGCGCTCGTCATCGACCATGATCAGCATGCCATCGCGTTCCACCACCGGCCGCGGCGCCGAGAAGTAGAGCGGCACGATGGGGATGTTCTCGAGATGGATGTATTGCCACACGTCGAGCTCGGTCCAGTTCGAGATCGGAAACACGCGCATGCTTTCGCCACGCGCCTTGCGCATGTTGTAGACGCGCCAGAGTTCCGGGCGTTGGTTCTTCGGGTCCCAGTGATGCTGGGCGGTGCGGAACGAAAAGATGCGCTCCTTGGCGCGGGATTTTTCCTCGTCGCGGCGCGCGCCGCCGAACGCGGCGTCGAAGCCGTGCTGAGTCAAGGCCTGTTTCAGGCCCTGGGTCTTCCACATGTCGGTATGCACCTGCGAGCCATGCTCGAAGGGATTGATGCCCAGCGCCTTGGCTTCGGGATTCTGGTGTACCAGGAGTTCCATGCCCATCTGCGCCGCCATGCGCTCGCGCAGCGCATACATGTCGCGGAATTTCCAGGTGGTGTCGACGTGCAGCAGCGGGAAGGGCGGCGGCGCCGGGTAGAAGGCCTTGCGCGCCAGGTGCAGCATGCAGGCGCTGTCCTTGCCTATCGAGTAGAGCATGACCGGCTTGTCGGCCTCGGCCACCACCTCGCGCATGATGTGGATGCTCTCGGCCTCGAGGCGTTGCAGGTGCGTCAGTGTGTTCATGGTGAGCGTCTCTCGAAATCGTCGGGCGCGAGCGCCATCACGACGGCGTGGCGTGCGAGGCCCCGGGGCGACGGGTGACACGCAGTTTACGCATCCGTGCGCGCAGGGTGTGGGGATTGATACCGAGCAGCAGCGCCGCGCCGTGCGGGCCTTCGATGCGTCCCTGGGTGAGCGTGAGGGCGCGTTCGATGTGGGCGCGCATGGCTTCGTCCAGCGTCGCGATGGCGCCGTCGCGTGCGCCGGGCGTGGCCGCGCCGTGCGGGCTCGGCAGGCCGTTGGTGGCGCCGGCCGGCGTGGCGCCCAGCGCCGTCGCGACCTCGAGGCCGTGGCCGTCGCCGAGTATGGCGGCGCGATCCATGACCGCCGCCAGTTCTCGCACATTGCCCGGCCAGTGGTAGTCACCGAGCAGGACGAGATCCGCGGCGCTCGGCAATTGCAGGCGCAGGCCGAAACGCGTGGCGGCGCGGCGCGCGAAATGCGCGGCGAGGGCCGGAATGTCGGCCGGCCGTTCGCGCAAGGGCGGCAACACGATCGGAAAGGTGGCGAGGCGATACCACAGGTCTTCGCGGAAATGACCCTGCTGGATCAACAGCGGCAGGTCGCGGTGGGTGGCGGCGATGATGCGCACATCGACCTTGATGTCATCGTCGCCGCCCACGCGCCGAATCAGGCCGTCCTGCAGCACGCGCAACAGGCGCACCTGCGCGGCCGGCGGCAGGTCGCCGATTTCGTCCAGCAGCAAGGTGCCGCGGTCCGCGCGTTCGAACCAGCCGCGGCGCTGGCTGGTGGCGCCGGTGAAGCTGCCGCGTTCGTGGCCGAACAGTTCCGAGTCGATGAGCTCGGGCGGAATCGCGCCACAGTTGACGCGTATGAACGCCGCGTCGCGACGCCGTGAACGCTGGTGGATCTCGCGCGCGACCATTTCCTTGCCGGCGCCGGTTTCACCCAGGATCAGCACCGGCACGTCGGACTTGGTAACCAGTGCAATGCGCTCGAAGGCGGCTTTCAAGCCGCCTTCGGTGCCGACCAGCTCATCGAGGCCGGGGCCGCCGCCGCGACGCGCGCGCAACTGCTCCGAGGCAGCCTCGGCGGCATTGCGCAGGGTGGTCAGTTCGCGCAAGCAGGCGGCGGCGGCGAGCGCCGCCGAGAACGGCTCGAGCAGGGCGGCGAAGCGTTCACGCTCGAGCGGCGTGAAAGCCTTGTCGGGTACCTGGCTGCCGACCAGCAGGCCCACACCACCATGTTCATCGGCGAGACCGCCAACCAGGCAATCGGGCCCGGCGGCGGCAGTCAGCGCCCGCATCACCAGCGGCTCGGCCGCGGCCAGCTCGCCGCGCGCCATCACGCGCTTGCGGTCGGCCCAGCGTTGCAGCCGTTCGAGCATGTCATCGGTGCACAGCAGGGCTTCCGGCTGTGGCGGGCCGGCATGGCTTTCGCCCAGCGTCATCACCCCTGTCGCCGCGCGGTCGATGCCGCGCACGGTCAGTCGCAGGTCCGGCCACACGGGTGCGAGCCGGGCCGCCATGGCGGCCACCGTCGCGCTCGGGTCGACGCCGCGCGCGGCTTCTCGCCACACGCCGAGCAGGGCGGATTGGAAGGCTGATTCCGTCATATATGCTGGTTTCGGCAAAAAATAGAAACGTTTTCCATTTTCATATCACGGCTTTGAGATCGGGAAGTTCATAAGCAACTGTCTTTAAGAATTATTTCTTAATGGCACTAAAACTGCAATTGCTATTCAACTATCGCATTAGAAGGCATGGGCAAGGCGTGAGCAATTCCACCAATCCGCGTTCGCGGCTCCTCGACCCGTTGCTCGTCGAGGCCATTGCCAGCATTCGTTACGGCGCCGTGGAGATAAGCATCCACGACGGCCGCATCGTGCAGATAGAAAAGCGCGAGAAGCTGCGTCCCGCCGAGCCGTCCGACAACGGCCGCAACGCCGCTTGACGGCGACCCGTCACGCCGACCGCGCTGTCGATTTCAACCCGTAGCTGACCGGACCACCGGAAGTGTCATCACCCCACTCCCCAAGTCATGGAATCGGTCCTATGAAGTCACTCCGTTCCTCATTCGTGGCACTGGCCCTCGCGCTGGCGGCGCCGGCCCATGCCGAGGCGCCACCGGCGCCCGCCGATCTTGCCGCGCAACTCGCCGAGCTCAAGGCGCGCGTGCTGCAACTCGAAGCGGCTCTTGCCGCGCAGGGCCAGGACGCGGCGCCCGCCGCCGTTGCGCCAGCGGCGCAGCCGGCGCTCGCGCAGAAAGTCGCCGCCATCGAACGTCGTCTCGAAGTGCAGGCCGAGGAGGCCGCCGCCAACCGCGTCAAGACGCCGCTGGTGGCGCTCGGTGACAAGGGTCTCTCCGTCACCACGCCCGACGGCAACTTCGAAATGAAGTTGCGCGGCTACGTGCAGTTCGATGGCCGTTACTACCTCGCCGACAATGCCGACGACGATACCGACACCTACCTCTTCCGGCGCGTGCGGCCAATCATCGAAGGCACGGTCTACAAGAACTTCTATTACCGCCTGATGGCGGACTTCGCCAGCAGCGCCGTGAGCCTGCAGGACGGCTACGGTGAGTGGCGCCAGTTTCCGTTCGCGCGCATCGGCTTCGGTAAGATGAAAACGCCGCTCGGTCTCGAGCAGCTGGCATCGGCCTCGGAACTCGAGTTCGTGGAACGCGGCCTGCCGCGCAATCTCGTTCCCAACCGCGACTTCGGCGTGGTGCTGAGCGGTGACCTGTTCGGCGAACGACTGAGTTATACGGTCGGTGCGTTCAACGGCGTGCAGGATCTCGCCAGCATCGGCGCCTCGGACAACAACGACGACAAGGACTTCGTCGGCCGCGTGTTCGCGCTGCCGTTCAAGAACTGGTACGGACCGCTGCAAGGCCTCGGGCTCGGCATCGCCGGCAGCTATGGCAAGGAGGAATTCTCGCTGGCGTCGAACAGTGTGTCATCGGCGCTCGGCAGTTACCTGACGCCCGGTCAGCAGCGCTTCTTCCGCTATCGCAGCACCAGTGCCAGCACCGAGGTGGTGGCCGCCGACGGCAAGACCGTCAGCGTGCCTCTGACCACGGTGCTGGCCAATACCACGGTCGCCGACGGCACCCGCTATCGCATCATGCCGCAGGCTTACTGGTATTGGCGCCAGTTCGGCTTAAGCGGCGAATACGTGCGCTCGGCCCAGGAAGTCGCGTTCGGCGCCCATCGCGACACCCTCGCCCATGACGCCTGGCAAGTGCAGGGCTTGTGGGTGCTGACCGGTGAGGATGCGAGCTATCGCGGCGTCAAGCCGTCACGCAATTTCGATCCGCTGGCCGGCGCCTGGGGCGCGTGGGAAGTGGTGGCGCGGGTCAGCGACCTTGCCATCGACAAGGACAGCTTTCGCGGTGTGAGCGCCAGCGGCGCAGGCAGCGCCTTTGCCGATCCGCGCCAGTCCGCACAGCGCGCCAGCGCGTGGGCGCTGGGCGTGAACTGGTATCTGAATCGCAATTTCAAGATCAACGTCGACTACGAGAACACCTGGTTCAACGGCGGTGGCGGCGGTAGCCCGCGCGCGCCGCTCGATCGTGAAACCGAACGCGTGCTGTTCACGCGTTTCCAGGTCGCCTATTGATGTCCCGCTGCGAGGAGCACACAACCATGAAGACATCTTTTACCCAGGTAGTGGCGCTGGCGGCGCTGCTGTTGAACGGCGCGGCACGCGCCGACGTTACCTTGCTGAATGTCTCCTACGACCCGACCCGCGAGCTCTACCAGGAGTACAACGCGGCGTTCGCCAAGCATTGGGCGGCACAAGGCGGTGAAGCCGTCACCGTCAACCAGTCCCACGGCGGCTCGGGCAAGCAGGCGCGCGCCGTCATCGATGGCCTGGAAGCGGATGTCGTGACCCTGGCGCTGGCCTACGACATCGACGCCATCGCCGAGAAGTCCGGCCTGCTCGCCAAGGATTGGCAGAAGGCCTATCCCCACAACAGCTCGCCCTACACCTCGACCATCGTGCTGTTGGTGCGCAAGGGCAATCCCAAGGCCATCAAGGACTGGGACGATCTCGTGCGCAAGGATGTTTCCGTGGTGTCGCCCAATCCCAAGACCTCGGGCGGCGCACGCTGGAACTATCTCGCGGCCTGGGCCTACGCCAGGCACACGCTTGGCAGTGACGCCGCGGCGCAGGACTTCGTGGGCAAGCTGTTCCGCAATGTCGCGGTGCTGGACACCGGTGCGCGCGGCGCCACCACCACCTTTGTCGAACGCGGCATTGGCGACGTGCTGGTGGCGTGGGAGAACGAAGCTTACCTCGCGCAGAAGGAACTCGGTCCCGAGCAGTTCGAAATCGTGGTGCCATCCTTGAGCATCCTCGCCGAGCCGCCGGTGGCGGTGGTGTCCAAGGTCGCCGATCGCCATGGCGCGCTCAAGGTCGCGCAGGCCTACATCGACTATCTCTACAGCAAGGAAGGGCAGGAGATCGCGGGCCGCAATTTTTATCGTCCGCGCGATGCCGAGGTGGCGGCGAAATTCAGCGGCACGTTCAAGGACACCCGCTTCGTGACGGTGGACGAGGCGTTCGGCGGCTGGAAGAAGGCGCAGGCCACGCACTTCGCCGACGGCGCGCTGTTCGACCAGATCTTCCTCAATCCCTAGTCGCCGCGGCGGGCCCGGAAACATGAGTCTGTCCAACAGCGATAGCGCGGCCGCGCAACCGTGGTTGAACCGCGCGTACTTTCGCGGCCGCGCGTGGCGCGAGCATTTTCGTCGCCACAGCGCCTTGCCCGGCTTCGGGCTGACGCTGGGAGTGAGCCTGTTCTACTTGAGCCTCATCGTCCTCATCCCGCTGTCGGCGACCCTGGTGAAATCCCTGCAGCTCGGCATGGACGCGTTCTGGGCGGCGGCCACCGCGCCGCGCGTGCTGGCCGCCTACCGTGTCAGTGTCGGCTGCGCGCTGCTGGCGGCCGCCATCAACCTGGTGTTCGGCCTGCTGGTGACCTGGGTGCTGGTGCGTTATCGCTTTCCCGGCCGGCGCGTGCTCGACGCGCTGGTCGACCTGCCGTTCGCGCTGCCGACCGCGGTGGCGGGCATCGCGCTCACCGCGCTGTACGCGCCGAAAGGCTGGATAGGCCAGTACCTCGTCGCGCACGGTTTGAAGGTCGCCTTCACGCCGCTCGGCATCGTGGTGGCGCTGGTGTTCATCGGCCTGCCGTTCGTGGTGCGCACCGTGCAGCCGGTGCTGGAAACCCTCGAGCCGGCATTCGAAGAAGCGGCGGCCACGCTGGGCGCCACGCGCCTCGAAACTTTCGCGCGCGTGGTGCTGCCGGTGCTGGTGCCGCCGCTCCTGACCGGCTTCGCGATGGCCTTTGCGCGCGGCATCGGCGAGTACGGCTCGGTGATCTTCATCGCCGGCAACATGCCGATGGTGTCGGAGATCGCGCCGCTGCTGATCATCACCAAGCTCGAGCAATACGACTACACCGGCGCCACCGCCATCGCCGTGACCTTGCTGACGGCGTCGTTCGTCATGCTGCTCGCCATCAACCTGTTGCAGGCGTGGACGCGCCGTGCCGGAGACCGTCGATGAATATCGCGCCGGGCATCGCCGTCAGCGAGCCGCGTTGGGTACGCCTGGCGCTGATCGCGCTGGCCTGTGCGTTTCTCACGGTGGTGCTGGTATTGCCGCTGGCGGTGGTGGTGGGCCAGGCCTTCGCCAAGGGTTTCGCGCCGTGGTGGGCGGCGCTGCAGCAGGCCGAGACCCTCGCCGCGCTGCGCCTGACCTTGCTCGCCGCCGCCATCGCGGTGCCGGCCAACCTGGTGTTCGGCGTATGCGCGGCGTGGGCAGTGGCCAAGTTCGAATTCAAGGGCAAGCAGCTTTGATTTCGCTGATCGATCTGCCGTTCGCGGTGTCGCCGGTGATCGCGGGCCTCATCTACGTGTTGATCTTCGGCGCCCATGGCTGGTTCGGGCCGACGCTCGCCGAGCACAATCTCAAGGTCATCTTCGCGGTGCCCGGCATCGTGCTCGCCACCATCTTCGTGACGTTTCCGTTCGTCGCGCGTGAACTCATTCCGGTCATGCAGGAGCAGGGCACGGACGAGGAGGAAGTGGCGGCGACGCTGGGCGCGAGCGGCTTTCAGACCTTTTGGCGGGTGACGCTGCCCAACATCAAGTGGGCGCTGCTCTATGGCGTCATCCTGTGCAACGCACGAGCGATGGGCGAGTTCGGCGCGGTGTCGGTGGTCAGCGGTCATATCCGCGGTCTCACCAACACCTTGCCCCTGCATGTCGAAATTCTCTACAACGAATACAACTTCGTCGCGGCGTTCGCCAGCGCATCGGTCCTCATGCTGCTGGCGCTCGCCACCCTGCTGTTGAAATCCATCGTCGAAGCGCGCGCCGCGGCCGCGGAGCGCGCCGCCAGCCTCACCCGGGAAGCCACACCATGAGCGTCATCATCGACAACATCAGCAAACACTTCGTCGGCTTCCATGCCCTGGACGACGTCAGTCTCGAAGTGCCGAGCGGCGGCCTGGTGGCGCTGCTCGGGCCGTCGGGCTGCGGCAAGACCACGCTGCTGCGCATCGTGGCGGGCCTAGACCAGGCCGATCACGGCCGCATCCTGTTCGACGGCGAGGACATGACCGCCGTGCATGCGCGCGATCGCCGCATCGGTTTCGTGTTCCAGCACTACGCGCTGTTCAAGCACATGACGGTGCGCGACAACATTGCCTTCGGGCTGACCGTGCGGGCGCGCCGCGAGCGGCCGTCCAAGGCGGTGATCAAGGCGCGCGTCGACGAGCTGTTGCACCTCGTGCAACTCGACAAGCTCGGCGCGCGCTATCCCAGCCAGCTGTCGGGCGGTCAGCGTCAACGCGTGGCGCTGGCGCGCGCGCTGGCGGTCGAGCCGCGCGTGCTGCTGCTGGACGAACCTTTCGGCGCGCTCGATGCGCGCGTGCGCAAGGAGCTGCGGCGCTGGCTGCGCGAGCTGCACGACTCCCTGCATGTCACCAGCCTGTTCGTCACCCACGATCTCGACGAGGCGCTGGAAGTGGCGGACCAGGTGGTGGTGATGAACGCCGGGCGCATCGAGCAGCAGGGCTCGCCACGGCAGCTTTGCGCGCAGCCGGCCACGCCTTTCGTGCGTGAGTTCCTGGACGGCGCGTTGCCGCGGGCCAGGGATGAGCGCAGCGCGCCGGCGAACTCAGTCGGCGGCGTCGAGCCGCGCGTCGCGTTTGCGTGAGGAACGGCGCGTCGGCGCGCCGGGCGGCTTGGTGTTTGTCGGCGTTACGTTGATCGCGCCGCAGGCGAACAGCGCCGCCGGGATCAGTACCAGCGCCTGCGGCACCAGCAGCAGGCGCGTCTCCGCCAGCACCGCCATCAGCGCGTGGATCAACAGCCACAGCGGCACCAGGGTCCAGAAAAACGCGCGCAATGACGGCGGCCACGCGCGGTAGCCGAGCGCCGCGACCAGCGGTATCACGCTCACGGTGGCCAGCACCTGTTGCCAGGTCACCGCGCGCATCAGGTTGTAGGCCAGCATGTCGAGACCGGGCTGGTGGGCGTAGGGCAGTAACAGTTCCTGGGCGCCGTACAGCAGGCGCAGGCCGAGCAACACACCGATGTAACAGGCCAGCGCCAGGGCCACGGTCGGCAGCGCATCGCGCCAGCGACTGACCGGCGTGGCGACGTAGGCCGCCGCCAGCAGCAACAGCGGCAAGAAGCCGCTGGTTTCGCGATTCAAGGCCGCCAGCACCACGAGTGGCGTCAGCCAGCGCCACCAGCCACGCACGATCACGAGTCCCCCCAGCAGGTAGAACAACAGATCGAAAAACGTGTTGAACTGGAGGTCGCTGTCGAAGTTCGAATGGCTCATGCCCCACGCCAGTATGGCCATGCCGAGCAGCGCCGCCGCGGTCGACAAGTTGAGACTCCGGTAATAGGCATAGGCGACGAGCAGCACCGCCACGTCCTGGGCGTAGCGAAAGTAGATGAACGCGTGCGCGCGCGGGTAGGGCACCGCGAAACCCTCGCCGAGGGCAATCACGCTTTTCAACAGGTAGGGCGCGAGCACGCGGTATTGCCACGGATCGCCGGCATGACCTTTGAGGATGGCGGCATGGCGCAACCATTGGTTGCCGCGCTCGAGGTAATCCAGGCCCAGCGCCGCGACGTAGGTGAAAGTGGTGAAATGGGCGAGGGCCACGGCCAGCGCCACCAGCAGCAGGCCGCGCGCCAGCGCGCGCCCGTCGATGCGGTAGAGGACGTCGTGGGGGGAACTCATGCGCCGCCAGTATGCCGTAAAGCGCTGGCACTGGCAGCGCACGCTCGCGTCGGCCTGTGTCGCATTGCGTCGCGCCGACCGTTGAAGTGCCCGCGCCGGCGTCGCACCATACAGCCCCTTTTCATTGTTTACGGAGCGTCATCCATGTCCATGGACGTCATCGACTACGAAATTTTTGGCGACGACATGCAGTACGTCGAAATCGAACTCGACCCGGGCGAAGCCGCCATCGGCGAAGCCGGCGCCATGATGATGATGCAGGACGGCGTCGAGATGGACACCGTGTTCGGCGACGGTTCGCAGGCCAGCAACTGCAGCGGCTTCATGGGCAAGCTGCTCGGCGCCGGCAAACGCCTCATCACCGGTGAATCGCTGTTCACCACGGTTTATCACAACGAATCACAGCTCAAGCGTCGCGTGGCGTTCGCGGCGCCTTACCCGGGCCGCATCGTGCCCATCAACCTCGCCGAAATGGGCGGCACCTTCATCTGCCAGAAGGATGCCTTCCTGTGCGCGGCGCGCGGCGTGAGTCTCGGCATCGCCTTTCAGCGCAAGCTCGGCACCGCGCTGTTCGGCGGCGAAGGCTTCATCATGCAGAAGCTCGAAGGTAACGGCCTGGCCTTCGTGCATGCCGGCGGCACGCTGGCCGAACGCACGCTCGGCCCGGGCGAAGTGCTGCGTGTCGACACCGGCTGCGTGGTGGGCTTTCAGCCCAGCATCGATTTCGATATCCAGTATGTCGGCAAGTTGAAGTCGGCGATCTTCGGTGGCGAGGGCCTGTTCTTCGCCACGCTGCGCGGGCCGGGCAAGGTATGGATGCAGTCGCTGCCAATCTCGCGCCTGGCCGGCCGTGTGCTGGCCTATGCACCGCGCGCCGGCGCCGGCGGTCGCGAGGAAGGTTCGCTGCTCGGCATCCTCGGCAACGTGCTGGACGGCGACAACCGCTGATGGGACCGTGGCGGGCGCGCCTGTTCGGGCCTGGCGCGGCGCCGGCCGGCAGCGAGGTCGAACTGGCGCTGGAGGGCGACGCGGTGGTGGTGCGCATGCACGGCGCCGCGCCGCGCCGCGTGGCGCTGACGGCGCTGCGCCTGTCGCGTACCGGCTTCAACCTCGGACGTCTCGAACTGGCCTGGCAGGACGCCGAGGGCGCATGGGCCTGTCATCTCGACAGCGCGGCCGACATTGCCGCCCTGCTCGAACACTGGCCGCGCGAGGAATTGCCCTTGCCGCGCGCGGTGCTCGGCGCGCGGCGCCGCGCGCTCATGCCGTGGGCGGCGGTGGCGCTCGCCATCGCGTTGCCGGTGCTGCTGCTCGGCGCCCTCATCGGTAGCCAGGATCGCGTGGTGGATTTCATCGCCGCGCGCATTTCGCCCGCCATCGAACGCCAGATCGGCGCCATGACGATCGCCCAGATCAAGGCCAGCACGCCCTTCATCGAGGACGGCGCCGAGGCCGAGGCGCTGCGTTACGTGGCGCGCCAACTGGTGGACGCGGGCGACGATCGCTACCGCTTCCATCTCGCCGACGACGAGCTCGTCAACGCCTTTGCCGTGCCCGGCGGCGACATCGTCGTGCACGTGGGCCTGCTGCGCGCCACGCGCAGCGCCGATGAGCTGGCCGGCGTGCTGGCCCACGAAATCCAGCACGTGGCGCTGCGCCACAGCCTCAAGGGCATGATACGCAGCGCCGGCTTGAGCGTGATGGTGTCATTGGTGGTGGGCGATCCGGACGTGGCGCTGGCCGGCCGCATGGCCGACCAGCTGCTGACACTGAAGTTTTCGCGCGATGCCGAGCGCGAAGCCGATGACAAGGGCTTCAGCCTGCTCATCGAGCGCGGCATCGATGCCAAGGGCATGGTGGATTTCTTCGCGACGCTCGCCAAGCAGCAGGACAAGGCGCCGCCGGCGCTGCTGTCCACCCATCCGGCCAGCGCCGAGCGCCAGGCCGCCCTCGCGGCGCGCCTGCAGTCCGTCCCGGCGGGGTGTTGCAAGTCGATCGATACCGGCGGTGCGTGGCCGCCCCGGTAGTTGATTGTCCATTGTGGGTCAGGCTTCAGCCTGACATTCGAGTCGCATCTGACGCGGTCGCCGGTCGCGCCAATGTCAGACTGAAGTCTGACCCACAGACTCGGCGGACCACGCGCTTGCGCAATCCCGGGCTGGCAGCGTCGCTGCCTAGCCACCATACTAGCGAGCCATCCCAGAACGACCCATTTCACGGCGCGCGCCGGCATGACCGACCTTTCCAAATTGAGCATAGACCGCGACGCCAAGCGCAGCGCGGCGCCGGCGCGGCGCGGCCGTGGCCGCATGAAATGGATGGCGCTGGCGGCGGCGCTGCTGGGCGCCTTGCTGTGGTATCGCAGTGGCGGTTTCAAGAGTGTTGCCGAGGTCGAAGTCGGCACGGTCACGGCCGCCTACCCGTCCGCCGCCGTCACGCTCTTCAATGCCACCGGTTACGTGGTGCCGCAGACGCGCGCCGATGTCGCGTCCAAGGCCACCGGTCGCTTGCAGACCCTGGAAGTGGTGGAAGGCAGCGTGGTCAAGAAAGACCAGGTCCTTGCCCGGCTCGAAAGCGCCGACGTCGAAGCCAGCCGCCATCGCGCCGAGGCCGACGTGATCGCCGCCGACGCGGCCATCGCCGAAACGCGGGCGCGGCGCAGCGAGGCCGAGGCACGCGTGCTGGAAAGCAAGGCTGAACTCGATGACGCCGAGCGCGCCTTGCGCCGCGCGCGGCAATTGAAGGACAAGCGCTTCGTCAGCGATGACGTCTACGACGCGGCGCTGGCGCGTCGCGATCGCGCGCTGGCGGTCAAGGCCAGCACCGAGGCGGCGGTCGGCGCCAGCGCGGCTGGCATCGCCGCCGCCGAGGCGCGTTTGAACGCCAGCCGCGCGGCGCTCGACGAAGCGCGCGTGGCGGTCGAATACACCTTGATACGCGCACCCTTCGACGGCGTGGTGCTGAAGAAGGAAGCCGACGTCGGCGACGTGCTGGCGCCGTTCGCCGCCGCCAATTCCTCCAAGGGCGCGGTCGTGACGATGGCCGATCTCGACACCCTCGAGGTCGAAGCGGACATCGCCGAGTCCAATCTCACCTCGGTCAAGGCCGGCCAGCCCTGCGAGATCCAGCTCGACGCGCTGCCGGATGTGCGCTTGCTCGGGGAAGTGGGCATGGTGGTGCCGACCGTCGACCGCGCCAAGGCGACCTTGATGGCCAAGGTGCGCTTCCTCGAACGTGACCCGCGCGTGCTGCCCGACATGAGCGCGCGCGTGGCGTTCCTGTCGCAACCGCTCGATGCCCGCGATCAGCGTGCGCGCAATGCCGCGCCGGCCAAGGCCATCACGCAGCGCGATGGTCACGAGGTGGTGTTCCGCATCGACGGCAAGCACGTGGCGATGGTGACGCTCGGCCCCGGCGCCGCGCTCGGCGAGCTGCGCGAAGTGGGCGAAGCGCTGAAGGTCGGTGACAAGGTGGTGATCAATCCCGACGCCACCTTGCGCGACGGCGCCGAGGTGCGCAGCGGCGCCGCCGGCGATTGAGCGCCCAGCGCCGCGCGGCTCGCCCACGCCCATGAGTGTGATTGTCGAAATCGCCAACTTGCGCAAGTCCTACCGGCGTGGCGATCAGCGCGTGTCGGTGCTGGAAGACATCAATCTCGAGCTCGGGCGCGGCGAGTTCGTGGCCCTGATGGGGCCCTCCGGTTCGGGCAAGTCGACCTTGCTCAATCTCATCGCCGGCATCGATACGCCCGACAGTGGCAAGCTCGAGATCGAAGGCATCGACATCACCGGCATGCGCGAAGCAGAGCTCGCGCGCTGGCGCGCCGAGCATGTCGGCTTCATCTTCCAGTTCTACAACCTGATGCCGGTATTGTCGGCCTTCGAGAACGTCGAGTTGCCGCTCCTGTTGACGCGCCTGAATGGTCGTGAGCGCCGCGAACACGTCGAACTGGTGCTGGACCTGGTCGGCCTCGCCGACCGTTCCGATCACTACCCCAGCCAGTTGTCCGGCGGCCAGCAGCAGCGCGTGGCGATTGCGCGGGCGCTGGTCAGCGACCCGACCATCATCGTCGCCGATGAACCGACCGGCGACTTGGACCGTGTGTCGGCGCGCGAGATCCTCGACCTCATGGAGTCGCTCAACGAGCGGTTCGACAAGACCATCATCATGGTCACCCATGATCACGTCGCCGCGCAGCGCGCGCACGTGGTGCGCCATCTCGACAAGGGCGTGCTGACCGACCAGGTGGAAAGGCCGCGATCGCGCGGCGGCGCTTGAGGCCATGGGCGCCTTCCTGTTCCGCCTGGTGCTGCGCAATTGCCTGCGCCACCCGCTGCGCACGGTCCTGACCGTCACCGGCATCATCGTCGCCATCACCGCCTTTGGCCTGCTGCGCACCACCGTCGACGCCTGGTATGCCGGCGCCAACGCGTCGTCCGCCTCGCGCCTGGTGGTGCGCAACAAGAACTCGCTGAACTTCACGCTGCCGCTCTATTACCGCGATCGCATCGCGCAGATCGAGGGTGTGAAGTCGGTGAGCTACGCCGACTGGTTCGGCGGCATCTACATCGTGCCCAAGAATTTCTTTCCGCGCTTCGCGGTCGAGCCGCGCAGTTATTTCGAGCTCTATCCCGAGTTCGTGCTGTCGCCCGATCAAATGAAGGCTTTCCTGCTCGACAGGCGCGGCGCGGTCATCGGGCGCAAGACCGCCGACAAGTACGGCTTCAAGATTGGCGACCAGATCCCGCTCATCGGCGACATCTTTCCCGGCAACTGGACGTTCGTGGTGCGCGGCATCTACCACGGCGCCGACAGCAAGACCGACGAAAGCCAGATGTTCATGCAGTGGGAAAATCTCAACGAGACCATGAAGAAGCTCATGCCGGATCATGCCAACGAAGTCGGCATCTTCCTCGTCGGCCTCGAGCATCCCGAGGACGCGGCCATGATCGCGCAGCAGGTCGACAAGACCTTCGCCAACTCCCGCGCCGAAACGCTCACCGAAACCGAGAAGGCCTTCCAGTTGAGTTTCGTCGCCATGACCGAGGCCATCCTGCTGGTCATCCAGGTGGTGTCCTTCCTCATCATCGTCATCATCATGGCGGTGATGGCCAACACCATGGCCATGACCGCGCGCGAGCGGCGCGGCGAGTACGCGACGCTGAAGGCCATCGGCTTCAACGATCGCCACGTGATCGCCCTCATCGCCGGCGAGTCGCTTTTGATTTCGCTCAGCGCCGGCGCCCTCGGCACCTGGTTGATCTACCCGGTGGCCGACTGGGTCGGGCATCGTTTCGGTTCGATATTCCCGATCTTCCTGGTCTCGGCCAAGACACCGTGGCTGGCGGCGGCGATGGCGCTCCTGATCGGGGTGGTGGCGGCGGTCGCACCGGCCTGGCGTGCCGCCACGCTCAAGGTCGCGGAGGGCTTCCGTGGTATCGGTTGAGCGCCCTTCAGGGCGGAGAATCACGCCATGACCGGCGTGCCGCTGTCCTACATTTTCCGCAACCTGTGGGTGCGCAAGCTCACCACCGCCTTGACCGCCGGCGGCATGGCGCTGGTGGTGTTCGTGTTCGCGGCGGTGTTGATGCTCGCCTCCGGCCTCGAGAAGACCCTGGTCGAAACCGGCAGCTACGACAACGTGGTGGTGATCCGGCGCTCGGCGCAGACCGAGATCCAGAGCGGCGTGGCACGCGAACAGGCGGCGCTGGTCGCCGCGCGCGGCGAGATTGCGAGCGCCGCCGACGGCAGCGCCGAAGTCTCCAAGGAATTGCTGGTGCTGGTGGTGATGCCCAAGCGCATCAGCAACCAGCCCGCCAACGTCACCATCCGCGGGCTGTCGGAACGGGGCATCGCCCTGCGCCCGCAGGTCAGGATCACCGCCGGCCGCATGTTCCGCCCGGGCAGCGCCGAAGTGGTGGCGGGTTCGCGCGTGGCCAAGGGCTTTCGCGGCGCCGGCATCGGCGAGACGCTGTCGCTGGGCGGCAAGACCTGGACGGTGGTCGGCACATTCGATGCCGCCGGCAGCGGCTTTGCCTCGGAACTGTGGGGCGACGTCGACCAGATGATGCAGGCTTTCCGGCGCAGCGCCTATTCGTCGGTGATCTTCCGCCTGGCCGACGGCGCCGACTTCGAAAAGCTGCGCGGCGACCTGGAAGACGAACAACGCCTCACGGTCGAAGCGCAGCGTGAAACCCTGTTCTACGCCAAGCAGTCGGAAATGATGTCGAGTTTCCTGTCGGTGCTGGGCACCATCCTGTCCGTGATCTTCTCCATCGGCGCCATCATCGGCGCGATGATCACCATGTACGCCGCGGTCGCCAACCGCACCAACGAGATAGGCACGCTGCGCGCGCTCGGCTTCAGACGTCGCAATATCCTCGCCGCCTTCCTCATGGAGTCGCTGTTGCTGAGCCTCCTGGGCGGCGTGCTCGGTCTCGCGCTCGCATCCTTCCTGCAGTTCTACACGGTCTCGACCATGAACTGGCAGACCTTCTCGGAACTCGCCTTCACCTTCAGCATGAACACGCGGGTGGTGGTCGAGGCGCTGTTGTTCGCGCTGTTCATGGGGCTGGCGGGCGGCTTTCTGCCGGCCATACGCGCCGCGCGCCTGGATATCGTCGAGGCGCTGCGCTCGGTGTGAATGCGCCATGACGGCGCGGCCGCACGTTTTGTGGGCAAGGCGCGCAACCGCCCTGCGCGCGTTGCGATGGGCGCCGTCGGCGCTGCTACCATGCGCGTCATCACCGTGATTGCCGAGCCCAGCCCCTCGAGGTCTCCATGACGAAAGCCAGCGCGCCGTCCCGCCCGCGTCAAAGCGCCAAAGACAAGGCGGATGCCGCCGCCAAGAACCGGCCGCTGGTGGAGGACATCCGCCTGTTGGGCCGCATACTCGGCGAGGTCATCCACGAGCAGGAAGGCAAGGGCGCTTTTGAACTCGTGGAACGGGTGCGGCAGCTGTCGGTGGCCTATCGCCTGAAGAGCGATGCGCAGGCCGGGCGCGCGCTCGATCGCCTGCTCAAGAACCTGAGCGCCGATCAGACCGTCAGCGTGATTCGTGCCTTCAGCTATTTCTCGCACCTCGCCAACATCGCTGAAGACCGTCACCACGTGCGGCGTCGCGAACACCACGAGCGCCAGGGGCATCTGCAGGAAGGTTCACTGGCGCTGTGTTTCGAACGCCTGGCCAAGGCCGATGTGCGCGCCGTCGACATCGTGCGGCTGCTTAACGGCGCGCATATCTCGCCGGTGCTGACCGCCCATCCGACCGAGGTGCAGCGCAAGAGCATCCTCGACGCCGAGCACGCCATCGCCGAGTTGATCGGCGCGCGCGACGGCCTCAAGACCGCGCGCGAATGCGCGGACAACGAAGCGTTGCTGCGCGCGCGCGTCACGCAGCTGTGGCAGACGCGCATGCTGCGCACCGCGAAACTCACCGTCGCCGATGAAATCGAGAACGCGCTGTCCTACTACCAGACCACCTTCCTGCGCCAGATCCCGCGCCTCTACCGTGAGCTCGAACACGCGCTGCCGGGCTTCGAGGTGGCGCCGTTCTTCCGCATGGGCAACTGGATAGGCGGCGACCGCGACGGCAATCCCAATGTCTCGGCCGCGACTCTGGCCATGGCCCTGCGCCGCCAATGCGAGACGGTGCTGCGTTTCTACCTGACGGAGCTGCATGAGCTCGGCGCCGAGCTGTCGCTGTCGGCCATGCTGTGCCCGGTCAGCGCCGAACTGGTGGCGCTGGCGGCGCGCTCGCCCGATCACAGCGCGCATCGCGAGGACGAGCCCTATCGTCGCGCGCTGATCGGCATGTATGCGCGCCTCGCGGCCAGCCTGCACGCGCTGACCGGCACCGAGGCGCTGCGCCACGCGGTGTCACCGCAGGAGCCCTACACCGATGCCGCGCAACTGTTGGCCGATTTGCGCGTGCTGGAAGCGTCGTTGCGGTCCCATCACGCCGAGGCCTTGATCGCGCCGCGCCTGCGGCCCTTGATGCGCGCCGTGCAGGTGTTCGGCTTTCATCTCGCCACGGTGGATCTGCGCCAGAGCTCGGACAAGCACGAGCAGGTGGTGGCGGAACTGCTCGCGGTGGCGCGCATCGAGCGTGATTACGCGGCGCTCGATGAACAGGCCCGGTGCAGCCTCCTGCTGCGTTTGCTGGCGGAGGCGCGGCCGCTCCGGGTGCGCGCCGCGCATTACAGTCACCATGCCGAGGACGAGCTCGCGATCTTCGAGGCCGTCGAGACCTTGCGCACGCGCTACGGCGCGGCGGCGCTGCGCCACTACATCATTTCCCACACCGAGGACGTCAGCGACCTGCTCGAAGTGCTGCTGTTGTTCAAGGAGGCCGGCATCTTGCGCGGTGCCGTGGGCGAAGATGCCGAGAGTTCACTCATCGTCGTGCCGCTGTTCGAGACCATCGGCGACCTGCGCCGCGCGGCCGCCATCATGCAGCGCTTTTACGCGCTGCCGGGCGTGGTGGCGATGATGCAGGCCTCGGGCCGCGAACAGGACGTGATGCTGGGCTACAGCGACAGCAACAAGGACGGCGGCATGTTCACCAGCAACTGGGAGCTGTACCGCGCCGAGGAGGGCCTCGTGGCCTTGTTCGCCGGGCTCGAGGCCGCGCACGGCATTCGCCTGCGCCTCTTTCATGGCCGCGGCGGCACGGTGGGGCGCGGCGGTGGCCCGAGCTACCAGGCCATCCTCGCGCAGCCGCCCGGCACCGTGAACGGCCAGATCCGCCTGACCGAGCAGGGCGAAGTCATCGCCTCGAAATACGCGCACCCGGAAATCGGCCTGCGCAATCTCGAGACGCTGGTGGCGGCCACGCTCGAAGCCTCGCTGCTGCATCCGACGCGCAGCGCACCGCGCGATTATCTCGACGCCGCCGAGCGCCTGAGCAACTTGAGCCAGGCCGCCTACCGGCGCCTGGTCTACGACACGCCGGCCTTCACCGATTATTTTTTCAGCGCCACGCCGATACGTGAAATCGCTGAACTCAACATCGGCTCGCGGCCGGCCTCGCGCAAGGCCACCCGCGCGATTGAAGACCTGCGCGCGATACCCTGGAGCTTCTCCTGGGGCCAGTGTCGCGTGGCCTTGCCGGGCTGGTACGGCTTCGGCTCGGCGGTGGAAGCCTTCCTCGGCGCCAAGGCCGGCGAACGCAAGGCGCGCCTCGAACTCCTGAAAACCATGCACAAGCGCTGGCCGTTCTTCCGCACCCTCTTGTCGAATCTCGACATGGTGCTGGCCAAGACCGACCTCGGCATTGCCGCGCGTTACGTGGAACTGGTGGAAGACAGGAAGACGGGCAAACGCATCTTCGGCGAAATCGAAGCCGAATGGACGCGTACCGGTGAGGCCTTGTCACTCATTACCGGCGAGCGGCAGCGCCTGGAATCGAACCCCTCGCTCGCGCGTTCCATCGAGCATCGCTTTCCCTATCTCGACCCGCTCAATCACCTGCAGGTGGAGCTGATGCGCCGCTACCGTCAGCGCCGCGAAAGCGACGCCGACAGCGAGCGCGTGCAGCGCGGCATCCACATTTCCATCAACGGCGTGGCGGCGGGTTTGCGCAATACGGGATGAGCGGTAGCGAATTCGGCGACGCCGCGCCAGCTAGAACGGGTTCTGCGACTCCAGCCCCAGGCTGATGCGGCCGAGCTGTTCGGTGATGCGATCGACGTGGCCGTTGATGTGCAGCGGCATGGCCTGGAAATCGCGGTAGCGGCGCTCGAAGTCGGTGCCTTCGCGCAGGCCGTTGCCGCCCAGTACGCGCAGCAGGAGATGCATGGCCTCGTCGCACAAGAGCACGCACTGCATGCCGGCGGCGGTCTGGCGGAAGTAGTCGCCCTCGTTGGGCATGACGCCGGCGGCAATGCGCGCGTCGGTTTCGGCCAGCGCCGCGAACACGGTGTCGGTGGCGGCGTTGATGAGGGCGCGCGCGCGGCCGAGATTCACGTGAATGGTCGGGCGCTCCACCATCCTGGTGCCGAAGATGGCGATGCGTTCGCGGATGCCGGCGGCGGTCTCGTTGAACGAGATCTCGGCCACACCGCTCGCCATGGTGCCGAGCCACAGCACCGACATCGCCACCCAGTCCTCGCGGTAGCGCTGGTGAATCATGGGGTGGGCCGGATCGCGATGCAGCACGCGGTACTTGGGCGCCCACGGCGTGATGCGCGCGTTCGGCACCGGGTAGCCCGCGTAATGGATGTGATCGGTGGCCGAGGCGCGCACGCTCATGGCGTCCCAGGTCGCTTCGATGCGCACGCGCGGATCGCGCAGGTCCGCCATCGAGAAGCGCGGCGTGGCCTGGCCAGGTTCGCTGAAGGCGACGCCGGCCCATTCCGCGTAGCGCGCGCCGGAGCCGAAAGCGGCGACGCCGGTCAGGTAGGTCTCCTCGCCCTGGCATTCGGAAGTGATCTGGGTCGAGGCGCCGGCCGGAAAGCACACCCATTCGCGACGCTCGATGATGCCCCTGAAGAAATCCGTATGGTCGGGCCCGAGCAGGCCGGCGAAGTGATGGAAGGTGCACAGGTGATTCCACAGACACCAGCCGGTGGAGGTGCAGCGCGCGGCGATTTCGCGCAGCTCGCAACCGATCTGCAGCATCGATTCGTCGAGGCCGCCGAGTTCGGGGCTGGCCGACAGCTTGAGGATGTCGTTGCGCTTGATGGCGGCAATCACATCGCTGGCCACCGAGCGGCTGCGGTCGGCGGCGGCGGCCTGCGCGCCGATGTCGTCGAGCAGCGGCGTGATGTAGCGAGCGGGGCGGAAATTTCTGCCGGTGCTGGAATAAAGTTCGGAATCGATCACCGCCATGCTCCTCACGCGATAGTGCCTGCCTCGCCCGCAGAATACTCCGGACCGTGGACCGATCTACAGCCTGCGTACAGCCGTCAGCCTGCGCAATGTCATGGCCAGGCGGCGCCTGTGATAGTCTGCAGGTGAGATCCACACGGACTGGCTCGACGAAGGTGGCGTGCATGTGCTGATGCCGCCGCGCGGTGGTCCCGACATCGGCGGGACGGATACCCGCGCGGCGATGTCGTGACGGCTGCGCATCGACGGACCCGGGACGCCATCTTCCACCCTCGGCCTGTGCACCGTGTCCAGATGCCTATCATCGATGTGCTCTTCGCCCACCCGTCGTCCATCCAGGTCGGGCTCTACGCCTGCCTGATTTCGCTGCTGTGGCTGTGCGAATGTCTGCGCATGCCGCAGACGCTCGGCTCCAAGTGGCGCCATACCTCGCTCAATTCACTGTTCATACTCTCGGCGCTGCCCATCCAGCTCATGATGATGGTGCCGTGCCTGTACCTCGCGCGCTGGACCGCCGAACACGACTTCGGACTGGTCTACCTGCTACCCGACCCGGAGCGCCCGCTGTTCAAGTTCGCCCTGATGTTCGTGGTGCTGGACCTGCTCGACTATGTCTACCATCGCACCGCGCATCGGGTCGGTTTCATGTGGCGCTTCCATAGCGTGCATCACTCCGACCTGGCGGTGGATGTCACCACCACCGTGCGCGAGCATCCGGGCGAGACCGTGATGCGCAATTGCTTCCTGATTTTTTACGTGCTGCTGTGCGGCGCTTCCATCGAGGTGCTGGTGCTGCGCCAGACCGCGCAGACCGTCGCCAACCTGTGTTCCCACACCGCGCTCAGACTGCCGGACCGCGCCGCGCGCGTGGTGGCCTGGCTGTTCATCACGCCCAACCTGCATCACGCCCACCATCACTTCATGTTGCCGACCACCAATCGCAATTTCGGCGATGTGTTCAGCCTGTGGGACCGCCTGTTCGGCACGCTCGTGCACCGCAAGCGGGAAGACACCGTGTTTGGTCTGAACGGACGCATGGATGGAGCGCTCGATGCGCGCCTGCGCGCCAAGGCCGCGGAGCTGTGGAATGCGCTGCTGCGCCGGCCGGCCGCGGACCAGGTGAAAGCCGCGCTGTTGCCTTGAAGGCGCTCAGCGCGTGGCGGTGCAGGCCGCGCGCAGGGTGGTCGACAGGGTATAGAGATTGATCTTGCGGTCACGCGCATAACCGCAATACACCTCGGTCGCGACCTGCATCACGCCGGTCGCCTGCGACACCAGGAACGTGAAGCTCGGGTCGCAGTTGCCACCGCATTGCGTGTAAAGCAGCTTGCCGTCTTCGCCCTGGCCCTGGGCGAAGGCCATCAACCATGCATCGAACTGTTCAACGCTGGTGAACGAACGATCGGCGTATTTCAGCGGCCGCGACGCGGTCTCGGTCGCGAGCGTGGTGCACAGCGGTTGCTGCTGGCTCAGCGGCAGGTAGGTGGTCGGCGAGACGCGGAATACCACGGCCGGCGCCTGCGCTTTCGCCGCCGATTGCAGGGCTGCGCCGAGCAGGCTGCGCGCCACGCCCCGAATGGAATCTTCGGTCTCGGCCAGGTTGACCATGATGCCCGCCGAACCCTGCGCACTTTGCAAGGGCGTTTCGTGCCTGGTCGCGGCGCACTCTTCGGTGCCGGTCGCCACAGCGTTCACGGCGAACAACGCGAAGGCGGCACAGGCGAGGGCATGATGCGGGCGCATGGGTGTGGCTCCGTGGCGGATCGGGTAAGCGCGGCTTAGCAGCAGCGCCGCACGCCGTTCCAGCGCCTGTCGGTTTCCATGCGATGGAATGCCGCGCGACTCGGCAGTGCGCGCTCGGGGTGATGCTCGCGCTGGTGGGCGATGTAGCGCTGGTAGGCGGTGTCGCCGTTCAGGAAGTCGAGCCACTCACGCAGCGCTGTCCACATGCGACGGGCCACGCCGCGCTCAGGCGCTGAGCTGGGTGCGTGCATAAGGCACCTCCGAGAACGGTGGCGTGGACAGGCCACGCAGGTAACGCGAACAGACGCGCAAGGTGTCGAGCACCAGCACCCAGGTCAAGAGCAGGAACAGCGCGGTCAGGGCCGCGTTCAAATGCGCGTTGAACAACAGCTGCGGCGCCTGCTTGACCATTTCCGGCGGCAGCGTGCCGGCGGCGAGCTTGGCTTTCAGATCCGCCGCCTGCGCCAGGATGCCGATGCGCGGCGCCGGGTCGAACAGCTTGGCCCACGCCGCGCTGGTCGTGATGATCACGAGCCACGCGAGTGGCGCCGCCGTCACCCATGCGTAACGTGCGCGGCCCGACTTCACGATGATGGTGGTCGCCACGCACAGCGCGATGGCGGCCAGCATCTGGTTGGCGATGCCGAACAAGGGCCACAGGCTGTTGATGCCGCCCAGCGGGTCGATGACGCCTTGATACAGGAAGTAGCCCCACGCCAACACCACCAGGCCGGACGATAACAACACGCCCGGCATCCAGCTCACGCGGCCGAGCGGCGCGTAGAAGTTGCCGAGCAGGTCCTGCAGCATGAAGCGCGCGACGCGCGTGCCGGCATCGAGCGTGGTGAGTATGAACAGCGCCTCGAACATGATGGCGAAGTGGTACCACAGCGCCAGCAGGCCATCGCCCGACAGCCGCGCGAAGATGTTGGCCATGCCCACCGCCAGCGACGGCGCGCCGCCGGTGCGCGCGAACAGCGTCGCTTCACCCATCTGCGTGGCGAGGTGCTGCATCTGTTCTACCGTCACCGGGAAACCCCAGCCGCTGATGGTGGCGACGGCGGTGGCGGCATCGGCGCCGACCACGCCGGCCGGGCTGTTGATGGCGAAGTACACGCCCGGGTCGAGCACGCAGGCCGCGATCATCGCCATCACCGCCACGAAGGACTCCATCATCATGCCGCCGTAGCCAATCATGCGCGCGTCGGCCTCGTTGCTGAGGAGCTTCGGCGTGGTGCCCGAGGAGATCAGCGAATGGAAGCCCGAGATCGCGCCGCAGGCAATGGTGATGAACACGAAGGGGAACAGCTTGCCGGCGAAGATCGGACCGGTGCCGTCGATGAACGGCGTCAAGGCCGGCATGTGGATGTCGGGCCGCAGCACCAGCAGCGCCACGGCGAGCGCGGCGATGGTGCCTATCTTCATGAAGGTCGAAAGATAATCGCGCGGCGCCAGCAGCAGCCACACCGGCAGCACCGCCGCCGAGAATCCGTAGGCGATGATCATGAGCGCCAGCGCCTTGGCATCGAAGTCGAACCACGGCCGCACGCTCGGCATGTGATCGACCACGCCGCCGCCCGCCACCGCCGCCAGCAGCAGCACCACGCCGATGACGCTGGCCTCCAGCACCTTGCCGGGCCTGAGCATGCGCAGGTAGACGCCCATGAACAGCGCGATGGGAATGGTCATGGAGACCGTGAACGTGCCCCACGGGCTGTGCTTCATGGCGTTGACCACGATCAGCGCCAGCACCGCGATCAGGATCACCATGATGGTCATCACCGCCGCCAGCGCGGCGAAGCCGCCCAGCGGCCCGAGTTCATCGCGCGCCATCTGTCCGAGCGAGCGGCCGTTACGGCGCAGCGAGGCGAACAGGATCACGAAGTCCTGCACGCAGCCGCCGAGCACGCCGCCGATCAGGATCCACAGCGTGCCGGGCAGGTAACCGAATTGCGCGGCGAGGGTCGGCCCGATCAAGGGACCCGGGCCGGCGATGGCGGCGAAGTGATGGCCGAACACGATCCAGCGATTGGTCGGCATGAAATCGCGCCCGTCATTCAAACGTTCGGCCGGCGTCGCGCGACTGGCGTCGAGCATCAGCACGCGGGTGGCGACGAAGGCGCTGTAGAAACGAAAGGCCAGTGAATAGACGCACAAGGCCGCGACGATGAACCACAGGCTGTTGATCGATTCGCCGCGACGCAAGGCGATGCCGCCCACCGCGCCGGCGCCGATGAGTGCGACCAGCACCCACACCAGCCACGGTACCGACGCCTTGGCGTCAGCGTCGTGCTTCACTCCCGTCATCTCCTCGCTCCCCGTGCTGCGCCCCCCGGCGGTGCGTGTACGATAGCGGCAGCAGGCCACAGCGACAATGCGCGTCCAGCGCGCGACGGAACCAGGAGGGAATGAACACGATGAGGCAGACAGCCATGCGCCGTGTGCGCCGCCGTGCCCTGTCCTGCTGGAGTCTGTGGTGGTGGGCCTGTTGCGCGTTGGTGCATGGCACCGCTGTGCTGGCCACACCCGGTATCGAGATGTTCTCGCCGCAAGGTTCGATGAAAGACGTGCGCCAGGTCAGCGTACGCTTCACGACGCCGATGGTGGCGTTCGGCGATCCGCGCGTGGCCGCGCCCTTCGCTGTCGATTGCGCCGCGCCCGGACGCGGACGCTGGGCCGACGCGCGCAACTGGGTCTATGACTTCGAGGCCGAGCTGCCGGCCGGCCGTGTCTGCCATTTCACGCTCAAGGAAGGGCTGCGCGACCTCCAGGGCGAAGCCTTCACCGAACACCCGGTGTATGCGTTCGACACTGGCGGGCCGGCCATCCGCAAGTCCATGCCCTACCAGGGTGACGAGAACATCGACAGCGATCAGATCTTCATCCTCGCGCTCGATGCGCCGGCCGACGCGGCGAGCGTCGCGGCCCATGCGAGTTGCGCCATCGCCAACATCGCCGAGAAGGTGCCGCTCGAGATCCTGGACGGCGACAGGCGCAGCGCGGTGCTCGCGCAACGTCGCGCGCTCGGCTACCAGTATTTTTCCATCCTGTGGAAGTCCGGCCGCGAGAGCATAGAGAAAGTCAAAAGCGAGGATCTGGAACGCGCCGAACAGCACTTGCTGGTGGTGCGGTGTCAGCGCGAGCTGCCGCCCGACAGCGACGTACAACTGGTGTGGGGCGCGGGCATCGCCACCGAGCACGGCATCGCCACCGTGCAGGATCAGAGCCTCGCCTTCCACACCCGCCCGGCGTTCAATGTTCGCGTCGAATGCGAACGGGTCAATCCGCGCGCGGCCTGCCTGCCGTTGTTGCCGCTCAGCGTGAATTTCTCGGCGCCGGTGCCGGTGGCGACGGCGCTGCAAGTGACGGTGGTCGACGAAGGCGGCAAGCGCCACGCGCCGCTGGCGCCGCCCGCTGGCAGCGTGACGGTGGAAGGCTTGAGTTTCGCGCCACCGTTCAACGAACACGGTGCGCTCAAGGTCACGCTGCCTGCGGACTTCAAGGACGATGCCGGCCGCGTACCGGACAACGCCAAGCGCTTTCCGCTGGATGTGAAACTCGATGGCTACCCGCCGCTCGCCAAGTTCGGCGCCGAGTTCGGCATTCTCGAAGCGCGCCGGCGGCGTGCTGCCGGTGACCTTGCGCAAACTCGAGACCGCCTTGCCGGGTAGGCGCATCGGGCCGCTGCCCGGCAGCGTCGCGCATGCGCTGGCGGTCAACGATGCCGCGGCCATCGGTGCGTGGCTGCGCCGCGTCGAGCAGGCCATGGCGCCGAGCGGTGAATGGCAGGTCGACGAGCAGGGCAAGTCGAGCTGGCATGAAACGACCGGCAGCCGCTCGGTGTTCGGCGCCAACGACCCGACCAAGGCCTACACGCTGCCCAATCCGCAGGGCGACCACAGTTTCCAGGTCATCGGCATACCGTTGGGCAAGCCCGGCTTCTACGTGGTGGAACTCGATAGCACCGAGCTCGGCGCGGCCTTGCTCGGCCGCCGTGAGCCGCGCCATGTCGCCACCGCCGCCCTCGTCACCGATCTCGCCGTGCATTTTCAATGGGGGCGCGAAACCTCGCTGGTGTGGGTCACGCGACTCGACGATGGCCAGCCGGTGGCCGGCGCGGCGGTCGAAATCGCCGATTACTGCACGGGCGAAAAGCGCTGGTCGGGCAGCACCGGCGCCGATGGCCTTGCCCATGTCGACATCTCGCTCGGCAATCCCCATGGCAACAGCTATTGCGAATCGTGGACGCCGGCGCCGCTGATGGTGACGGCGCGTGTCGGCGAGGACATGAGCTTCGCGCTGTCGCAGTGGCACGACGGCATCGCGCCGGCCGACTTCAGCATGCCGGTGGGCTATGGCGGCGATGCGACGCTGGCCCACAGCGTACTCGACCGCAGCTTGTTCCGCGCCGGCGAAACGGTGTCGATGAAGCACTTCCTGCGCGAACACCGCGGCACGGGTTTCGCGGTGCCGGCGCAGGCGCGCGCCAATATCGAAGCGAGCGTGGTGCACCTCGGCAGCGATCAACGCTATGCACTGCCGGTGACCTTCGATGAGCATGGCGTGGCGCTGACGAACTGGATCATCCCGCCCGACGCCAAGCTCGGCGAGTACCAGGTTCGACTCCTCACCAAGCTCGAGGACCGCGAGCAATGGAGCGCCACCACCGGCAAGTTCCGTGTCGAGCAATTCCGCGTGCCGTCGATGCGCGCGCTGGTGCAGGCGCCGACCACGCCGCAGGTCAATCCGCCGACGCTGCCGCTCGATATCTATGTCGGCTACCTGTCGGGCGGCGGCGCCGCCCAGGCCAAGGTCAAGCTGCGTACCCAGCTCGAGCCGCGCGCGGTGGCCTTCAAGCATTACGGCGACTTCACTTTCGGCGGCGCCGCTGTCAAGGAAGGCGTGAGCAATGAAGACGAAGAGGAGGGCGATCCCTTCGCCTATTACCTGCGCCAGTTCGGCGCCTACCGCGGCCAGGACAGCGGCACGGCCGCGCAGGCCGTGGCGGTGCAGGACATCACGCTCGACGAGCACGGCAGCGCGCGCGTGACGGTGCCGGCGCTGGCGACGGCGAACGGGGCGCGCAACCTGGTGGCGGAACTCGAATACCAGGACGCCAATGGCGAGCGGCTCGCCACCTCCACGCGCGTGCCGCTGTGGCCGGCCGCCATCGCGCTCGGTATCAAGGTGGAAGGCTGGGCCGGCACGCGCGACAAGCTGCGTTTCCATGTCGCGGCACTCGATCTCGAGGGCCGGCCGGTGGTCGACAAGCGCGTCGACGTGAAGCTCTTTCAACGCGAGCGCTCGTCCTATCGCAAGCGACTCATCGGCGGTTTCTATGCCTACGAGACCACCACCCGCGTCAAGGCCATCGCCGCCCATTGCGAGGGCCGCACCGACAGGCATGGTGAGTTGTCCTGCGAGTTGGCGCCGGCGGCGAGCGGTGAACTGGTGTTGAGCGCGGCGGCCGACGATGGCGCCGGCAACCAGGCGGTGGCCAGCACCACCGCGTGGGTGGCGGGAGAGGACGACTGGTGGTTCAAGCCCGGCAACGCCGACCGCATCGATCTCTTGCCCGAGCAGAAGGAATACCAGGCCGGCGACACCGCGCGCTTCCAGGTGCGCATGCCGTTCCGTCACGCCACCGCGCTGGTGTCGGTCGAAAGGGAAGGCGTGCTCGATAGCTTCGTCACCGAGCTCGATGGCCACGAACCACTCATCGATGTCCCGATCAAGGGCAACTACTCGCCGAACGTCTACGTGTCGGTGCTGGCGGTGCGCGGGCGCGTGAGCTGGCTGCAGGCCGCGCTCGGCAGCGTGGTGCGCTATTTCAAACTGCCGTGGGCGGTGGACGGCGCGCTGCCGACGGCGCTGGTCGATCTCGGCAAGCCCGCCTACCGGCTTGGCCTCGCGCGCATCAATGTCGGTTGGAAGCCGCACCGCTTGGAAGTCGACGTCAAAGCCGCGCACACCGTCTACAAGGTGCGTGACACGGCGCACGTCGACATCACCGTCAAACGCGCCGATGGCAGCGCGCTCGCGCCCGGCGCGGAAGTGGCGCTGGCGGCGGTCGACGAGGGGCTGCTCGAACTGGCGCCGAACGAGAGTTGGGATCTCTTGAAGCGCATGATGGGTGAGCGCGCGCTCGAAGTGTGGACCTCGACCGCGCAGATGCAGGTGGTGGGCAAGCGCCATTACGGGCGCAAGGCCGTGCCGCACGGCGGCGGTGGCGGGCGCGGCGCCGCCGCGCGCGAGCGCTTCGACACCCTGCTGGCATGGCAGGGCAGCGTGAAGCTCGATGCGCAAGGCCATGCCGGCGTCGACATTCCGCTCAACGATTCATTGAGCGCGTTTCGCATCGTCGCCGTCGCGCACGACGGCCTCGAGCGATTCGGCACCGGCGCGGTCAGCATTCGCACCAGCCAGGATCTCATGCTGATGTCCGGCCTCGCACCGCTGGTGCGCGAGACCGACCAATACGCGGCGACGTTCACGCTGCGCAATACCAGCGACCATGCCATGACGGTCGAGGCCGAGGCGAGCGTCACGGCCGACGGCCAGGCGCCGCTCGCGCTCGAAACGAAATCCCTCACGCTCGCCGCCGGCGCCAGCCAGGAGGTCGCGTGGCAACACACCGCGCCCATCGATACGCGGGCCTTGCAATGGCAGGTGGCGGTGAGCGAGCAGGGCGGCGGCAAGGCCAGTGATCGCGTCAAGCTCAGTCAGCAGGTGGTACCCGCCTACCCGGTGCGCGTCTACCAGGCCACGCTCACCCAGCTCGACAAGCCTTTCAGCCTCGAGGCGGCGCGGCCGGCGGGCGCCATCGCCGGGCGCGGTGGCATCGAGGTCGCGCTGCGTGCGCATCTCGGCGATGGTCTCGACGGCGTCGCCGAGTACATGGGCGACTATCCCTACATCTGTCTCGAGCAAAGCCTGTCGCGCGCCATCGCGTTACGCGATGAGAGCTTGTTCAATGACGTCATGGCGCGCTTGCCCGATTACCTCGACAGCGATGGACTCGCGCGCTACTTCCCGAGCGACTGGCTGCAAGGCAGCGACACCCTCACCAGCTACATCATCGCCATTGCCCACGAAGCGGGCTGGCAGGTACCGGAAGCGAGCCTGAAGGCTATGCACAACGCGCTGCGTCGTTTCGTGGCTGGCGAAGTCGTGCGCGACTCGGTGTTGCCGACCACCGATCTGGCCCTGCGCAAACTGGCGGCGATAAGCGCATTGGCGCGTAACGGCCAGGCCGACGCCGCGATGCTCGGCAGCATCGCCATCGAGCCCGAGTTGTGGCCGACCTCGGGCCTCATCGACTGGGTGGACATCCTGCGACGCGTGCCGGACATCGAAGACGGCGCTGGCAAGCTCGCCCATGCCGCACAGCTGGTGCGTGGGCGTCTCAACTTCCAGGGCACGGTGATGGGCTTTGCCACCGAGCGTGAAGACGCGCTGTGGTGGCTCATGATCTCGGGCGACGTCAATGCCACGCGCGTGATCCTCGCTTTCCTGGCCGACGGCGCGTGGCGCGAGGACATGCCGCGCATGGTGCGCGGCGCGCTCGCGCGTCTCGATCATGGCCATTGGAACACCACCACCGCCAACGCCTGGGGCGTGCTGGCGATGGAGAAATTCAGCGCCGCCTTCGAGGGCACGCCGGTCGATGGCGAGACCGAGCTCGCCTTCGGTGGCGAACGCACGGCCGTGAGCTGGGCGCAGTACAAGGACAAGAGCAGCATGGAATTGCCCTGGCGTGACACGCCCACCAAGGTCGAAGTCGCCCATCGTGGCGGCGGCAAACCGTGGGCGATGATCGCGAGCCGCGCCGCGCTGCCGCTCACCGCGCCCTTGTTCACCGGCTATACCATCACGCGTGAAGTGCGGCCGGTGGAACAGAAGACCGCCGGCGTGTGGACGCGCGGCGACGTGGCGCGGGTGTCACTCAGCATCGACGCGCAAAGCGACAGCGGCTGGGTGGTGGTGGACGATCCGATCCCGGCCGGCGCCAGCGTGCTCGGCACCGGCCTCGGGCGTGACGCGGCGCTCGTCGCCCAGGGCGAAAAGCGTGAAGGCTGGGTGCAGCCGGCCTTCGAAGAGCGCCGCTTCGACGCCTTCCGCGCCTACTACAGCTTCGTGCCCAAGGGCCGCTTCACGGTCGAATACACCGTGCGACTCAACAATCCCGGCCGCTTCGTGTTGCCCGCCACGCGTGTCGAGGCGATGTACGCACCGGAGATGTTCGGTGAACTGCCGAACGCCCCGCTGGAGGTGGCGGCGCCGTGAGGCGCGTGTGGGCAGCGGCGCTGCTGTGCGCGCTCAGCGCACCGCTGTGCGCGCAGAGTTTCAAGCAGGTGCGTGACGCCTGGCAGCCGTCCTACGCCTATCTCCTGGCGCGCGACGGCACGTTGCTCGAGGCACGGCGCGTCGATTTCCACGGGCTGCGTTTGCCGTGGGTGACGCTGGACGAAATCTCGCCCGCCTTCAAGCGCGCCTTGCTCGCCATCGAGGATCAAGGCTTCGAACGTCACCACGGCGTGGACTGGCGCGCGCTCGCCGCCGCGCTGTGGCAAAACCTCGGCAGCACGCGCAAGCGTGGCGCGAGCACGCTGACCATGCAACTCACCGGTCTCATCGATGCCGCCGACGGCGCGCCGCGCGGCCGCCGCGGCGTGGCCGACAAGTGGCGGCAGATGCGCGCCGCGCTGTCACTGGACGCCCGCTGGCGCAAGGACCAGATCCTCGAAGCCTATGTCAATCTCGTCAGTTATCGCGGCGAGATGCGCGGCCTGGCGGCGGCCAGTGCCGGGCTGTTCGGCAAGGACGCCTCGGGCCTGACCGCCGATGAAGCCTTGTTGCTCGCGACCTTGGTCTCGACGCCCAACCTGCCGGCCGCGAGCGTGGCGCGCCGCGCCTGTGCCTTGGCGCGCGTGCATGCACTCCCGCACGATTGCGCCCATGTGCGCGCACTGGCCGCGCAGCACCTGACAACCAGCGCCGCGCCACCCAAGGAGGCGCACGCCGCCCCGCATCTCGCGCGTCGCCTGCTGCAGGCCAGTGGCGAGCGCGTCACCACCACGCTCGATGCGCGCTTGCAAACGCGCGTCGACGCGATCCTCGCCGAACAGCTGCGGCGTCTCGACGCGCGCAACGTGCGTGACGCGGCGGCGGTGGTGCTGGACAACGCCACCGGCGCGGTGCTGGCGTGGGTGGGCGCGGCCGGCGCAGCCTCCACGGCGCCGGCGGTGGACGGAGTGCTCGCACCGCGCCAAGCCGGCTCGACCTTGAAACCGTTCCTCTACGGCCTGGCATTCGAGAATCGCTATCTCACGCCGGCCTCGCTGCTGGAAGACAGTCCCATCAATCTCGAGACCGCCAGCGGACTTTATATCCCGCAAAACTACGATCGCGATTTCAAGGGCGTGGTGAGCGTGCGCACCGCCTTGGCCAGTTCCCTCAACGTACCGGCGGTGCGTACCCTGGTGCTGACCGGCGTCGAAGCGCTGCGCACGCGCCTGTTCGACTTCGGCTACGACGGCATCCGCGAGGACGGCGAGTACTACGGCTATTCGCTGGCCTTGGGTTCGGCCGAAGTGACGCTGCTCGAGCAGGCCAATGCCTATCGCACGCTCGCCAACGGCGGCACCATGAACGCCATCCATGTGCGCGCCGACGTGGCGCCGGCGCCGGCCCGGCGCGTGATGGATGCCGCTGCGGCCTTCCTCATCGGTGACGTGTTGGCCGACCCGGCCGCGCGCGCGCTGACCTTCGGCCTCGACAGCACGCTGGCGCTGCCGTTCTGGACGGCCGTCAAGACCGGCACCAGCAAGGACATGCGCGACAACTGGTGCGTGGGCTACAGCACGCGCTACACGGTGGCGGTATGGGTGGGCAATTTCGAAGGCGACGCGATGCACGACGTGTCGGGCGTGAGCGGCGCCGCGCCGGCCTGGGCCGCCATCATGATGGCGCTGCATGAGGGCGCGACGCCGGCCGCGCCAACGCCACCACCCGGCGTGGTCGCCACTTCCGTCTCGTTTTCACCGGCCATCGAACAGCCACGCCAGGAATGGTTCATGACCGGCACCGAGATGCGCGAAGTGGTGCTGGCGCCGCCCGCCGCGCGTGCGCCGCGCATCGCGACGCCGGCCAATGGCGTGGTGATCGCGCTCGATCCCGACATTCCCCCGCAACGCCAGCAGGTGACGGTGAGCAGCCGCGGCGCCAATGCCGCCGCGCACTTCGTGCTCGATGGCGCGCTGCTGGGCGCCGCCGACGCCGCGCTGAGCTGGGCGCCGGTGCCGGGCTATCACCAACTCGAACTGCGCGATGCGCAAGGCGTGCTCGACAGCGTGTATTTCACGGTGCGACCGCCGCGCTGAGCGCGCCGACTTTCAATGGAGTTGTTTCATGCTTACGCAGTTTGATGCCAACGCGCCGATCTCGGCGCTGCTAGCGTTCCACGCCCGTCAACGCCCCGATGCCGAGGCGCTGGTGTTCGAAGACCAGCGCATGTCGTGGCGCGATTTCGAGCGCGCCGTCAACCAAGTGGCGAACGGCATCATCGCCAGCGGCGTCGCGCGTCGCGAAATGGTCGCCATCCTCGCGCACAACTCACCGGCCTATTTCGTCACCTTGTTCGGCATCTTGAAGGCCGGCGCCTGCGCGGTGCCCTTGTCGGGCATGGCCGACGTCGGCGCGCTGCGCCTGATGCTGGAAGACTGCGGCGCGAAGCTGTTGTTCGCCTCGGCATCGCTGCTGGCGCTGGCCGATGGTGCGCGCGCCGGCAATGCATTGTTGGACGATGGCCATTGCATCGCCTTCGATGGACGGCAGGCCGGTTGGCAGGGCTTCGATGCCTGGCGCGACGCGCACGCGGTCGACGCGCCAGACGTCGAAATCGATGCGCGTGACCCGTTCTATCTCATCTACTCGTCGGGCACCACCGGCGTGCCCAAGGGCATATTGCAGAATCACCAGTCGCGCACCTCCTACTGGGCGGCGCGCGCCGGTTACCTGTTCAGCACTTCGACGCGCATGATCATCTCGACGCCGCTCTATTCCAACACCACGCAGTTCGCCTTGCTGCCGACCGTGGCCTGGGGCGGCACCGTGATCCTGCTCGCCAAGTCCGATACCAGGACCTACCTCGAGCAGGCGCACAAGGAACGCGCCACCCACACCATGCAGGTGCCGGTGCAATACCGACGCCTGCGCGAGTTCGCCGCTTTCGACGACTACGACCTGTCGTCCTTCATCTGGAAGTTCTCGACCTCGGCGCCCTTGTCGGCCGATCTCAAGCGCTGGCTCATCGACAAGTGGCCCGGCAACATGACCGAGATCTACGGCATGACCGAGGGCGGCGTCGGCTGCGTGCTGCATGCCCACGAGTTCCCGCACAAGCTGCACACCGTCGGCACGCCGCTGCCGGGCTCGATGTTCCGTATCGTCGACGACAACATGCGCGAAGTGCCGCGCGGTGAAGTGGGCGAACTCATCGGCTGGTCGCCGTTCATGATGGACGGCTATTACAACAAGCCGGTGGAAACCGCGCGTTCACGCTGGACCGATGCCGAGGGCCGCGTATGGCAACGCAGCGGCGACCTGGGCCGCATGGACGAGGATGGGTTCGTGGTGCTGCTGGACCGCATGAAGGACATGATCATTTCCGGCGGCTTCAACATCTACGCCTCGGATCTCGAGGCGGTGCTGCAGCAGCATCCGGCGGTGCGTGATTGTGGAGTCATCGGCATTCCGAGTGAGCAATGGGGTGAGACGCCGCTGGCGCTGGTGGTGCGCGACCCCGCGGCGAACGTGAGTGCGGAAGAAGTGCAAGCGTGGGCGAACGAGCGTCTCGGCAAGCTGCAACGCTTGTCGGGTGTCGAGTTCCGCGATGAGCTGCCGCGCAGCACCATCGGCAAGCTGTTGAAGCGCGAATTACGCGAGCCCTATTGGCAGGCGGTCGGAAAACAGATCGCGTGAGCGCATTTCCGTAGGTGCGAATTCATTCGCACACTCGAATGTCAGGCTGAAGCCTGACCCACGGGGGGGCGCACCCTTGTCAGGCTGAAGCCTGACCCATGGGGAGCGCACCTTTTCGGGCCGACACTCAGGAAGCCACGTGCCAGGCTGAAGCCTGACCCACAGGGAAGAACCGCATCAGTAGCTCATGGCCTGCTTGAAGCCCGAGTACACCGGCTGATCGATGGCCAATTCGCCGACCGCCGTCGCGCGCAGATGGGCTTCGAGTCCCGGTTGCGACAGCGGCATGGAGCCATCGCGCAGCTTTTCGACCAGTTCCCAGCGCAGCGCTTCGCGTTCGCCGTCGTGGCCGAGCACCGCCGTCAGGCCGCGCTGCTCGATGGCGCGCAGGGCCGGGCCGAGCTGCAGGTCGCGCAACAGGATGTCGAGGGAATTGGCCGCCACGCGCGCCATGAAATGCGTGCGCCCCGAGGTCGCGGCCATCACGTCGTCGCGCAGGAAGTCGCGCACGCTCACCAGCAGTTCATCGTTGCGCGGTAGTTCGTCGCCGCTGAAGGGCGCTGCCGCCGGCAGCTCGACCTTGCCCGGCATGATGAGATTGACGCAATCGACCTGGCATTCCGAACTGCGGCGACCGATGGCCGGGCGCTCGACACTGCGATCCGCGCCATGGCGGTAGTGGTCGCCCATGATGAGGGCGCCGACCGCCCACCAGAACGAGCCGAACACTTCCCAGAAGCGCACGTGTTCGGCGTCGACCGGCTGGCCGCTGACGGCCTGGTAACCGGCAAACAAGTCTTCGCGCCGGCCGAAGCCGCCGACCGGCCACTGGCTTTGGCCGAAGCGCCAGGAATTGGTGCATATCCAGCCGAGGTCGCGCATCGGGTCGCCGATGTGGGCGACTTCCCAATCCAGCACGCCGACCACGCCGGCGCTCGGCGAAATCATCAGATTGCCGTTACGGAAATCGTTGTGCACCAGGGTCAGGGGCCGTGCCGGCGGCAGGTGTTCGAGCAGCCAACGCGCGGTGAAATCGATCATCGGCTGCGGTGTGCCGAGCTTGCGATAGTACTGCCATTGGCGTTCGACAAAGGCGGCGGGAGTGAGGCGTTCGAGATGTTCGGTGAGGCCATGGGCCTCGACGTCGATGGCATGGATGCGCGCGAGGATCTCGCCGCACTGGTAAGCCAGGCCTTGGCGCACCTCGGCGAATTCCTGCGCCTTGACGATGCGCGCGCCCAGCGTCTCGCCTTCCAGCCACTCCATCACGAAGCCGTCGCCGAGACCGTCGCCGCTGTCCAGCACGTGCACGATCTCGGGCGCCGGCACACCGGCGTCGCGCGCCAGGGTCATCAGCCGCGCCTCGATGGCGAGCCCCGGGCCGCCGTAATCGCGGGCATCGATTTCGCCGCCGGGCGCGCGCCGCAGCGCCAGCCGTCGCGGACCGTCGCGGGTGAGGATGTCGACCGCATAGGTTTCCTGGCTGGCGCCGCCCGACAGTCGCGCGCAGCGTTCCAGGGAAACGAATTCGGGCATGACGCGCGTTAAGACCCGCGCGAGGTCGTGATCGAGTTCAGCCATGATGGCGCGACAGTATACGGAGTGCGCGCCATCGACGCGCGCCCGATGAGATAGGCGTGACGGCGGGGCGTATGCTTGCCAGCATTCAGCCGCCTGCCGATGGAGTCGCCATGATCCTGTTCGAGCACCCGCTGTCGCCCTACAGCCAGAAAGTCAAGATCGCGCTGCGCGAAAAAGGCCTGCCCTTCGAGCTGCGCGTGCCGGACGGGTTGGGCAGCGGCGCGGGCTATAGCGCGGACTTCGCAGGTGCGTCGCCGCGCGTGGAAGTGCCAGTCCTCATCGATGGCGACACGCGCGTGTTCGATTCCACCATCATTCTCGAATACCTGGAAGACCAGTACCCGGGGCGTTGCCCTGCGGCCCGGTTCGGCGGCGGGCGCTTCGGCTGGGCAGACCTGTCGGTGGTGCCCTATGTCAATTGCTCGGCGAGCTTCGGCCATCCGCCGGAAGCAGGCACGCCGCTGGCGGCGTGGCTGGCGCGCGTCAATGCGCGGCCGGCGGTGGCGCAGACCGCGGCCGAAGCAGAAGCCGCCATCCCGACCCTCGAGGGCCTCGACGCGCTGGTGCGCGACGGCTCGTTCAAGCGCGAGTATCGCGACTATCGCCTCGAGTGGATGGTGAAGTCGGGCGGTCTCGAGGTCGTGCTGGACGGCATCGCCAAGAACAACATCCGCTTCTCGGCGGATTTCTCCCCCACCAAGGATAACTGACCCCGAATCATGACCAACAACGACGATCTAATCCTCGCGCTGTTCTGCGATTTCGAAAACGTGGCGCTGGGCGTGCGCGATGCGAAGTACGCGAAATTCGACATTGCCCGCGTGCTCGAGCGCTTGCTGGTCAAAGGCAGCATCGTGGTCAAGAAAGCCTATTGCGACTGGGATCGCTACAAGGAATTCAAGGAGCAGATGCACGAGGCGGCGTTCGAACTCATCGAGATCCCGCATGCCCGCCAGTCCGGCAAGAATTCGGCCGACATCCGCATGGTGGTCGATGCGCTCGACCTGTGTTACACCAAGTCACACGTCGATACCTTCGTGATCATCAGCGGCGACTCGGACTTCTCGCCCTTGGTCAGCAAGCTGCGCGAGAACGCCAAGACCGTGATTGGCGTCGGCGTCAAGAATTCCACGTCCGATCTACTGATGCGCAACTGCGACGAGTTCATCTTCTACGACGACCTCGTGCGTGAAGAGGAGAACAATCGCCGCAAGCGGCGCCGCGCGCCGGCGCGCAAGGCCGCGCCGGCCGAAGCGGTGGCGGCCGAAGCGCCCAAGGCCAAGGAAGAGGATCGCCTGCAGGCCGGCATCGATCTCATCATCGAGACCGCCGACGCCATGCACACCGAGCGCGGCGAGGAGGGCATCCTGTGGGGCTCGATGATCAAGCAGGCCTTGAAACGCCGTCGCCCGGAATTCAACGAGAGCTATTACGGCGTGCGCTCCTTCAACAAGCTGCTGGAGGAGGCGCAGGCGCGCGGGCTGCTGGATCTCGAACTCGATGAGCGTTCCGGCGGCTACATCATCCGGCGCGTCGCGCACGAGGAGTAGGCACGCGTCGCCGCGAACGGCTTGGCAGGGCTGATGGTCCGGCTCAAGCCCGCGCCGCCGGGGTCGCTAGTTTCGGCATTGCCCTCACCCCGGCGCGGTCATGTTCAAACGGCTCCTCGTCCTGTGCGTCATCATCGACACCGTCTACCAGCTGCGCGGTGGCGCACCGTCGGTCACCACCGCCGCGGCTGCGAACATGCCGGCTTTCGATTTCAGTCCGCGCCTCGACACCGCCAGCGATCCCATCCAGCGCGCGGTGCGCGGCGTGCCCGCCATCCGCGCCGAACAATACCAGTTGACACCGCTCGCCAGTTTCCAGGTCGCGGGCCGCGTGCTGGGCGCCGAGTGGTATCGCAGCGGCCGGGCGGCCGAGCTGTCGCCGGTCGATCTCGCCATGGGCTGGGGCCCGATGGCCGACAGCGCGGTGCTGTCGGCGATCGAGATCTCGCAGGGCGGGCGCTTCTATACCTGGCGCGTCGACGCCTATCCCATTCCCGCCCAGGACATCGTCTCGCACAGCGCCAACATGCACATGCTGCCAGCCAGCCACGAGGTGGCAGATCAATTGAAATCGGTGCGCGCCGGGCAGCAGCTGCGCTTCAAGGGTTACCTGGTCAAGGTCGATGCCGACGATGGCTGGCAGTGGCGCAGTTCGATGACGCGCAACGACCAGGGCGCGGGCGCCTGCGAAGTGGTGCTGGTCGATACCATCGAGCCCATCTGAACGGCCGCGCGGGTGCCGAAAAGGTGTAAGCCCCGTCACCGTGCGCAGCCGCGCGCCGTGCGGCACAATGCCCGCAAGGCATTGCACACGACCTGCCGCCGGGCACAGCGGCGCTGTCACAACACAAGGGGAGAAACGCGTGTATCCAGTTCGATTTGGTGTATTCCTGCCGACCGGCGACGTCAACGAAGCGATGGCGGCGGCGCTGCGCGCCGAACGCGACGGCCTGTACTCGGTGTCGACCAACGATCATTTCTTCTCGCCGCTCGGTACGCCGCAGACGCCGCAGAACGAGTGCTTCACCATCCTGACCGCGATTGCCGCGGTGACCTCGAAGATACGCCTGGCGCCGGCGGTGGCGGCGGCCTCGTTCCGCACGCCGGCGCTGTTGGCCAAGATCGGCGCGACGCTCGATCACGTCAGCCGTGGACGTTTCATCATGGGCCTGGGCGCGGGCTGGCAGGACAAGGAATACCTGGCGGCGGGTTATCCGTTTCCGCCCATCAAGGAACGCCTCGCCCAGCTCGACGAGACCATCCAGGTTTTGAAAGCGATGTGGACGCAGGACGTGCCGAACTATCGCGGCCAGCATTTCGAGATCAAGGAGCTGTTCGCCAACCCGCGGCCGCTCGCCAAGCCCCATCCGCAGATCATGCTGGGTGGATCCGGCACCGGCCTGTTGCGCATCGCGGCGCGCGAGGCGTCGATCATCAATCTCATTCCGCCGACCGGCAACGGCAAGGATTTCGTCAACGATCCGGCCGCCACGCTGCGCTTCGACATGGCGGATCTGAAACGCCGCATCGGCATGCTGCATGGCTTCATGCGCGAGGCCGGGCGCGAGCCGTCCAGCATCGAACTCGGCGGCCTGGTGATGTTGGGCCTGTCGCGCGACAAGGACGACGCGACCCTGCGCCAGCTCGCTTCCCATCTCGGCTTCCCGAGCTACGAGGCGGCACAGAAGGCGCCGGTGGCGCTGCTCGGCACGCCGCAGGAGGTCAAGCGTGAACTCGAGGAGCGCATCGCCAACACCGGCGTCACGTATTACATCGTGTTCCCCGCCACCGCCGACAGCCAGCAGCTCTTGGTCGACGAGATCATGCCGGCGTTCTGCTGAGCGCGCCCGCCCGCTGGCGTTGCGTCGCCAAGACGACGCAACGCCGCTCTACAGCGCGTCGTGAAAAATGATGCCGAGGGTGTGACGGTGACCGCGCCGCAGGCGGCTCACGCCGTGGCGCATGGTCACCCGGTAATCGCCGCGCGTGCCGCCCATCGGACGCTGATTGACGGCGAACACCACCGCGTCGCCTTGCCCGAGCGCGATGACTTCGACCCGCGACTGCTGGCGCGGGCGTTGTTCGGTCAGCACGAACTCACCGCCTTCGAAATCCTCGCCCGGCGACGACAGCAGCACCGCCACCTGCAGCGGAAAGAAATGCTCGCCGTATAAATCCTGGTGCAGGTGGTTGTAGTCGCCCTCGCCGTAGCGCAGCAGCAGCGGCGTCGGCCGCAGCTGGCCGGCGCCATGGCAGCGTGCGATGAACTCGTCGTGCCGCGCCGGGAAGCGCGGCGCGAGGTTCATGCGTTCGTACCAGCGATTGGCGATGGGCACCAGCGGCGCATACAGCGCCGCGCGCAGTGTGGCGATGGCCGGCGGCAAAGGGTAGCGGAAATACTGGTATTCACCGCGCCCGTAGCCATGGCGCGCCATCACCACGCGGCTGCGAAACTGCGCGTTGTCGTCGTAGCGCGCGCCCACGGCCGCGCACTGCGTGCTATCGAGCAGTGCGGGCAGCAGCGCCGCGCCGCGCGCATCGAGATCGTCGGCGACGCGTTGCCAATCGAGATCGGCGACATCAGTGCTCACCGCGTACCTCGCTCGCCAGCAGCGCGCGCTTGCGCTCCACGCCCCAGCGATAACCGGACAAGGCGCCGTCGTTGCGGATCACGCGGTGACAGGGAATCGCCACCGCCACCGGGTTGGCGGCGCAGGCCTGCGCCACCGCGCGCATCGCACGCGGCGCGCCGATGCTCGACGCGACCTCCGCATAGCTCGCGGTACGGCCCGGCGGAATGGCGCACAGCGCCTGCCACACGCGGGCCTGGAAGGCCGTGCCGCGCACGTCCAGCGGCAGGTCGAGACCGAGCGCCGGCTGTTCGACGAAGCCCACCACGCGCGCCACCCACTGCTCGAATTCGGCGTCGCCGCCCTTGAGCGTGGCGGCCTTGAAGCGCGCCTCGAAGTCGCGCAGCAGCGCCGCCGGGTCGTCGCCGAGTTCGATGGTGCAGATGCCGCGCGCGGTGGCCGCCACCAGGATCGCGCCGAGCGCGCACTGTCCGACCGCGAAGCGTATGGTCTCGCCGGCGCCACCGGCGCGAAAACGCGTGGGCTGCATGCCGAGCGCGCGCGGCACGTGATCGTAGAAGCGGCCGTTGGAGTTGAAGCCGGCGTCGTAGGCCACGCGCGTGACGCTGTCGCCGGCTTCCAGTCCGTCGCGCACGCGCGCCGCGCGCCGCGCGTCGGCGTAGGCCTTGGGCGTGACGCCGACGATGCGCTTGAACACGCGATGGAAGTGAAACGGGCTCAGGCCGGCGCTGTCGGCCAGCGAGTTCAGATCCGGCGGCTGCTCGGCGCTCTCGATCAGGCGACAGGCCTCGGCGACCAGCGCCGCATGGCGCGCCGCGCGCGGCGCCTGGTCCGGCTGGCAACGCTTGCAGGCGCGGAAGCCGGCGGCCACCGCCGCGGCCTGGGTGGCATGGAAAGCGACGTTCTCGCGCCGTGCCGGGCGCGCCGCACAGGACGGCCGGCAGTAGACGCCGGTGGTGCGCACGGAATAGAAGAACACGTCATCGGCGCGCGCATCGCGCGCCTGGACCGCTGCCCAGCGCGCTTCATCGTCGTCAAAACGCGGGGCTGGCACGGCGCGGGGGATGTTCAATGCCTGCATGTTGGCTTGCTCCAAGTGGCGGTCCGCGGAGTTGCTGGGACCGGCTGGGTGGCATTCTGATGGCGCCGACAGGGCCCCGCACTCCGGCTCTTGCGCTCGAATTCGCGACGCGCGGCGGGTGCTCGCCCGATCGGGTGACGGCGCACCTGGGGCCCGCCGGATTGTGGCTAGAATACCGGGGTCATGCTCGACCGCAACCACAGCCGCACCGCCGAAGCGACCGCCGCGATCCGCGCCTGTCACCTGCGCTACGACTCGCCGCTGGTATTCGCCGATCCCTATGCGGCGCAGTTGACCAGCCCGCTGTGGCGCGCGGTGGCCGGCAATCCACTGCTGTACTGGCCGATAGTGCGCGGCCTGCTCGGCGCCCTGCGCCCGGTGCACGGCTGGATCCTGGTGCGCGACCAGATGACGGTCGACGAACTCGAGGCTTTCGTCGCGCGTGGCGGTCGCCAGTACGTGCTGCTCGGCGCGGGCTTCGATTCCATCGCGCTGCGTCGCCCGGCGTGGCTCGCCGACGTCAACATCATCGAGATCGATCACCCCGCCACCCAGGCGGTCAAGCTCGCGCGCATGGCGGCCAGCGGCGCGCGCCTGCCGCTCGCCCATTTCGAAGCGGTGCCGGTCGATTTCGAGCGCGAGCACCTGGGCGATGGCCTGGCGCGCTCCAGTTTCGATGCGAATCGTCCCGCGTTCTTCGCCTGGCAAGGCGTCATCTACTACCTCTCCAGCACCGCCATCGCCGATACCTTGCGCCACATCGCCGCCGCCAGTGCGCCCGGTAGTGAACTGGTGTTCGACTTCCTGTTGCCGGGCTTCGCGCTACAGCAGGGTCGCGGCCATGTCTTGTCACTGACGCGCGCCGTCACCGCGCGCATGGGCGAACGCTACATCAGCTATCACACGCCCGAGGATCTCGAACGCCTGCTGGCGGCGGTCGGCTATGAACTCGTCGATGTGCAGCGCGATCTCGATCTCGAGGCGCGTTACTGTGCCGACCGGCGCGACGGCTTGAGCGTGATGCACGGTTTCGGCATCGCGCGGGCGCGGAAGCGCTGACCACGGCCTTCCTGTAGGTGCGAATTTATTCGAACTTTGCTTTGCGCGGCCATCGCGGCCGCCGGTGTGCGATTGAAATCGCACCTACACGGGGCCCAACCCGCACGCCTGCCTATTTCGCCTCGTGCACCCGCACGAATCCCGCCTTCAGGGCCAACAGGCACAGCTCCACGTCGCTGCGCAGCTTGAGCTTGCGCCGCATGTTGTTGCGGTGGGTCTGCACGGTCTTGGGTGACATGTTGAGATCTTCCGCGATCTCTTCCACCGCGTAGCCGCGCGCCAGCAGGCAGAGCACCGAGCTTTCCTTGCCGGTCAGTTGCCTGAGCTGTTGGGCGGGGCCGGCATCGCGCGCGTCGGTGGCGAGGTGGTAGGCAATATCGGCGCCGATGGCGAGGTCGCCACGCGCCACGCGGCGCATGTTGTCGGACAGCTCGCGGGTGGTGATGCGCTTCGACAGGTAGCCGCGGCCGCCCGCTTCCAAAAGGGCCAGCGGGTAGTGGCCGGTGGCGAAGGCCGACAGCCCGATGATACGCAGGCGCGGATCGATGGCCAGCAGTTCGCGCGCCAGGCCGATGCCGTCCTCGTGTCCGATTTCCATGTCGAGCAGCACGATGTCGACGCGGTGTTCGGCGACGTAGTGTCGCGCCGCCGCGCCCGAGTTGCCGCTGCCGACCACGGTCACGGCGGTGTCGCCGGACAGGCGCAGGATCAGCAGTTCAGCGACCAGCTTGTGATCATCCACCACGTAGACGCGGTAGGGCGGCGATAGCGGTGCGTATTCCTGCATGCGCATGCACTCCCTTTGCATGTGGACAGGTTTCCCGTTCTGGTGCGGGATGGGCGGATGTGTTCATCGCGTCCCACGGCATTATTGCTGGAAGCTCGGGAAATGCGTCAACCCCATTAACGGTAGGCGTTGAGCCCGACAAAGGTGCCGCCGTTGCGGTGGGTGAGGCGGCGCGCGAAGGCCGCGAAGTGCGCGCCGGCGTCGCGGTTCATGCCGACACGGGTGGGAAAGCCGATGGCGTGGATGCGGATGCGCGGATTGCCCTGGGCATCGCGCGGATTGATGCCATCGACGTATTTCACCACTTCGTCGATCGAGCCATTGGCGAATTCGTCGCCGAACACGTACAGGCTGATCTTGCGGTCGTCGCGGTAGAAATCGCGGATCGCGGTGTAGATGCCGTGCTGCGGATTGCTCGGCGAAGTGGCCCGCCAGGCCGGGATGGTTTCGATCAGCTCCTCGCGCAGCGCCGGGCTGTCCTGCAACCAGGTTCGTGCGCTCTCGGGGATCAGGTAGTCACCACCGTCGCTCAGGATCTGCAGGCCCTTCAAGCGCGGGTAGACGGTCAGGATCTCGCGCATCTGCCGCTTCAGCGCGACGGTGACGCGCTCGGCCATGCTCGCCGAGGTGTCGATGATGAAGATCACGTATTCGCTGTCGATGGGAATGCCACCGACCAGCGCCGACTTCACCCGCTGCTGACGCTCGGCGCGCAGGCGGCGCATCTCCTCGCTCAAACTCTGCTGCGCTGTCTTGAGCTTGCCGAGCTCCTCGGCATCGCGCGCGGCGGCCTGCTGCGCGCCGCGCGCGCGAAACTGGCTGGCCAGCAGCGCATCGCGCAGGCGCTGGGTTTCCTGCTCGAGCGCCGTCAGCTGCGGCGTGCTGGCATCGAGTTCGGCGCGCACTTTCTGCTGCTCGTCCTCGAGGCTGAACAACTGGCGTTGCAGGCGCGCGATGGTGGCCACGCGCGGGTCGTCGAGCGGCTCGGGGGCGGCGGCCGGCGGCGGCTTGGAGATCATCAGCAACAGGATGATGGCGCCGATGCCGCAGGTGATGACATCGAGAAACGCGATGCTGATCGATTCCTCGGCGCGACGGCTGAGCTTCATGGCCAGTCGTCCGCCGGCGCGAGGAAGGCGCCCTGGGTGATGCGCGCCAGCTGCCAATAGGCTGATGCCGCCACCGGATCCCCTTCCAGCGGCAAGAGGATGGTGTTGATGGCGATGCCTGGCGACACGTGTTTCATGGCGCGCTCGAACAGGCGGTTGCGTTCCAGGCCCGTGACATTGCGGTTGCGCGACGCTTCGAGACCGAGGGTCGGCATGCCGTCGGTGATGAGGTAGACATTGTCCGGCGGCGGGTTCATCTCGCCGATCACCATGAGCGCGCGTTCGAGACTGTTGCCGCCCTTGGGCACGCGTTGCTTCATGGCCTCCACCGCCGCATCGAGGCGCGCGCTGTCGCTGACCGCGAGCCACTGGCGGTCGGTGCCCGGCAGCGCGAAATGCACCTCGCCATCGAAGCCCGCGATCTGGAAGCTCGACGATTGCGGAAAGTGCGCGGCTATCCAGTCGACGATGCGCAGCGCCTGTTGCCATTTCTTCGACTGCCGTTGATGCGCTTCGTCCATGTTGCGCAGGCGCAGTGCCTCCACCGGTTTTTCGACCAGCATGCTGGTCGAGGTGTCGAGCAGGATCAGAATGCGTTTGCCGCCGAGCTGCACGCCGGTCAGGTATTCGCGATTGCCCTCGCCGACGATGCTGCGCAGGTAGCGCGATTTCTCGTACGGCTGCGACAGCAGCATGCGCTTGTCGGCTTCGAGTTTCTTGACCGCCTGGCGCAACGCTTCGATGTCGATGACGCTGCCGGGCTTGGGCGGCGCCTGGCGCCGTTGCTCTTCCGCCAGCGCCTCGCGCGCGGCGCGCGCGGCGTCGGCCGCCGCCGCGAGTTCACCGCCGCGTGCGACGAGCTTGGCGCGCAGCCCGGCAATCTCGTTCTCGGTGTTGGCGAGCTGCTGCTCGAGCACCCTGACCTCGGCGCCGTAGTCGTAGGTCGGCGTCTCCACGCGCTGCGTGGCGCCGTGCTTGGAGATCATGAACAGCAGCACCACCGCGCCGAAGCCGCACGACATGATGTCGAGGAACGACAGCGTGAAGATTGAAAATTCGCGGCGTTTGACCAGCACGGTGCGCAGCCAGGCCTTGTCAGCGCGTGACGACGATGGGCACGAACAGCGCGCGCCCGGCGGCCAGCGTGATGTGATCGCCGGCGCGCAACAGGCTGGTGCCGGCCGCCGGCACGCCGTTGATACGCGTCTCGACGCCGTTGACGTGCAGCACCGCCTGTTCGCCTTGCACGCTGATGGCGCAGCTCGCGCCATGCGCCGCCGCTGCCACCTGTCCGTCGGCATGCAGGTAGAGCGGCGTCGCGCTCAAGGCATGGGCGGTATGGCCGGCGAGCACATGGCTGGGCGCGCGTCGCGGCGCGCTGCGCGGCATGGCCTCGGCGTGATGCTCGAATTGCGGCGCGCGGGTCAGCGGCAACTGCGTGACATAGGCCACGCCATCCTGGCCGGTGCCGAGCGCCAGCCGATGTTCGGCCACCGCGCGGAAACAGGCGTCGGCCGGCAGCGCGCGGGCCGGCGCCAGCAGATCGAGCGCGCCGGGCAGTGCCGCCAGGCTCGCGCCGACCAGCACCTCGGCGTCGCTGCCCAGACGTTCGCACACCGTCGCCAGCACCATGCTCGTGACATGCACGAAGTCGCGCGCCGCGACCTGGGTGTGAAAGCGCTTGCCGTGGTATTCGAGCGCGATGTCTATCTCGTTGCGTTGCGCGGCCTGCGCCAGCCAGCGCGGCAGTTGGTCGTGCAGGCGCTGCGCGCTGTCCGCCTCGTGCAAGGCATCGAAACGCGCGTCGCCGAGCAATGCCGCGGCCACCAGGTCGACGGCCGCCGCTTCGAGTCGTGCCAGCCCGGCCTGCGCGATATCTTGGTAGCCCGTGCGCGTCACCTGCTCGCCGGCCTCGACGGCGCACAGGCTCACATGATGGCGATGCATGTCCACCACCACGTAGCGGCCGGGCGGCGCGCAGCCCGCCACCGCCGCGACGCTGCTGTCGAGCAGGCCCGCGACCTTGAGCTTGAGCGACTCGGCGATGCCGAGCAGCAGCGACAATTCGGCATCAGCGTAATGCGCCGGCACCACCAGCACCGCTTCGGCCGGCCGGCCGGCGGCATCCAGCACGCTCGCCAGGTGGTGCCAGGCGAGATCGGCATGGTGGCGACAATGGCGGCGCGCGTCGGGCAAGGGCGTTTCGTTCAATTGCCGCCAGAAATGCTGGTAGACATCGCGCGGCTGTACTTGCGCGCGCGCCAGCGCCGCCTCGCCGCATACCACGCCGTGGGCATCGACCAGCGCCACGCCGGGACTTAGCGCCACCACCACGCCATCGCGCGTGACGCGCAGGCCGCTGTCGTTCAACTCGATGACGTTGAGGCTCATGCTCGCTGTGTGTATTCAAAAATCGTCGGGCAAGGGGATGGCCTGCTCATCGGAGATCTCCTTGCGCGGGTGCAGCGCATCCTCCGACAGCGGCAGGGCCTGGTATTCGATGCGATCGGGCACGTCACGCGGTCCGGCCACGGCGGTTTCGTCCGCCGGGCCCGCCGCATGCAGCGGCGCGATCGCGAGCAGCAGCAATAACAACGGCGTCTTGCGGTGGTGCCTACTGCGCATAACGGGCCAGCCTGAATCCCACGTCGTTGCGTCCGCGTTCGCCGCTGGCGCGCGCCGCGAGGCGCAGATCGGTGGCGGACGACAAAGCCCAGCTCGCGCCCTTGATCACGTGCAGCGTGCCGCTCGGCGGCCCGAGCGGATCGGTGCTCGGCGCGGCCGCCGGGTTGGCGTCGTAATGGTCGTGCACCCATTCGGCGACGTTGCCGTCGAGATCGTACAGACCGCGCGGGTTGGGCGGAAAACTGCCGACCGGCGCGCTCAGCGCAAAGCCATCGCGCAAGCCGCGCAACACGGTCTTGGCAACACCCTCGGCGGCTTCGTCGGCGTAATTGCCGTGCGCGCGCGCCGGCGGATAGACGTCGCCCCAGGCGTAGCGCAGCGACGCGCCCTCGGGCGTGGTGCGTGCCGCCCATTCCCATTCCGCCTCGGTCGGCAGGCGGTAACCGGTGGCGGCGGGATTGACGCCCAGCACTTCGCCGTACTTGATCTGATAGAACGGCGGCAGACCATCGCGGCGCGACAGCCAGTTGCAATACAGCGCGGCGGTCTGCCAGTCGACGTCGACCACCGGCTGGCTGTCGTCATCGAGTGTGCCCTGCGGCGGGTTGCTGGCGTGATGATTGCCGAGAAAGGCGCGGAACTCGCCGTTGCTGACTTCCTTGGCGCCGAGATAGAACGCGCGCTTCAACACCACCGGCCGCTCGGTTTCATCGGCCCGGCGCGCCGCGTCCGCGCGTGAGGAACCCAGCACCACCTGGCCGTTGCCGAACAGTTTCAACAGCTGGCCGGCGGACGTCGTCACGCTGGGCGTGGCCGCCGCGTTGTCGTCGCGCGCCTCGCCATTGCCGCTGCGCGTGGCATCGCCGCCGGCGCTCGCGGTGTGTGTCGCGGGCGGCGCTTGATCGAACGATGGTTGCTCGGCGGCCGCCTCGGCGATCGTTTTGAGGCGCACCCTGAAGCGCTTTTCCACGCCTTTGCGCGGCGTCACGTGCATGCTGTAGGTGGCATGGCCGAGCGCGCGCAGGGTCACTTCATGGTCGCGCGTCGGCAGGGCCAAGGTCTGGTTGGCGCTGCCACGCGCAATGCCATCGACGAGGAGTTCCGCGCTGTCGGGCGTGGTGATGAACTGCACGTTGGCGAGCTCGGGCTCGAGCTTCAAGTCCAGCGTTTCACTCGCGGCCGCGGCCAGCGTCAAGTTTCTTTCGGCCGCCACGTAGCCTTCGGCCAGCACGTGCAGACGATGACTCCTGCCGGGCGTGAGCGCGATGGCGAGCGGCGTGCGACCGACGAAGTTGTCGTCGAGCGTGACGCTGGCGCCGGCTGGCGTGGAATTCAACTGCAATTGACCGTCGGCCTCGGTCAGCACCACCGTGCCGAGTTTCACCGGCATGCCGGCCACCACTTTCAGGGTCTGTTGCCAGGGCTTGTAACCGCGCTGCGTGATCCTTACCGCGCGGCGTCCTTCCAACAGTTCACCTTCGTAGGGCGTGGTGCCCAGTACTTTGCCGTCGACACTGAGTTCGGCATGGGACGGCTGGCTGTCGATGCTGGCCACCGCCCAGGCCGGCTCCAGGCGCGCCGCGAGGCTTTGTTCGATGGCCTTGCCTTCGATCTCCATCCGCACGACATGGGCGCGATAGCGTGGCGCGCGGATCTCGACCTGGCGCGTGCCGGCCGGAATGTCGCGCACCACGCCCGGCGCCGTGCCGAAAGGCTGGTCATCGACGAACACCTCGGCCTCGATGGCCGGCTCGAGACGCACGTTGAGGTGGCCGGGCAGGCGCTCGAGCACGATGCGGCGCGTTTGTATCGGTGCGTCGTCGACGCTCACCATGGCGTCGTAGGCGTGATAGCCCGGCGCGCTGGCGCGCACCCGGTGTTCGCCCGGGCGCAGCAGCCAATGGTTGGAAATGCGCGGCGCCAGCCACGCGACGACTTCGAGGCTGGCGTCGGCCGGCTCGCTGGCGAGCGTCACGGCGCGCGCGGTGAACACGTACCACGCGGCCAGTGCCCACACCGCCAACACCAGGCTCGTGAGCAACGGCAACCAGGCGATCTGCACGCGCGGCAGCGCGGCGCCGCGCGGCGGCGGACGAAACGCGCGCGCGCGAATCAAGCGGCCGACCTGCGGCGGCGTGGCCGGCATGGATTGCGGCTTGGTCATGGCGGGTTGACTAGCGTGATACGCGGCGCGTCGGCGCCCGGCGCGATGTCGAATTCCACGCGCACTTCGGCCGCGCCGTCGTGAAGCAGCACGGCCACGTGATGGCCGGGTGCGAGGTTCACGCGATGTTCCTTGAAACGTCCCAGCGCGCCGGCGCCCAACAGCCGCACCTCGCTCTGACCATCGGAAAGCAGCGTCACCGCCACCGGCTCGCGCGCGATGCGCAAGGCTCTGCCCAGCGCCGCCACCTGGCCACGCAGGCGTGGCCCCGGCTGGGCGATGCCTTGCGCGCGGCGCAGCGCCTGTTCCGCACTGTTGCGCAGCGGCCCGCCGGCCAGCGCCAGCACGTCGCGTACCAGGGTCTCGAGTTGCGCGTCTAGCTGCTGGCGGTCCGCCGCCGCGCGTTGACCCTGCGCGGCGTCCTCCAGTTCGGCATCGAGCGCGAGCGCCGCGCCGTAGGCGCGCACCGCGTCCGCCCAGGCTTCGGCCTTACGCGCGCGCTCGGCGCGTTCGAGGGCGCTGGCAATGCCGGCGGCGGTGGCACGCCGCTCGGTTTCACGCAGCGCTGTCGCCGCTTCCGAGCCATCGCCGCCGAGCGTGGTGGCACGCTTGAAGGCGCTGCGCGCGGCGTTGAAGTCGGCGCGCTCGAGAGCGCGATGGCCGTCGGACAGGGCCGCGCGCAGTTGGCGTGCCCGCGCGCTGGCATCGAGCCGCGCGAGCCCGGCCTTGACGCTGGCCATGCGCGCATCGAGACGCGCGGCATCGGTGTAGACCTCGCGTGCCTTGCCTTCGTCGCCCATCTGCTCGTAGGCCTCGGCCTGTTCGACCAGCGCGCGCACGCGGTCCAGGGTCGCGGCGCGGGCGCGCCCCAGCGTGGCGTCGCGATGCTCGGGCGCGAGCGCCAGCACCTCGCCGAAAGCCGCGTCGGCCGCCGCCGAATTGCCTTGTTCGAGCGCCGCGTCACCGCTGCGCAGCAGCGTCGCGATCACCGTCGGCAAGCGTGCTTCGATGGCCGCGGCGCGCACCAGGACCGCGCGATAGGCGTCCTGCGCGGCGCGAAAACGCTGCTCGCTGTAGGCCTTCTCGCCCTCGCGCAGCGCTTCCATGACGCGATGCATGCCCCCGCGATCCCAGCGCTCGGCCTGGATGGTCGACAGCTGTTCGATCCGCGCGAGGCTGGCGCGTAACAAGACCTGGGCGGTACGGCGCGCAGCCGCGTTGCGCTGTTCGTCGTCGGTGAGCGGCGTGGCGGGTGGGTCATGTTCGACGGCGGGCGCCGTGGCGAGCGTCGATGCGGCTGGCGCGACGGGCGGCGCCCAACGCGGCAGCGATGACAACAGCGCCACGGCCGCGCCTGCCAGCAGCAGCATCACGCTCACGGCGCGCCACGGCAGCGCTTCGCCACGCGCCTCGACGCCGGCCGGCGGCAGGCTCACCGGCGCGAACGGCGCCGGGGTGATGATGCGTCGCGCGCCGACGCTGCAGGCGTCACTGACGGCGGGCACGGCGTTCACAGGCCGGCTTTGTACTTGCGATATTCGGCCCACAGCCTGGCGCGCAGCTGCGGGTCTTTTTCCTGCTCGGCCGCCTCGCGCAACTGCTGCGCGAGGATGTCGTCCTCGATCACGGCCGGCGTGATCTCCGCGCCCGGGCCGCTCGCGGCAGGCGGGGTGGCGAGGCTGGTGCCGCGCTCGTCGCGGCCACCGTCGACACCGAGGCGCCCGCCGTCCTGTTTGGCGCGCGCGGTGGCGTTGCGCTCACGCAGGCCCGCCGCCTCGCCTTCGCCACCGGCATCGCCGTCCGATGTGGGACCTTGCTGGTAATGGATGCCGACCACGCCCTGCGTGTCGTCGTGTCGCGGCGGTGGCGCGGCGCCCGCCGCGCTCCTGCCATCGCCGGTGCGCACGGCGGAAGCATCCATGGGCGCGCCGCCGCTGCCCGCACCGCCGGCGCCACCACCTGCGGCGGACCTGGCGCCCGCGGGCGCCGGCCGCGCATGGCCGCGCGACGATACGACGCGCGTGCTGCCGTCGGCCGCCACTTCCTCTTCTTGTACTTCGGCGGCATTGGCGCTGGTCGCGCCATAGCCCTGGCCGCTGCCGGCGGCGCCGGGCCCGCCGCCAGCAGAGGTATTACCGGACTGGCCGTCCGGCGCGGGCGGTCTCGCGGCCTGCTCCGAGACCAGCGGTTTGGGCTTGGGTGGTTTGGGCGGTGGTGTACTGCAGGCAGCCACCAGCGCGGCTGTCAACAGCAGGGCTGTGCATCGCGTACGGCTGTGCGTCCTGATCACGCTGGGCGGGCTCCTCGCGGGCAACAAGTCTGCGCTGAATATGGGGTGTCGCCGGCGTCCTTGCCAGTCACGCGATCGCCGCCGCGGCAGTGCGCGTCTTACACCTCGTGGCAGTGTACATGAGGGTGCGCGCCGCCCGTTTGATGGTGGTCAGGGCGCTTGGCGAAGCTCAGTCGCGGACCGGCGGTGGCGTGCTCGGTGCCGGATGGGCGGCAGCGATCTCGGCCAGGCAGCGCGGGCAGTAGCAGTCCTTCAATTCATCGAGCGCCGCGGCCGGCAGCGGTGGCAGCGCGCTGCACCAGCACTCGGCGTCGTTGCGCCCGCAGCCGAAGGCCGCGCCGCAGCGTGTGCAGGATTTCTGCTCGGGCATCACAGCGGCCCGGCGTCTTCGAGCATGAAGCTCGCGCTCGATTCGGCGAACACCGTGCCGCTGCTCTTGTCGGCGGCGCTCGCTTCGAGCTGCAGCAGACGGCCCTTGCGTTTCACCACCGTGCATTCGATGCGCGCGGTGGCGCCCACCGGCATCGGCGCGCGGTAACGGATCTCGGCCTTGGCGGTGAAGCCGCGCGCGCCCTGCAGGAAGAACCAGTTGGCCATGGCATCGTCCAGCACGCTGAACACGATGCCGCCATGGGTCACGCCATCGAAGCCGACATGTTCGTCGCGCGAGGTGAATTCACCGCGGCAATGCTCGCCTTCGACCTTGAACGCGAGCTTGAGGCCAATCGGATTGTGCGCGCCGCACACGAAGCAATGGGTGGCGTCGCCGCGCGGCTCGCTCACTTGCACATGTCTCCGTAGCGATTGGCCAGGTGCAGATCCACTTCATGGGCGAAGCCCGGCAGGTGCACGCCGTCGGTGTCGATGGTGATCTCGTTCTCTTCGATGAGCGCGTCACCGAAGCGATAGATCGGCTGCATGGGGCCGGCCAGGCATTCGGCATCGTAGGCCTGGGCCTTGTCGAGCACCGCTTCCTGGCGTGCGCGCCAGGCGGCCATGGCCTGGGCGCCGTGGCGCTGCGCGAGCATCGCCTCGGTGCGCCGCGGCGAGATCACGGTGCCGGTGGCATTGTTGCCGCCGAAGCCCTTGGAGTTGAGAAACGCGACTTCCGCGCGATCGCCCAGGTCGACATCCTTCAGGGCAATCGCGAGATGGCTGTCCTCGAGATCGTCGGCGAGCTTGTCGACGGTCTTGATGCCCGGCATCACGCCGTGACGCAACACGCCGAGCGTCACCGTCATCTGGTCGGCGCTGGCCGGCGCCAGCGAATGACCGACGAAGGCCTTGATGGCGGTCACCGGCCAATCCTCGATGCCGAACGCGCCGGCCACGAGGTTCATGATGCGGCTCTCGGTGGTGCGGTTCTGCGGCGTGCTCGAACCATGGGCCTGCACGAAGCTGCGATTGCGGATGACGTCGTCGCCGAACATCGCGCGCGCGCCGGCCACCGCCTTGGCGAGCGTGATGTAGTTGCCGGGGCCGGGCGCGGAAATGGATTTCTTGAAGCCGTCGGCATTGACGAACACATCGCTGACCGCGCCGTGCACCTGGGCGCCGAGCTGCAGCGCGAGGCTGTCGTCCATCAACACGAAATACTGGCCGGACTCGCCGAGCGTGAAGCCGCAGTTGTCGCCGAACGGGCGGCTGGCGCGGCGATAGTCGGGCACGCTGACGCCGTCGAGACGACACAGGTCGCTGTCGGTGGCGAGCGCGCTCATGGCCGCGTAGCCCTCGATGACCTCGGGCAGCAGCGGCGCCTCGGCATTGCCCACCACCACCACGCGACGACGTCCGGACTGGATGTCCTCCACCGCCAGGCGCAGGTTGTAGAGGAAGGTCGCGCAGGCGCCGGCATTGGCGCCGGTGGCGCCGACGCTGCCAAGCACGTAGGCATTCACGAAATCGGCCGGCATGGTGTTCAAGCCCAGCGGCAGCTGCTTGGAGCTCACGCGGTTGCCGCGCAGGCGCGCCTGCAACATGCCGCCCGTGCCGTTGCCGTCGAGCTGCGCCATGGCGCTGGCGGCGTACACGCCGATTTCATCGGGATGCACCGCGTCGACGATGGTCTGCCACTCGATGCCGGTGGAACGCACGGCGTCGGAGGAGGCGATGATGGCGAGCTGCAGGCCGCGCGGATGGAAGCGCGACGGGTAGAGAGCCGCGGGATCGAAACCGCTGGGCAACTGGCCGCCCGACTGCACGGCGAGCTTGCGCCGCGTTTCGACCACCAGCTGGCTGCCGGCGGCGACCGCCACGCTGACCTTGCCATCGCTCGAGTCCAGCACGCGCCAGCCGGGCGGCAGGGGATCGGGCAGGTCGCGGCTCGCGACCGTGATGACATTGCCGCCTTCGCCGAGCACCGCCATCACCGCGTTGCCGGTTACCTGGTCGGGATCGAAGCGATCGTTCTCCAGGCGACGAATGAGGGTGCCGCCGAGCACCGTCGCCTCGAGGGCGGCGAGACCGGCCTGGTCGAAGGGGCTGCCGTCGGGGCGGCACAGCTGGCCGTTCCTGACGGCGCCGAGGTTCATCATCGCCGCGAGGGCGGTAACGGTGCGTTGGCGACGGGCGCTGTCGATGCTTTCCCAGATGATGCGGTGATAGGCATGGTGGAAAGACGAACGCCCGGCCGGGCCGACGCCGCCGAATCCTACGATTACTGGCAAACGGGTCATGGTGCCACTCCGTGCTGAATGGGCCGGTATTCTAGGGAGAGCGGGGCAGATGACTGTGGCCACATGCGTCATATACTTGGCCATATGCGACACATCGTTCTCTCCTTGCCATGAGCTTGATGAGCCGTCACGGCCGTCTGCGCATCGGTTTCGTGCTCACCCCCGGCATGCTCGCGACGGGCACGGCGCTGCCCTACGAGATGTGGCTGGCGGCGGCCGATCGCCGCCGCGCCGAACGCCGCGCCGACGCGCGCATCGAGCTGCGCCTGATCGCGGCGCTGGAAGCGCAGCACGAATACGGCCGCCTTGCGGTGCGCGCCGATTGCGAGCTGGCCGATGCCGGCCGTTTCGACGTGGTTTACCTGCCGGCCCTGTGGCGCAACCCCGCCACGCTGCGTCGCCCGCTCGCGCCGCTGCGGCGCTGGCTGGTCGAACAATACGAGGGCGGTGCGCAGATTGCGGCGGTCGGCACCGGCGTCAGCCTGCTGGCCGACACCGGCCTGCTCGACGGCCGCGCCGCCACCACCCACTGGTACAACTTCGAACGTTTCGAACGTGACTACCCGGCGGTCGATCTCAAGCGCCAGTTCTTCATCACCCAGTCCGGTGCGCTGTACTGCGCGGCCAGCATCAATTCCCTGGCCGATGTCTCGGTGCATCTCATCGAGCGCACTTTCGACCGCGCCACCGCGCGGCACGTGGAACGCAATTTTTCCCACGAGATCCGCCGCACCTACGAGGAATACCGCTACATGGATGGCGGCCTGGCGCCGCTCGCCGACGAAGTGGTGGTGGAGGCGCAGCTGTGGATCGAGGCCAACGTCGCCGCGCAGATCACCGTCGCCGAACTGGCCGCGCGTCTCGGCGTGAGCGTGCGCACCCTCGACCGGCGCTTTCGCCAGGCCAGCGGCCTGAGTCCGCGCGCCTTCTGGCAGCAGCGACGCGTGCGCCTGGCCAAGGAACTGTTGGAGAAGACCAATCTCACCATTGGCGAAATCGCCTACCGGGTCGGCTACCAGGACGCCGGCCATTTCTCGCGGCTGTTCGAGCGTGAACTGTCGGTGGCGCCGTCCGCCTATCGCCAGACGGTGCGCGCCAAGCTGTTCCAGGCCGATCTCGGCGGCGCGCTGCGTGTCAATTCGATGGACAGCGCGGGCGGCGACAAATAGCGCAGCAGGAACAGGCGATTAGGCGCTGGCCTACATCCAGGGCGTGACGCTGCTTTGTCAATCAGCTTTACACGGCTTTCGAAGGGCTCGCCGGGCTGTGCGCCAAGTGCTTGGAATGACACTACAAAAAAACTTGGCAACAGTCTTGCTAACGGTAATCCGCATCGGGTTCCGTTTCCCGTGTTCAACCGATACGGCGTAGGAAATCGTGGTCACGGCTGTGCCGCCGCGACAATACATGGCTTCCGTGCCCACGTCGTATCGGTCGTGCCCAAGGGTCGTACACGTGCACGACCTGACCTTCTCGGCCCCGGCCTCACCGCCGGGGCTTTTTTTTGTTCGCGGCACGCCGTGCGCGTTACCATGCCGGCCGGTTCAAGCGGAGTAGTGTGAATGGCCGGCCCCAGGTACCCTGGATTCGATACCTTGTCGCTGCATGCCGGGCAACGCCCGGACGCGACGTTTGGCAGCAGGGCGGTGCCCATCTACCAGACCGTGTCGTTCGTGTTCGAGGACAGCGACATCGCTGCCTCGCGTTTCGACATCGCGCGCTCGGGCCATGTCTACTCGCGCATCTCCAACCCGACCACGGCGGTGCTGGAAGAGCGCCTCGCGGCGCTGGAAAAGGGCGTCGGCGCGGTCGCGACCGCCAGCGGCATGGCCGCCATCCACCTCGCCCTGACCACCATCGCCGGCGCCGGCGCGCACATCGTCGCTTCCCATGCCCTGTACGGCGGCACCCATAACCTGTTGCGTTACACCCTGCCGCGTTTCGGTATCGAGACCAGCTTCGTCGACCCGCGCGACCCGCAGGCCTTCGCGCGCGCGGTGCGCCCCAACACCGTCGCGATGTTCGCCGAGACCGTCGCCAACCCGCGCTGCGAGGTGTTGGACCTGCCGGCGGTGGCGGCGGTGGCACGCACGGCCGGCGTGCCGCTCGTCATCGATGCGACGCTCACCACCCCCTATCTCATGCAGCCGCTGGAACACGGCGCCGACATCGTGGTGCATTCCCTGACCAAGTTCATCGGCGGCCATGGCGTGGTGCTGGGCGGCGCGGTGATCGACGGCGGACGCTTCGATTGGGAACAGTCCAAGAGCCGCTACGCGACGCTGTGTCAGCCCTACGACGGTTTCCACGATCTCAATTTCGTCGAAGAATTCGGGCCCAAGGCCTTCATCATGCGCGCGCGGCGCGAGGGCTTGCGCGATTTCGGCGCGACGTTGGCGCCGGCCAGCGCCTTCCAGTTGCTGCAGGGCCTGGAGACCTTGCCGCTGCGCATGCAGCGCCATGTCGAGAACGCGACGACCATCGCCGAGTTCCTCGCCGGCCAGGAAGTGGTGAGCAACGTCACCCATCCGAGCCTCGCCAGTCATCCCGATTACGAGCTCGCCCAGCGCCTGTTGCCGCGCGGCAGCGGCTCGGTGTTCAGTTTCGAAGTGAAGGGCGGTCGCGCCGCCGGGCGCAAGCTCATCGAATCGCTGGCGGTGTTCTCCCATCTCGCCAACGTCGGCGACGCCAAGTCGCTGGTCATCCATCCGGCCTCGACCACCCATAGCCGCATGGACGAGGCCGCGCTGGCAGCGGCCGGCATTTCGGAAGGCCTGGTGCGCCTGTCCATCGGTCTCGAGGACCCGGCGGATCTCATCGAGGATCTGTCGCGCGCGCTCAGCCGCTCGCAGAAATAAGCCCGCGCAGTCGCGACTGGATCAGGAGTCAGCCATGTATTTCGAAGTCGATGCTCAGCCGGTGTTCGCTGCCGGCCGTTTGCAGGCGGGCGCTGCCACGCCGCCGGTGGTGCTGGTACACGGCGCCGCCATGGATCACACCGTGTGGGTCTATCACACGCGCTATTTCATGCACGTCGGGCGCAGCGTGATTGCGCCCGACCTGCCCGGCCACGGCCATTCCGGCGGCACGCCCTTGGCCAGCGTCGAAGCGATGGCGGCGTGGCTGCTGCGCGCGCTCGACGCGCTCGGTGTCGGTGAAGTGGCGCTCGCCGGCCACAGCATGGGCGCATTGGTCGCCCTCGAAGCGGCCGGCATGGCGCCCGAGCGCGTCACGCGTCTCGCGCTGCTCGGCGCGGCCTTCCCGATGCCGGTCAGCGACCTGCTGCTGAACGCCGCCAAGGCCAACGCCCCCGAGTCGCGCGACATGATGATGATCTGGGGCCACGGCGCCGCCGCGCAGTACGGCGCGAACCCGGTGGCCGGCATCCACATCGTCAACACCACCATGCGCCTGCTCGAGAAGGCCCAGCCCGGCCTGCTGCATACCGATCTGAAGGCCTGCAACGACTACGCCCACGGTCTCGAGGCGGCGGCTGCCGTCAAGGCACGCACCACCTTCATCTGCGGCGTCGAAGACCGCATGACGCCGGCGCCCGCCGCGCGTCAGCTGGCGGCCGGCATGGCCAATTGCCAGGTGGCGACCATCGCCGGCTCCGGCCACATCATGATGAGCGAGCAACCCGAACTCACCCATCGCCAACTGGTGGCCGCGGTCGCCTGAACGCTGCCCCGCGTCCATGAACGACCTCCCGCCCGCTGGCGCGCCGGGCTACGCGCAGCGGGCGAGCAGCCATGCCAAGGCCGGCTTGATCCTGGCCACCCTCACGCTGTTCGTGTCCGAGCACCTGGTGCATTACGCGCTGGGGCTGATGGCGGTGCTGGGCGTGATCGATGCCGTGCGTCATCCGAGCGCGCTGCGTGAATGGCGTTCACGCCAGCTGCTGTGGTTGTTCGCGCTGCTGTGGTTGCCGATGGCGATCGCCTGCGTCGACGCGGTCGCGCCTTCGCACACCTTGCGCACGGTATTGCCCTATGTGCACCTGCTGCCCGCCAGCTACTTCATCATGCGTGCCTGCGCGGACGTCGAGGTGCAGCGCCTGGTGACGGTCGGCGCGGCGGTGCTGGTCGCCTTCGTGGCGCTCGACGCCTTCGTGCAATTGCTCTGGCACCGTGACCTGTTCGGCTACCCCTACGACCGCAATGTCCTGAAAGGCGTGTTCTATCCCAAGCAGCGCCTGGGCCTGGTGCTGGCGGTGTTCGCGCCGCTGTATCTCGACGGCGTGCTGCGCGGCTGTCGTGAATACCCGCGCCTGTGGCTGCTCTTGATCCCGATGGTGGTGATCATCCTGGTGTCCTTGAAGCGCAGCGCCTGGATCATGCTGGCTTTCGGACTCGTGGTGTACGCGCTGCTGTATGCGCGCCAGCGCGGCGCGCGCTGGAATGGTCGACGCGCGATGTCATGGGCGCTGGCGTTGGCGCTGGCGGCGGGACTCGCGAGCTTGAACACCAGCCTGCGCGCGCGACTCCACGAAACCGCCGGCCTGTTCTCGACCGATACGCAGGCCATCGACGTCGCCAGCGGTTATCGCCTGACCTTGTGGCGCACCGGCGCGCGCATCTTCGCCGATCACTGGCTGACCGGCATCGGGCCGCGCGGCTATCGTCATGTCTACGGCGAGTACGCGGACAAGGACGATTTCTGGATCAAACGCATCGGCGGCGGCCAGACCCATCCGCACCAGTTCATGCTGGAAATCGCCATCGAGACCGGCCTCATCGGGCTGGCGGCCTTCGTGTTCTTCTACGCGCGGCTGCTCGGCCTGTTGATGCGACCGACGCTGGGCCGGGTCGCGCCGGTGTGGCTGCTGGGCGCGGCGGTGGCGTGGCTGCCGCTCAATGCTCACCTCGCCTTCTACGGCGCCTACTGGGCGAGTCTCGCGTGGCTGCTGCTGGCGGTGGGATTGGCGGAGGCGCGGGAGCCGGAGAATCCGTAGGTGCGAATTCATTCGCACATTCATGGGCCCGTGCAGCATCGCCGCGCCATCGAATGTGCGAATGAATTCGCACCTACAGGGGGTTATTCCTGTGCTTCTTCCTGGCCTTTAATGTGCTGCGCTCCGCCGCGAACACCTGCTTGTCATCCACTGCGCGCGGGCGCACGCAGCCCCACTCCAGTTCCTCGTCCTGGTTGTAGCGCTTGCCCAGCTGCCAGGCTATTTGAGCGCGCGCGAGTTCGAGTCCAAGGTAAAACGCATGGGCGCCGTCGGCCTCGACGCCGAGCGCGGTGAAGACGTCGTAGGGATCGCGCGCGGTGTGCAGGCCACGACGGTTGTAGATGTGAAAGCCTTCGTCGCTGACCTGGATGCGGAAGTTGTCGTCCGTCACTTCGCGCGCGAAGTCGGCAATCTCGGCGGCGCTGTAGGGAAAGGGATGGCGGTCGTGCAAGGCCATCAGCGATTCATCGAGGTGACGCGGCGGAATGTTGTCTTCGCGCGCCGCGTGCATCACGCGTCGCGCGCGATCCACTTCGCGCACCACGCTCACGCAATGACGGCTGACCTCGGTGGTCAGGAGGCCGGTGATGCGCAACTCGGACACCACGCCCAGCAGCAGCGTATTCAAGCCCAGGGTATCGGTGTGGGTGAGTTCCGACAGGTTGCCGATGCCCATCAGGATGTCGATGTCGGGGTAGCGTTCGCGCAGCGCCGCGTAGCGCAGCAGCGAGCGGGTGAAGCCGTAATGGATGGGGTCCAGCACCGGGTCGGCGAAGAACGGCCGGCCGAGCTTGGCAAAGCTTTCGATGGTGCGATGGAGATCGTCCATGTCGCCCGGATGCCGGGCGATGAGTACCGGCGTGCAGGCGCTGTCGGCCACCAGCTCGAGGCTGCGACCGGTGAGCGAGAACACGTAATCGGCGCCGGCGGCGATGGCGCGCTCGAGTTCTTCGCGGTCCAAGGAGTCGACGCTGACCGCGACACCGGCCTCGCGCAGCGCGCGAATGCAGTCCTCGAGATGTGGAAACGGCGTCGCCGGCAGGCAGCCGATGTCGATGACGTCGGCGCCATCGGCGCGCAGGCGCAGCGCCTCGGCCAGCACGTCGTCGACCGTGCCGTGGGGCGCGTGCACGATTTCGGCGAACAGCGTGATGTCGGTCGGACCAATCTCGCGTGGCCTGGCGCGTGTCCCAAAATGGGCCGGCAGGTCTTTCAGTTCGTCGGGCCCGCGCTCGAAGGGCAGACCGAAATGGGCGCTGAGTTCCTCGAGGTTGCCGCGGCAGCGCCCCGGCACGATGACCTTGTCGAAGCCGGCCAGCGTGTCGAGGCGGCGCTTCAGCATCGCCACCGTCAACAGCGCCGCGACGTTGATGCCCGGCACGCGGATCTCGTAGCTGAACGGCCGCCCTTCCATGGACGACAGCACCCGCGCCAGGCTCTTTTCCGCCAGGTGGCCGGTGATGAACAGCAGGTGTTGGCTCATGGCGCGGCGCTTGCAGAGGTTGGGACGGCCTGAGCGCGCGTCCGCCGCTCAATGGTCGGCTGCCTGCCGCCGCTAAGGATCATGGCGGCCGGTGCGATGCGCTTGCGGGTCAATCTCAATCGCGCCCCTTGTTCCGGCCCCATCGCTGGTCTAGTTTTTGATCGGGAGATGAGTCAAGCCAAACCGGTTCGGAGGATCATTTATGTTCGATTATGATCAGGCTACCGTCGACAAACTTTTGAGTGCGGACGACGGCTTTCGACGTCTTTATAACAAGCATAGCGTTCTCAATGCAAAGGTCGACCAGGCGCACGCCGGCAAGGCGGCGATGGACGACATCCAGCTCGAATTGCTCAAGAAGGAAAAGCTCTACCTGCGTGATCGCATGCAGGCCATGATCCACGCCCACAGCGCCCGACCGTAGGCCTGAACTCATGAACGCATGGTCCCGGCGCCGCCGGGACCATGCATCCCACCCGCCGCTTCCGTCCATTTCCCCATCGTTTCACTCCCCGCCGTTTCACCGCGCCGCCAAACGCGCTAGCTTTGCGTTTTGATTCATGCGCGCGCCGTGGCGCGCGCCGCAGAGCGTGGAGTGCATGGCGCGATGACCTACCAGTTTCTCGAAGTGGCCGATGATCAAGGCCTGCTCAAAGTCACCATCAACCGGCCGGCCAAGCGCAACGCGCTCAGCCAGGCGGTGCTCGGTGAGCTGCGCCAGTGTTTCGAAAGCGCCGCGCGGCGTGAGGATCTCATCGCGGCGGTGATCCGTGGCGCCGGCGACCGCTGCTTCGCCGCCGGCGGCGACCTGCAGGAATTCGATGGCATGCGTTCGCGCGAGCAGGCCGAGCGCATCGGCGTCGATTCCTGCGCGGCGCTCGATGCCATCCGACATTTCCCGGTGCCGGTGGTGGCGCTCTTGAACGGCGATGCACTCGGCGGCGGCGGCGAACTGGCAGTGGCCTGCGACATTCGCGTGGCCGCCAACCATGCGCGCATCGCCTTCGTGCAGGGCACGCTCAATATCGCGCCGGCGTGGGGCGGTGGCATGGATCTCATGCGCCTGGTGGGGCCCGCCCAGGCACTGCGCCTGTTGTGCCGCGCCGACCTGGTGGCGGTGGAGGAGGCCTTGGCGCTGGGCCTCGTCCAGGCCTATTGCCCCGCGGGGCAGGAGTTCGAGGCCTGGTGCGAAGACTTTCTCGCGCCGTTCCGCGCGCGCAAGCCGCAGGTCACGCGTGCCTTCAAGGCGCTGGCCCGCGCGCAGCGCGAAGGTCTGCAGGGCGAGGCGCTGCGCAAGCTCGAGAATGCCCTGCTGGTCGAAACCTGGTGCCATGCCGATCACTGGGAAGCCCACGACAAGGTGTTGGCCCGTATCTCGGCCTGAGCCGAACACGGTGGGCGGGACGCCCTATACTCTGCGCCCTGATTGATACGCCATTGGATTCGACCAGCCGGAGGGGCGGTGAAACTGCAGCAGCTGCGCTATATCTGGGAAGTGGCCCGCCACGGCTTGAACGTGTCGGCCACCGCCGAAAGTCTCTACACGTCCCAGCCCGGCGTCAGCAAGCAGATCCGCCAGCTCGAGGACGAGCTCGGCGTGCAGATCTTCCAACGCAACGGCAAGCACCTGACCGAAGTCACGCGCGCCGGCGCCGCCATCATCGACGTCGCCGGTCGCATCCTCGGTGAAGTGGAGAACATCCGTCGCATCGCGCAGGAGAACAGCGACAGCGGCCGTGGCAGCCTCTCGATCGCCACCACCCATACCCAGGCGCGCTACGTGCTGCCGCCGACCATCAAGAGCTTCATTACCAAGTACCCACAGGTGGCGCTGCACATGCACCAGGGTACGCCGCTGCAGATCTCGGAACTGGCGGTCAATCGCACCGTCGATTTCGCGATCGCGACCGAGGCGCTGGAACTGTTCGACAACCTGGTGATGCTGCCCTGCTATCGCTGGAACCGCAGCATCATCGTGCCGGTCGGTCATCCGCTGGCGGAGGTGCAACCTCTGACACTCGCGGCCATCGCCGAATATCCCATCGTCACCTACGTGTTCGGCTTCACTGGCCGTTCCCAGCTCGACGACGCCTTCACCGCCGCCGGCGTCGAGGCGCGCGTGGCGTTCTCGGCGGTCGATGCCGACGTCATCAAGACCTACGTGAAGCTGGGGCTCGGCGTCGGCATCGTCGCGACGCTCGCCTACGACCCGGTCGAGGATCACGATCTGGTCGCGCTGCCCGCCAGTCACCTGTTCGATTACAGCGTGACCAAGATCGGTTTCCGGCGTGGCGCGTTCCTGCGCAACTACATGTATGACTTCATCGAATTGTTCGCCCCGCACCTGACGCGCGAGGTGGTGGATGCGGCCATCGCCGCCGGCACACGCGAAGAGTTCGACAGGCTGTTCGAGCGGGTGAAGTTGCCGGAGCATTAAAGGCGGACAGCGGGCACGTTGTCGCGTGCTCGCTATCCCTGATCAGAGCGTTTGCTGGCCATCACCCGAGGCCAGCGCCCTGCGCGCACTGCCTCTCCCTTCTGATCGTGGTCAGCATGGTGAGCCCTGCCTCTCGCTAGATTTCCCTTCAGGCGCTCCCACGGCGCCTTATCGCTACAAGCATCAGAACGACAATAATCGACTCGCGGAGGGACATCATGGCCCGTCTCGTATTTCCCGCACTCAAGGCAGCGCTGCTACTGGGCTGCGTGACCGGCGCCCATGGCGCAGTGATTTCCGATGGCTCCGACGGCGCGTTCGTCGCCGTTGCCGGCAGCAATGTCATCGATCTCACCCTGCCTGGCCGTGAGGACGGCATCCTCAATTTCACCACCATCACGATCCCGGCCAACGCCACCGTGAGCTTCAAACGCAATGCGCTGAACACGCCGGTGTTCATGGCCGCAACCGGCAACATCGACCTCCTTGGCACCGTCAACGTGTCGGCCGGCGGCAACCTGGCAGGCCCTGGCGGCGGCGAAGGTGGCAGCGCCGGTCTCGGTGACGTCAATTGCACGGCAGCCGAGTGTCGCCTCGCCACCGGCGGCGGTGGCGTGCTCGGGGGCAACGCCGGCCCGAACGCGGATGCGGGCGGTATCAAGTCGACGCCCGGTTACGCGGGCAGCGGGGGTGGCATGGCCACGGCGGGCCTGGCGGCAGATCCCGCCCGCTTCAGTCGCAGCGCGCCCCCCACTGCCGCGCTTTCCCAACTGCCGGCGCCGTTGGTGGGTGGCTCCGGCGGTGGCGGTGGCGGCGGCTGGATGTTCTTCGGCGTCGAACTCGGTGGCGGCGCGGGCGGTGACGGTGGCGGCGCCATCCAGTTCAGCACCCTGGCCGACATTCTGTTCGGCGGCACCGTGCTCGCCAATGGCGCCAACGGCAGCTACGCCTTCACCAACAGCGGTGGTACCGGGGGGCCCGGCGGCGGCGGCAGCGGCGGTAACGTGCAGATGGTCGCCGACCACATCACCGTGCAGGACAGCGCCGCGGTGCGGGCCGTCGGCGGCTGGGGCGGCTGTCTTGGCACCGAAACCTGCGACGCCAATCGTCCGGCGTTCAGCAAATTGAACAACGGTGGCCTCGGCTTTTTCGACCTTACCGCGCGCACGGTGACGCTGAGTGACGCGGCGGATATCCAGGCCGTGCTGGCCGTGCATGCCGTGCCGCTGCCATCGGCCTGGCTCTCGATGGCGCCGGGTGTATTGCTGACGGGGATGATGCGCAGACGTTCGAGCTGAGCGCCGGCCCGTGGTCGGGTCCGACATTCCACCATCGCCCGTCAATTCTCGCCGTGCGGTACCAAGGCTGTCGGCAGGAAGGTGCCGTGGGATGACAGGTCGGTAAAGCGCAGCACGCCACCGTCCAGCGGTTCGATGATGAGGTGCATGCGCGACACGTCGCGCAGTGCGCTGTCGACCACGATGTTGCACACCGAATCGCGGCCGATGATGTTCTTGCCGGGTTCAATCTTGTGCGCGTGTCCGAATTCATCCACCAGTTCGCGCACCGCGCCGTTACGGAACTGGAACGGGTGCTTGGACAGGCGCAGGTCGAACTCGCTGTTCATGGCCGGCTTGATGCTGACCGCTTCGCCTTTCGGCAGGCGCGTCAGCGCGGAATTGGGCACCGGCTCGACCGGCATTTCCAGCGACATCGATTCGAAGATGCTGGTTTCCTTGAACTGATCCTTGGTTTCTTCCATCGGCGACAGCACTTCGCGCGGTGCGCTGTGCTTGTTGGTCTTTTTGAGCTTGACCTTGTAGGTCTGCTTGATGACGTCCTGCCGCGAGCGCAGGTATTGCATGTATTTCACCACCGCCACGCGCCGCAGTTCGTCGTAGGCTTCGTCTTCCTGGTTGAGGGCCTTGAAGATGCTGCGCCAGTCGTAGTCGTTGGAAAACACCTGGATGTCGACTTCGCGTACCAGCCGGCCAATCTCGCCCGGCTGTTCGATGGAGCGCGACAGGATGTCGACGAAGCGCTTCTCCACCGCCTTGATGCTCTTGGCCTCGCGTTTCAGTTCATCGGGGCTCAGCATGATGAGATCGGCCAGCTTGGTGGCCGGAACGTTGGTGCGGCCGCCCAGTGCGAATTCGAATTCGGCGAGGGTGTGAAACGAGATCTCCTCGCCGTTGATGACGAGTGATAGCGCTTTACTGAAGAGCCGGTCCAGCATGGGTGTGGTTCTGCGTGGCTGATTCGTTATTCCCTGCGTGCCCTGGCGGCCTTGCCCAAGGTGCGCATGTCATGGGCGGGTGGCGCGCGGCCACCCGGTCAAGCCGCATTATAGGGACAGCTTCGCGCCGCTAGCCATGCGCGCGCGGCGGCCGTGACGCCGATCACAGGCCGGCCGCGGCCTTGCAGACGACGCCAGGCGTGCCGTCGCCGGCAAGCTCACCGAGACAGCTGGTGCGCTCGGCCGACGGCAATTCGGCGAGCGCGTCGACAATGCGGTAGAAGCGCGCGAAGTCCTGACCGCAGCGCGCCAGCAGGGCAAGAAAGTGCGGAACCTGGTCGTGGTAGGCCGCCAGCGAAGCGAGCTTGGCGTTGTTCAAATCGGTTGTCATCCAGGCGTCGTAGGCGTTGTCGCCCCCCCAGCTCGCCTTCAGTGCGCGGTAGCGGTCCATGAGTTCGGCATACAGCGCAGCCTTGGCGATGCGCTTGTCGCTCGCCGCCAGCGGGCCGTCGTAGACCTTGGCCAGTCGCGCGCCGGTGTCCTGCACGAGCGCGATGAACTCGGCCTCGCGCTGTTGTTCGGCGCGGTAGCGGGCCAGCGCCGCTGGGTCATCGGCCAGCCACAGTGCCACGCCGGCGCGCGCCACCGCCATCGCAAAGCTTTCGTTGAAAGTGGTGTCGCCGGCGATGTACAGGCGTTGATGCGCGAGTTCGTGAAAGATGATGTCGACCAGATGCGCATCGTCGCGCCGGAGCACGGTATTGAGTACCGGGTCGTTCAACCAGCCGAGCGTCGAATAGGCGGCCACGCCGCCGACGAAGGTGTCGTAGCCGCGCACCTGCAGCGTGGCGGCATGCAAGCGCGCGGCGGCTTCGCTGAAAAAGCCGCGGTATTCCACGCAGCCGACCAGCGGATAGCAGGACTTCAGCGCGGCGAGCGACAGCTCGGGCGCCGCGAATACATTCCACACCACGTAGTCACGACCGAGATCGGCATAGCTGTGATAGCTGCCATGATCGGCCAGCGCGAGACGTGTGCCGGCAAACTCGCGGGCACGTTCGACCAGCGTCAGCTTGGCGCGCACCGCCGCCGGTGTGCCGTCCTCCGCCAGCCACCTTTCGATGGGCCGTTGACGATGCCAGATCTCGGCCTGGCCGCGCGCCGCCTGCAGGTAATAATCGAGCGAGCCGCAGCCGACTAGCGTCAGCGTCAGGGCGAGCAGCAGCAGGGCCCGCCCGGTGCGCTGGACGGTCGTAATGTTTGGTCTTAGTCTTGCCGGCATGATGCGTAGCGGTGAGGCGCGTCGGTGGCGTACCGCGCGATGCGCAGCGTAACGCCGCACGGCGGACCTTGCGAGTGACAGGTGTGGCGCCACGGCCGCCACCGGGCGCCCATCCAATCACGGAAGCTTCAATGAACAGCAACGCGGCGGGACCGCTGATTCAGGTGGCCGAGCTGGCGGCCGCGCGCGGTCGCGAAGCGCTCGTGGTGGTGGACTGCCGTTACGATCTGATGGCTCCCGAGGCCGGCCGCCTGGCCTGGCTGGAAGCGCACATCCCCGGCGCCGGCTACGCGCATCTCGATCATGATCTCAGTGGCCCGCCCAATACCGACCATGGCCGCCATCCCTTGCCAGCGCCGGAGCGCCTGGTGGCGCTGTTCAGCGCCCTCGGCATCGACAGCACGCGGCAGGTGGTGGCCTATGACGATGCCGGCGGCATGTTTGCCGCGCGCCTGTGGTGGATGTTGCGTTACATGGGGCATGACGCGGTGGCGGTGCTCGATGGCGGCTGGCAGGCGTGGGTGAATGCCGGCGGTGCGACGGCAAGCGGCGAGGAGCGACCGCGCCCGCGCGCGTTCAGCGGCACGCCGCGCCGCTCGCGATTGGTGACCCTGGACGAAGTCGCGAGCGTCGCGCAGCTGGTCGATGCGCGCGCCGCGCCGCGTTATCGCGGCGAGGTCGAGCCGCTCGACAAACACGCGGGCCACATTCCCGGCGCCATCAACCATTGCTGGCAGCACAACCTCGGCACCGATGGGCGCCTGGCCGCGGCCGAGCAGCTGCGGCAGCAATGGCAGACGAGCCTGGGCGCGCTGCCCGATGCGGCGACCGTGCATTATTGCGGCTCCGGCGTTTCCGCCTGCCATAACGTTCTGGCGCAGGTGGCGGCGGGCTTGCCCGAGCCGCGCCTGTATTGTGGATCTTGGAGCGAGTGGTGCCGGGACAGTGGCCGGCCTCGCGCGATTGGTGGAGAATCCCGATGATGAGCCCGTCCTTGCACAGCCGCGCCGTTGTTTCACGCCGGGACGGCGCCCGCGCCACCGCGCGTCGCGTGCTGGCCATCGCATTGCTGCTGTTGGCGATGCCGCTGTGGGCCGCGCCCACCGACATCATCGTGCTGCTCGACAACTCCGGCAGCATGCGTCAGAACGATCCGGCCTTCCTGCTCAAGGGCGCGGTCACCAAGTTCTTCACATCCTTGCCGGCCGATACCCACGCCGGCGTGGTGGTGTTCGATCAGAAAGTCTCCTACCCGGTGCCGCTCGCGCCGGTCGACGCCGCCGCGCACGCCGCGGTCAAGGACGCCCTTGCCAAGGTCGACTATCGCGGCCAGTACACCAACATACCGGCCGGCATGGAGCGCGCCATCTACGAACTGAAGAGCAGTGCGCGCAAGGACGCCACCAAGGTGGTGGTGTTCATGACCGATGGCATCGTCGATACCGGCAACCCGGCGGTCGACGCCGAAAAGGCCAAGTGGCTGCGCGACGAATTGGCGACCGACGCCGCCGACAGCGGCATACGCATCTTCGGCATCGCCTTCACCGAGAACGCCGATTTCTTTCTCATCCAGTCGCTGGCCAAGAAAACCAGCGGCGAATATTTCCGTGCCCTGAAGCCGGAAGATCTGGATGGCGTCTTCAAGAAGGTCGAAGACAAGCTGGCCAGCGCCGCCGCCCCCGCCACCCCCGCGCCGGTGGTGAGCGCGCCGGCCGCGAGCACGCCGCCGGCGGTGGCCGTAGCGCCGCCGGCCGCCGATGGCGCGGCCTGTGTCGCGGAAATGGCGGCCGACGATCGCGCTTCCATCGAGGAAATGGCCAAGGCCGCCGGCAGCACCGCCGAGCAGCTGTGCCTCGAAATGAAGGCCACGCCGCCCGGTCAGCCGCTGGTCACGCCGGCGCCGAGCGCCGAAAGCGGCGCCGCCACGGCGCCGGCCACGAGCAGCCCGCCGCCGCCGCGGCCGACACCGCCCGCGACAGCGATTCGAAAATGGGGGTGGCGCTGGTGGCCGGGTCCGCACTGCTGCTGTTGATCGCGGCGGGCGTCCTGGTGTTCATGTTGATCAAGCGCCGGCAGCAGCCGGCCGCCGCCGTCGCGCCGGCGCCCAGCGTCACTTCCAGCGGCGCCATCGGCGGCGCACCGCGCGTGCCGGAGGCCTATCTGAAGGACATCAACGGCATCACCGACAAGGATGCCATGCAGATCACGGCCAAGCCGATGATGGTCGGCCGCATCGCCGGCACCGATGAAGAACACATCGACTACTTCGTGGTCGAGAAGCCGACCGTCGGTCGCCGTCACGCGCTCATCCGTTATCGCGATTTCGGTTTCTGGTTGTCCGACCAGGGCAGCGTCAACGGCACCTTCCTGAACGGCGAGCGCATCGAAGGCGAACGCTCGCTCAAGCACGGCGATCGCGTGCGCTTTCACAAGTACGAATTCGAATTCAGCGTGCCGGAGATGGATCACGCCAGCCATACCATCTACGCCGACCCCATGAATCGCACCATGGTTGGCGATCTGGACACCATGGTCGGCACCGCCGCGGCGGTCAGCAGCGCGGCGCTTGCCGGCGGCGCCATCGGCCGCGCCAGCGCCGCCGCCACCAACCAGGACGACGACGATGATGAAGACGTCTTCGATCTGACCGGTGGCGCGGCTGCGCCCGCCGGCAGCGACAAGACGGCCTTCCTCTCGCCGCAGGATGCGCTGCCCGCCACTTCCCGTGCCGATCTGCCGGGCGACGACACCGGCGCCGGCGGCGGCATCGACGATGAAGACTTCATGGCGCTGGACAACGATGAAGTCGACGAAGCGACCGCCGAGACCCAACTGCCGGTCAACCTGCGCTCGGCCATCCTGTCCGGCACGCGCGCGCGCGCCGAGGCCGAGTTCGACGCCGAGGCGTCGGCGTTCTTCGACGAGGACGATCTCGCCGTCACCGCATCGCCCTACAGCAACAGCACCATCGAGAAGGGCCCGATACTGCGCCTCGACGACGATGGCACCGACGACGGCGACGACGACAACGCGCAGGACACCATGCAGATCCCGGCTGCGCAGTTCGCGCCGGCCGCCGCGCCGGTCGCCGATGAGTTCGACGAATTCAGCGAAGGGGAAACCATGCTGCCCGTCAGCCCCGGCGTCGCCAACCAGACCCAGGGCGTGGACATCAGCCTCGACGCGTTCATGAACACCGATTCCTTCGACGAACCGCCGGCCGCCAGCGGCGACTTCGACGACGAGGACGACGCGACCCTGCTGCCGCACCAGGTGCCGGACATCGACGACGTGTTCGACGTCACCGCCGAAGGCACCATCCCGCCCGTGTCGCGCAAGCAGCTCGATGACGATGATGACGACTTCGATCACGACAAGACCACCTTGCTGCGCTGAGCAGCCGGTTCGCGACACGCCCGAATCGTCCGCGCATGCGACGTGCTTTTGCCCTGCTTGATCTCTTGAGCGACGGCGCCGAGCATGCCGGCGCCGAGCTCGCCCACGCGCTCGGCGTGACGCGCGCCGCGGTGTGGCACCAGGTGGCGCAGCTGCGTGAGCAGGGCTTGGGCATCACCGCTTCGCGTGGCCATGGCTACAGACTGCCGGGCGGCTTCGAGGCGCTGTCGGCTGACGCCATACGCGCCGAACTCGGCGACGGTGCGCGTGAGCTGTTGCGCATCGACACCGTCACCATCACCGATTCCACCAACGAGCGCCTGCTCGCCGCCCTCAACCAGGGCGACATCCACGGTCATGTGTTGCTCGCCGAGCACCAGACCGCCGGCCGTGGCCGGCGCGGCGATCGCTGGATCTCACCGCCCGGCAGTGGCCTGTGCCTGTCGCTGGGATGGCGCTTCGATCAGCCGCCCGCGACGTTCTCTGCCTTAAGCCTGGTGGTCGGCATGGCCATCGCCGAAAGCCTGCGCGAACTCGGCGTCGCCGGCGCAATGTTGAAATGGCCCAACGACATCCTGTGCGAAGGCGGCAAGCTGGCCGGCATCCTCATCGAGATGCGTGCCGAGGCGGGCGGGCCGTGCCGCACGGTGATCGGCATCGGCATCAATGTCGCGATGTCGGCCGAGGCGCGCGCGCAGATCGATCAACCGGTGCAGGATTTCACCCACGCCAGTGGCCATGGCGTATCGCGCAATCGCCTGGCGGCGGTGCTGCTGACCGCGCTCGCGCGCACCTTGCCGCGCTTCGGGCGCGACGGCTTTGCGGTGTTTCGCGACGAGTGGCGACGCTACGATGCGCTGGTCGACACGGCGGTGAAACTCGAGCTGCCGAATCGCACCGTGCATGGCATCGCGCGCGGCGTCGATGATCACGGCGCCCTGCTCATCGAACACCAGGGGCGACGCGAAACCTTCGTGTCCGGCCACCTGTCGCGGGCCTGACATGCTGCTCATCGACATCGGCAACACCCGCATCAAGGCCGCGTTGGTCGAAGGCGGCCAGCCGCGCATGTTGCCGGCGCTGGGCACGCGCGACCACGCACCGTTCAGCGCCTGGCAGGACGCCATCGCCGCGCGCCCGTCGCGGGTGCTGGTGTCGAACGTGGCCGGCCCCGAAATGGCCATGCACGTTCTGCGCTACACGCGTGAGCGCTGGCAACTCGAGCCCGAATTCGCGCTGCCGTGCCGAAAGCGCGCCGGCATGACCACGCGCTATCAGCATCCCGAAAAGCTCGGCGTCGATCGCTGGCTGGCGGCGCTCGCCGCCTGGCACGAAGCGCGCGGCGCGGTGTGCGTATGCGACGTCGGCACCGCGCTCACCATCGACGTGGTGACCAGCGACGGCACGCACCTCGGCGGCCTCATCGCGCCGGGGCCGGACCTGCTGCGCACCAGCCTCACGCGTGGCACCGCGCAATTGGAAAGCGATGGTCTCAGTCTCGTGCAGGGCTTCGCCGACAACACCCGCGATGCCATTTCCCTGGGCTGCACCGATGCGCTGGGCGGCCTGCTGCAGCGCGTGGCCGCGCGCCTCGCCGAGCACGAACCCCGCGAAGCGTTTCGCTGGTATCTCACCGGCGGCGCCGCGCCCCTGATGGAAGCGCTGTTGCCGGCGCCCGCCGTGCATCTGCCGGATCTCGTGCTGCGCGGCCTCGCGGTGCTGGCCATGGCCGACGCCTGATGAAATATCTCGCCATCGCCCTGTTGCTTGCCAACGTCGGCCTCGTGGCCTGGCAGTATCAAACCCACGTGCGCGAATTGGCGCAATCGAGCGTCGAGCACGAGCCGATTCCGGCCGACGCCGCGCCTTTGAAACTGATTTCTGAATTGCCAGCGTTGCCCGAACCGCGCGTGGCGCGCAACGCCGCCCAGCCGCCCGCCGTCACCGCCGATGTGAATACCGACGTGGTGGCCGCCGACTTGTGCATGGACATCGGCCCGTTCGGCGATGTGCCGTCGCGCGACGCGGTGCGCGACTGGCTGCGCGACTATGCGGCCGCCACCTACATGCGCGTCGAAACCGTGCGCAAGCGCCAGTTCTTCTGGGTCTACCTCGAACCGAGCTCCGACAGCGCCGCACAGAAGAACCTTGCCGAACTGCACGACCGCGGCATCCACGACACCCTGCTCATCCGCCGCGGCGACATGAAGAACTCGATTTCGCTGGGCTTCTTCCGCTCGCAGGATTCAGTCAACCGGCGTCTCGCCGAACTCAACGAGAAGGGCTACAAGCCGGTGGTGGTGCCCCGCTTCGAAACCTCGGACCTGTACTGGCTGTCGGCGCGGCTCGCCGAGCAAAACGCCGAAGCCCCCGAGGTCCCCGCCACCCTGCTCGGCAGCACCGCCAAGCAAAGGACCATCGCCTGCGAAGCGATGGCCACCGACGGCCAGGACCCTGCCGCCGCGACCACCGAAGCCAAGGCCGACAGGCCCATGGTCGAAGGCCTGACGGATTAGCCGGTTAGCCAAACGCCGCCATCCGCGCCACAATACGCGCCCCGATAAGTCCCTTCGCCGGCTTAGCTCAGTTGGTAGAGCAGTTGATTTGTAATCATCAGGTCGCGGGTTCGATTCCTGCAGCCGGCACCATTCCTTCCCTGTCTGTTCCTTTAATTGTTTTTTTGTTTTCGGTGTTCCACCTTCCTCTTCCCCTTTTTAACCGTCCCCGTTGCGTACTATTGGGACTCGAAAAAGGGCAGCTTGTTGCTAAACACGTGCTACATACTGCCGGACACAGGCTAGCCACTGGCAGCATCGAACGAAGGTCTGAGGTTGCGCTTCTCATGGTCTAGGGGATTTGGAGCTTGCGCACAAGCGCAGAAAGCTTCCAAACTAAGTTACTCATGTATACGTCGCGGTGCGCGTCGCTGGGTCCGCAGTCGCCCCTGAGGTGTGAGCGGGGTCGCGCACATTTTGGCGTATCACGATATGGGCCGTAGAAAGCGAATCAGCACGTAATCTGAGCGTGAGCAAACTCGACGAGCTCTATCGCCTGCACCGCCTGCTTGATGGGCGGCGCACCGGTATCCCGCGCGCCGCCTTGATAGGTGTGCATGGATTTGCGCGCGCCACTCTAGCTCGGTTAATCGCCGATTTGCGCGACAAACCGGAACGCGCCGCTCATTCACGACAAAGACCGAAACGGCTACCGCTACGACACTACAGACGGTCGCTTCGCGCTGCCGGGATTGTGGTTCACGGCGGACGAACTGCTCGCTCTTTTCGCCCTGAAGCACTTGCTGGACAAGCTTGAGCCCGGCCTCCTCGACGACCATTTGCGTCCCCTGCAAGCCCGCATCGATCAATTGCTTACCAGCCGCCATCTTGGCTCGGGCGAGGCGGAACGCATTCGCTTATTGACCGTGGCGGCGCGCCGAAAGAACCCACGGTATTTTCAAATCGTGGCAGGCGCTGTGCTGCAAAGGCACCGCCTCAGGATCGACTACTACAATCGCGAGCGCGATGAGCTGAGCACGCGTGAGATCTCCCCGCAACGGCTCGCCCGCTACCGTGACAATTGGTATCTCGACGCCCGGTGCCACCGTCAAGGAAGCTCCGCATCTTTGCCGTCGAATGCATCCGTTCAGTTGAGCAGTTGGCCTCGGCGGCCATCTCTGTGCCGGAACCGTCGCTCCACGGCGAACTCAGCAGCGCCTACGGTATCTTCGCGGGCAAGCCAATTGCCACCGCGACCCTAGTCTTTACCCCCCAGCGGGCTCGCTGGGTCTGTGAAGAAATCTGGCATCCGGAACAGCAAAATTGCTGGCTGGCAGACGGCCGGATGAGTTGCGTCTGCCGTATTCGGACGATCGTGAGCTGTTGATGGACATTCTCAAGCATGGGGCAGAGGTAGAAGTCCTGGCCCCCTCAGAATTGCGCGAAGCAGTAGCGGCATCGCCTGATCAGCCGCTGCTCAGTATCAACGTGAGAATCAGCAAGGCTCAGGTTTTGAGACTGGCACCTGATATAAGGTGGCCATGGGAATTTCCTTAACGGGTGACGAGCAGCTTCTCTGGGCGAAAAGCAGCCGGAGTGATGATGAGCGTTGGCATCCGCTGGTTCTTCATCTGCTCGACGTTGCCGCGTGCGCTGACGCGATCCTGGCCCGTGAGCCTGAAAGACGCCGAGCGGCTTTGCATCCGCGTTAGGGGTGGACTGGAATAGAGGCCGCCCGTGGTTGCCGTTACCATCGCCTGCCATGACCTCGCAAGGCATGTCCGGGATTTCAATGCAAGTGGAGGAATTTGGTCCACTCTCGCCACCGGCCCAGCCCACACGCAAATCAGTCATGCGTTTGTCAGCCAGGTGAGCTGCGCGAGCTATTGCTCGAGCGGGAATGGCCAGAAGAATTGGCTGAGTTGGTAGCCGATGCCGTGGGGTGCCACCACGGTGAGCGGGCAGGTCCAACGACGATCCAGACCATCGAGGCCAACCCATTTGGGAGGACACTTGGGGTATCCGGGTGGCAGCGAGCGCGCCGCGCAATCTTTGACGCCCTGTTTGTGTCTTTGCGCTCACCGACCCGCCGAGCAAACTTACGCTGAGCGGCCCGGACTTTATGCTGTTCGCTGGCCTCGCCAGTTTTGCTGACTCGATTGGCTCAAATGAGTCGTTCTTCCTGTTCGGCACGCCGGAGCACTGAATCGGATCTTTTTGGCGTGGTTCAACGAGCGGCGCGCCTGGCCAACGCTGAGGAAGCACTAAGTCGTATTTGTTGGTCGCGTCTGCCAATCGGTCGAGGATTATCGCTCTTCGATGCCACCTTCGGTAGTGAAGGCACGCCCCTTGCAAAATGCACGGCCGAAGCGGCTAGTCAGCATCGGACCAGCCCGGATTTTGTTGGTCGAAGCGCCTATAGGCGAGGGTAAGACTGAAGCGGCGTTCTATGCGCATCTTGAACTGCAGCGGCGTTTCGGGCACCGCGGTCTTACGTCGCATTGCCGAGCGTGGCGACGGGGCCATGTTCCGCCGGGTGCCCAGTTTCCTACAGTGCCAGCGCGGCGACCGACGCCTGGATTTGGAACTACTAGCACGGAGGCGCACTGCTCAACGACGACTTTCAGAAGCTCAGGCCCAGCGGTATTTATGACACCGCACAAGGCGGCGAGGTACGCGCGGTTGAATGGTTCACGCCCAAGAAGCGTGCGCTGTTGTCCGGAATACGGCGTCGGCACGATTGACCAAGCGCTCTTGACCATTTTGCCGGTGCGGCACCAGTTCGTGCGTCTGTGGGGACTTTCGAACCGCGTCGTCGTTTTCGATGAGGTCCATGCGTATGACGCCTATACAGGTACGCTTCTGCTGCACCTCCTGCGTTGGCTGTTGGCTTTGGGCGCGTCGGTCATTCTGCTTTCCGCCACGCTTCCAGCTACGGTTTCGCCGCCAGCCCGCAGAACTGGTCGGGCAGAGCACTCGGAGCGCGAAGCAATCTATCCGCGCCTGTCGGTTTTTCAGACGGGTGCGAGAGTCCAACAACTCTCCTTCAATGCTGCGCCTGAACGCCGGCTTTCAATCAGAGTGCAGCTCTGTCGAAGCGAACCTTGCCGCGATAAAAGCCGCATTAGATGGGCACTGGTCGACGGCGGCTACAACTGTTTCTTGACTCAATACAGTGCAGCGCGCCCAGGACTTGTATCGACATTACGGAGCCGGTGAGTCGTTGCTGTTCGACGGCGCGAACGTCGGAAAGCGCTTGCCCGACGGCACCGAGATTTATCTCCTTCAGCGCCCGTTTCCTGCCGATACGAGGCAACATCGCGAGGACGCCGTGTTACAGATCTTCGGCCCGCCCACAGCCGACGACCATTGCGCGCGCGCGCCGATGAATCCTCATCGCGACATAGGTGCCGAGCAAAGCCTGGACCCGATTTCGACCTCATCGCCACCGACCTTGCGCTATCGATCTGCTCCTGCAACGCGCTGGGCGGCTTTGGGAGACATTCGCGCGATGTGCGGCTTCTGGCCCAGGCAGTCCTCATCATCGCAGGCCTGTTGGAAGATCCCCTCCTTCGTTCTCGGCCGCTATGGTGGTGCGCTATTTACTTCGAAGCTCCTATTGTTCGCACCCACAGCCTGCCGCACAGCAAAAATACTCCGCAACTGCCGGATGAAATCGACACCCTGGTAGCGTCCGTTTACGAAGAGAAGGGCAAGCCGAAGAACTTGGAGGCGCGCCTCGACCGCGCATTGCAGGACGCGCTTGGCAAAGAGTACGCCCACATTGGCCAAGCGCACCAGGCCATCATCGGCCTGCCGGACGACACTTCATGGAAATCCGGCGTCCGCTTCACGCTGTATGACGCATGACGAACCCGGCGTCCACCCCAGCCTCAAAGTCAGAACGCGGCTCGACAGGATTCGGCCATTGTTATTCCGATCGTTGATGCGGACGGTTTCGACCCCGACCTTGTACCTGATTTCTGTAGGCTCGAGCCTGGGTGCAGCGTGCCATGAGTGTTCGCGCAAGAACATCCTCAAACGGCTGCAAGAGCGAGGTGTCCGGAAGGCTGGAAGCAAAGCCCCTTGTTGCGTAACGCTTATCCGCTGCGGCTCGACGCAAACTTTCGCTGGGCCGAAGACTGGCATGTCGAGCTTTCGGAAGATCTGGGACGTGTTCACGCCACCAAGGAAACCGGAACGAGCGCTTCATCAAGCCGATTCAACCGATCGGACGAAGCTTGGATTCCGGTACGTAAGCTAAGCGGCGAGCGCGTTGAGCTCGGTATCCGCGACACACTGATCCAAGCGACACATATCGCAACGATTGAAGACGCCTCGCCGCTTGTGACGGCCAGCCTTCATCGTTTTTGCTCGCGGTGCTATACCGGGCGTTGGAGGGGCCGACTGATATCGATCAGGCAAAAGCTTGGTTCAGATCGGACAACCAGCGGAGCGGATTGACGCTATCTCGAACGGTGGCGGGATCGGTTCTGGTTGTTCGATGAAACCCATCCGTTTTTTCAGATTCCCGATTTCGAACCGAACGCTTGGCGTGCCTGGACCGTACTAGCCGCTGAGCACAACGCTGACAACGCCAAGGTGCTTTTCGATCATGTAGACGTTACACGGCCCGGCGGAGTGCCAGCAGCTTCAGCGGCGCGTTGGCTGCTAGCGGCACAGAGTTTCGCAGTAAGCGCGGGGAAAAGCGAACTCCGCGCACACCGAACTACCCCTCCGCGACAGCGGCGATGATTTACCGCTGGGCCGTCAATTGGAAGACACCTTGCCAACGAGCCTGGTGCCGCAGGGTCGGTGATCGCAGAGATGATTTGCCATTTGGGAGCGCGACCCGGAGTCGCCATTGCTTAAAAGGGGATTGAGCGCGCCATCGCTGGTTACGCAGACCGATACACCTGGCGAACCCGGATCGGTGCGCCTGCGCGAGACGAACACGGCGACGTGCGCACTCTAGCTTTCGCTTCCGGCGTGGAGTACGAACCCGGGGACGGATCGACCTTCTGTTGGGATATCGCGTTGATGAAAGTAACGGAAAAATGCCTCTACAGCTTCGTGATCGCGGCCTGTGTAGCGACTTCGATCTGCTGCTGCTGGACGCCGCCAAGCTCGCCCGAAGTGGTCGAACATGCAACAACGCTAACGCGCATGGACGGGTCGCGCTTTCCGCGTGCGATATTGGCACTAGGGCAGTTGAACAGAAAGGCGAAAATAGAATTCTGGCGGCTGGAGCGCGGTGCTACGGGAAGCGCTGTTAGGAGCGATCTATTCGAGCAGAGGTGAAGCAGCTGGTTGTTCGATGGCGACAAATGAGGAGGAGCCGCGACGTTCCCTCATTAGTTTCGTGTGGGACGTGCTGGGACGGGGGCGAGCGAGTCCTGACAAAGATGACATCAAACGCTTCGTTGAAAGAATTCGGCTACCGCCATGTACTGGTCAACGCCTGAGGCCGCGTTTCATGAGGCGCTACTCAGCTATACGGCTGAATGCAGAACTGATCTCATCCGCCTCGACTGGCCGATAACCGTGTGAGCTGCCCTGCGTCAGGCCCGGGCGCTGCACGCTGGATCGGCATCGATCAGTGACGCGTGGGTAATTCGGCGCTTCAGCGCGCCGGCGCCATCATCGTCAAGCAGATTGGCGAATTGAACGAGGAAATCCAAAAATACGAAATGTAAGTCCAATCACGGGGAGATTACGAGCGAATTCATCGCTTGGCTTGAAGAGGTGAGCGAGCGCGATACTAAAGTGCGGCAGTGCTCAGGCGTAGCCTCGCGTTCCTTCCGTGGATCATATTCCGAGTTAGCCTATGTCGCCTTTTCAGAGGGGAAGAGGAAGGCTGGCGCAGGCAGACATATTATCTCGTTGCCGGCCTGTGGGCGGCACACTGGCGAGAGGGCAGAGAGCCCGACTATTCCGCTTGCCAGAGTATGCGCACTCTATCCAGCAAAAGAAGAATGCGGCGAGCACCGAGCGGCGCTTCATTCATTTGCTCGATTCCGATCCTCCCAACTCCCGCACCGCTTGCGACAGAGGTACAAGTGCTGCTTAAGGAGGAACCGCTCGACTTCCGGATGCTGCTGAATGATGTGCTGATCTGGAACCCGTGATGACAAGCGTGTGCACAGAACGCCTGGGCGCGTCAGTATTACCGCACTCTGAACCCTACCGAAACGTTTGAAGTCGAAACGGAGACAGCCGCATGAGAACTTTGGTCGAAATCCACGTTCCCGGGCAGAATTACGCACCATCCAACCTCAACCGTGATGATACCGGGGCGCCCAAGGATGCGTTGTTTGGTGGGATACGTAGGGGGCGCGTGTCGAGTCAGTGCAGCAAACGTGCGGTGTGGAGTATTTCGCCGACAGAGTTCGCGACGGTGTTTTCAGTGCAGATGAACTTGGCAGTGCGCACCAAGCGTGTCTACCAGGCGATCGCCGACGCCTTTGCTGGCAAGCGGCCCCAGGTTGGAAGTCCCCGCTAAGGGGCGGAACGTGCGCCTCCTATTGCAAAATAGATTCAAGAGTGATAGCAAGACGCACTTGCTTTTCCTTGGTCGACGGGATCGCCGCGCTGGCGGGACACCATTGACCGGAATTGGAGTTTGATCATTGAACCCCAGGAGCCGGAGTCTGAAGACGGCGCGGCAAAAGAAAACCAAGACCAAGACTCAGTAAAGATGCCGCCGGCAGCGCACCGCAGAGGTGAAGGACCAACTCCGAAGCGGTTTTCATCGGCGGCAAGGCAGTGGACGCGGCCTTGTTTGGTCGTACGCTCGCGGACATGCCTGAGAAAATCACGCTGCCTGTCAAGTCGCACATGCTATCTCGACGCACGCGGTCGAGCGCGAGTTCGATTTCGTACACAGCAGTAGACGACCCTTGCTGGAGGATATTTTCGCGGGCGCGGACATGATGTGGACAATTGAATTCAACTCGGTATGTTACTACCGCTACGCCGTTGTAGATTGGGGAAAAGCTGGTGGCGAATCTCCAGGGCGAGACGCGGTTTTGGCATCTAAGGGTTAGATGCTTTCCTGCGGGGCTTCGTGGTTGCTGAACCTACCGGCAAACAGAACAGCTTCGCTGCGCATAACCCGCCGGAATTCGCCGCGATGTCCGTTTGCCGCGACGCAGCCCCACGCACCGCCAACGCTTTTGAAATCGCCGTTCGGGCCAAGCCTGGCGAGTCGCTGACGCGCAAATCGACGGAGGCGCTGGTGGCGAAAGCGGGCGAGCTCGGCGTAAGGCCTACCCGCGCAAAGGCCAAACTCACGTGCTCAACTCGCCATTGCCGACGTCGGTAATCTGGGGTGCACGCAGGATCCGCTTAACGATTTGGTTGCTGCTGCTCGCTGCGGTCGAGGAATGATCCAGGTGACCCTCCTTATTAGGCTGGCGGGCCCCATGCAATCGTGGGGCACTATCAGCCGCTTCGACCAGCGTGACACAGGGAAGGAACCGAGCAAATCCGGCGTATTGGGCCTTTGGCTGCTGCCTTGCATAGACCGCGGAAATTGGGTTGCGTTGGAACCGCTTACAGCGTTAGGCAATGGGCGTGCGGTACGACCGTTCCGGCATAATGAAGCGCGACTACCAGACCGCACAGGGTATTATTTCCGGGCTGACAGATCGAAGATCCATGATACGGCCGTCACTACGCGCGACCATCTTGCCGGGATGCCGTATTCCTGGTCGGCCTGGAAGGTTCCGGATCGCGCTCTGCTGGAATGTGTATAGCGCCGCCCCACAGAATCCTGTTGGCCGTTGGCTTTGGGACGCAAGTACTACGTGCCAGCCGAACCTGTTTGCTGGCGAATGGCCCTCGCTGACGCGCCGCTTCTGTCCACACTCGCTTCCTGGCCCTGGGCTTCAGCGACGCTGCGACCGAACGAATCTGTGCGGCCAGAGCGGTTGCTGGTGTCTCTCGAATCTCAGGACGGCAGAGGTGCGCTACGTATGGATCAACCGCTGTCATCTTTCGCCGAACGCCGGTTCGGTGCTCGCTATGTGTGTTCTGAATGGGTCACGCTGGGTGGGGGGGCGAGCGATGTTGCTGTATAGAATCCATTTGAACCCACGATGCAAAGTGGCGCGACGCGATCTCGCCGATCCTACCAGATGCACGCCACACTTTGCTGCGCGTATTTTCCCCGCGATACGCATCCGCCCACCTGGAGCACTGTTGTGGCGGTTGGAACCGGAATCCGACGCGCAAGGCCGGCCGCGCGTGTTGATTCAATCTCCATCGACGCCGGACTGACCAGCTTGGCAGCATCCGGTCGGCTCGCCCACGCCGACCTGGCAGCTAGACCCGCGCAGAAACTGTCGCTGGACACCCTGGCGGAAAGGCAGACGTTCCGCTTCCGGATGCGGGGCCAATCCTCGCAACACCGCGCAGGGTAAGCGGACGGGATTAGTGACACCCGATGCCCAGATAGCGTGGCTCGTGCGTAAGGGTGAACAGCACGGCTTTGCGTTGCTTGCTGCCGGTACGGTGGATTACTTCAGTTTTGCACAGAGCCCCAGCGGGCGGCCCAATCCAGACGTTAGCCTCTCGCAAGACCAGATGTTGATCGGGCGGCGGCATGATGGCATCAACATCCGCGTGTATTCGGTGCTTTATGAAGGGCGTCTCAGCGTGAGCGATCCGGGCAAGCGAAAGCGACGCTGGTTTCCGGCATCGGTCATGGCAAGGCCAAGTGGGGCTAGGCCTTCTGGTCCATCGCTCCTCAAGTGAGGCGAAATGCGCAGACGCTCGGTTTCGGTCGTTTGCCGGCCCTGGCGCCGGAACTCGACACGAACATATTGCTGGACGACGAGGGGGGCACACTACCGTCCAGCGGTTAGGTTGTGGGGGCATCGGTAGAGTGAGCGTGCTGTTGCTTGACGAGCACGACAGGCTTGCGCCTGGGTCGTTTTCGGCCGAAACCGCTGGCCGAAGAGGTCTTCACGCCCTGAAATTGTCGAAGATGGTGCGCCTTGAGGGTGAGTAGCCGCCTATGCCGGATCCGCTAAGTTCCCACCCACTCAAACCCATAACCATCGGGATCGCTTGTCGGTTCTCTAATGAGCGTGGCAATCTCGATGTGCTTGATGGGGCGTTCGTCGCGGCCGACATTCCGGCGTTCGCACCCATATCCGGTCGGTGGTGTAGCGTGCTTGATGCGGGCCAGGTACGCGCGTCTCGCATGCAGCTTGTGCTTATCTGCACGCGTGGGCACCTTTGTTGGTGTGGACCGGGGAAGCCGGTGTCGACTCTACTCAGCCGGGCAACCCGGTGGTGCGCGTGCCGACAAGTTGCTCCATCAGGCCCGGTCCGCGCTCGACGACGGCTTGCGGCTGAAAGCCGCGCAGATGTACGCATTGCGCTTCGGTGACGAACCGCCGCAGCGCCGCTCGGTGGAGCAGCAGTGTGGTGTTGAATGAGTACGCGTTCGGAAAGCTACAAGCTTATTGCCGGAAACTATGGCGTCGCGAATGGAAGGCGTGAAATTACGATACCAGTGAGTGGGAGAAGGTGATTTGTCGAATCGCTGCTTGTCATCCGCAACCGCTTGCTTGTACGGCGTGACGTAGAGGCCGCAGTGTTGGTCGCTGGGTATGCCCCGGCGATTGGCCATTCACACCGGCGTTCCACTGTCGTTCGTGTACGACGTGGCCGACGTGTACAAATTCGAGACGGAATGGCGCTAGTTTTCCGCGTTGTTGCGAGTAAGCCGCGCAAACCGGAACAGCAGATTTGCATCGCTTGTCGCGACATATTCCGCGGTTCGCGTCTGCTCGAGCGTATCATCCCAGGTATCGAAGATATGCTTTCCGCTGGTGAAATCGAACC